>NZ_NEJN01000010.1:0-214338 GCF_002113105.1 Pseudomonas sp. B22(2017)
ACTTGTGATGCTGATAATCTTTGTGACTATCAGTCCGTACTCACAAGCACCCACACGAATTGCTTGATTCGATTTGTTAAAGAGCGTTTGGTTAAGAGCCTTTCGTCTCAACCGAGGCGCGCATTCTACGCTTTCCTCATTTGCTGTCAAGCGTTTATTTTGAAGTTTTCTGCGAGAAACTCGTTTAGCTTCAAACACTTGACTCGCTGCGATCTCTCGTAGCGGGAGGCGAATCATACAGCGTTTAGAAGCGCTGTCAACCATCATCTCAACCACTGCCGATCATTCGATCGAAGCGCTCCTGACACTACCTGAATCGCCCAACTAATTGATTTGCAAGAAGTTTTGCGCTTCGACTACGTCAGAAGTGGGGCGCATTATAAGGGGATTCGAAACCGCGTCAACCCTTAATTTCAAGAAACCTTGATATCGCTGAAAAGCAAAGCGGGGAGGCCTGACGGCCACCCCGCTTTTCACCAAAGCCAAACGTCCTTAAAGCACACCGGCACTGCGCAGCCGCTGCACCTCACCGGCATCCAGCCCCAATACATCCTCCAGCACCACCTCGGTATGCTCACCCAGCAGCGGCGGTGCGCGAAGGTACTCAACCGGCGTCTCCGACAACCGTATCGGGCTCGCCACCTGCGGCACACTCCCCGCCAACGGATGCGGAATGCTTACCGCCAATCCGCGCGCCAGCACCTGCGGGTCCTGGAACATCTGCGCCAGGTCATTGATAGGCCCGCACGGCACCCCTGCAGCCTCCAGTTGGCTCACCCATTCCGCCGTGGTCTTGAACACCGTGGCCTGGCGAATCAGAGGAATCAGCTCGGCCCGGTTGGCAACCCGCAGCTTGTTGGTAACGAAACGCGGGTCGTCCGCCCACTGCGGCTGCCCAGCCACCTCGGCGAACTTGCGGAACTGGCTATCGTTGCCCACGGTAAGGATGAAGTCGCCATCCGCCGTCGGAAAATCCTGATAAGGCACGATATTGGGGTGCGCATTACCCAGGCGACGAGGCGGGTTGCCCGTGGTCAGGTAGTTCATCGCCTGATTCGCCAGGCAGGCCACCTGCACATCGAGCAACGCCATGTCGACATGCTGGCCCACCCCGGTCTGCTCGCGATGGGCGAGGGCAGCGAGGATCGCCACCGTGGAATACAACCCGGTAAGGATGTCGGTCAGCGCCACCCCTACCTTGACCGGCCCCGCACCTTCCTCACCTTCCGGGCGGCCGGTCAGGCTCATCAGCCCGCCCAACCCCTGGATCATGAAGTCATAACCCGCGCGCCTTGCATAAGGCCCGGTCTGCCCGAACCCGGTGATGGAACAATAGATAAGCCGCGGGTTGATCGCCTTCAGGCTCTGGTAGTCCAGACCGTAGGCAGCCAACCCACCAACCTTGAAGTTCTCGATGACGATATCGGACTTCGCCGCCAACTCACGTACCAGGCGCTGCCCCTCGGCCTGTGTGAAGTCGATCGTAACCGAGCGCTTGTTGCGGTTGGCCGACAGGTAATAGGCCGCCTCACTGGTGTTCTCACCCTCGGCATCCTTGAGGAAGGGCGGCCCCCACGAGCGGGTATCGTCACCACTGCCAGGGCGCTCGACCTTGATCACATCGGCACCAAGGTCAGCTAGAATCTGGCCAGACCATGGGCCGGCCAACACGCGAGAAAGGTCCAGCACCCGCAGATGTGATAGCGCGCCCATGGGCTGGCTCCTTATCAATAGAAGGCCTGGATGCCGGTCTGCGCACGCCCCAGGATCAGTGCATGCACATCGTGAGTACCTTCATAGGTGTTGACCACCTCCAGGTTGACCAGGTGACGAGCCACGCCGAACTCATCGGAAATGCCATTGCCACCCAGCATGTCACGCGCCATGCGAGCAATATCCAGCGCCTTGCCACAGGAGTTGCGCTTCATGATCGAGGTGATCTCCACTGCAGCTGTGCCTTCGTCCTTCATGCGCCCCAGACGCAGGCAGCCCTGCAGTGCCAGGGTGATTTCCGTCTGCATGTCGGCCAGCTTCTTCTGGATCAACTGGTTGGCAGCCAACGGGCGACCGAATTGCTGACGGTCCAGGGTGTACTGACGCGCGGTGTGCCAGCAGGCTTCCGCAGCGCCCAGCGCACCCCACGAGATGCCATATCGGGCGGAGTTCAGGCAGGTGAACGGGCCCTTGAGGCCGCGTACATCCGGGAAGATGTTTTCCTCCGGCACGAATACGTTATCCATGACGATTTCGCCAGTGATGGAGGCGCGCAGGCCGACCTTGCCGTGAATCGCCGGCGCGCTGAGGCCTTGCCAACCCTTTTCCAGAACAAAGCCGCGGATATCACCCGCATCGTCCTTGGCCCAGACCACGAATACATCGGCGATCGGGCTGTTGGTGATCCACATCTTGCTGCCAGTCAGGCGGTAGCCGCCGTCGACCTTCCGGGCACGAGTGATCATCGAACCCGGGTCGGAGCCGTGGTTGGGCTCGGTCAGGCCGAAGCAACCGATCCACTCGCCGCTGGCCAGCTTGGGTAGGTACTTCTGCTTTTGTGCCTCGGTACCGAACTCGTTGATTGGCACCATCACCAGCGACGACTGCACGCTCATCATCGAGCGGTAACCCGAGTCGATGCGCTCTACCTCGCGAGCAATCAGGCCGTAGCAAACGTAGTTCAGGCCACTGCCACCGTATTGCTCGGGAATGGTGGCGCCCAGCAACCCGACCTCACCCATTTCACGGAAGATCGCCGGGTCGGTCTGTTCATGACGGAAGGCCTCGAGCACACGCGGGGCCAGCTTGTCCTGGGCGAACTGATAAGCGCTGTCACGCACCATGCGCTCTTCTTCAGTGAGCTGCTGATCGAGCAGCAGCGGGTCGATCCAGTTGAAGCTTGCTTTACCGGCCATGAGCGAAATCCTCGAAATAGGGGGCAGTTTCTTGTGCCTTTGAGCCTAGGCCTGATCGGCCGCCGGGACAAACGAGGATTGCGCACCAATTAGTGATAATTTGTCACTTCGTAAATCGGCAAAACGCCATATTGACAGCCTTACGAGTGAGGTTGACGTACATGCGCCGCAAGATCCCCAGTACCGCCGCCCTGGTTTGCTTCGAGGCGGCGGCCCGCAACGAGAGCTTTACCAAGGCCGCCCAGGAACTTGCACTGACCCAGGGCGCCGTCTGTCGGCAGATAGGCGGCCTGGAAGCCTTCCTCAATGTGGAACTGTTCCGCCGCTCGCGCCGCGGCGTGAAGCTGACCGAAGCAGGCCTTTCCTATAGCCGCCAAGTGGCCGCCCAACTGGACGCGGTAGAGCGCGACACCTTGTCAGTCATGCGCCAGCAGGGCGCCAACGTGATCGAGCTGGCCGTCGTGCCCACCTTCGGTACCCAATGGCTGCTACCACGGCTAAAGGACTTCCAGCAGCGCCACCCGGAGGTCACGGTAAACCTCACCAACCGCACCCGGCCATTCCTGTTTGCCGACACCACCTTCGATGCCGCTATCTACTTCGGCGATGCCGACTGGTCCGGCACCCAGTCGCACCGGCTGATGGGGGAAAACCCGGTACCGGTGTGCAGCCCGGCGCTGCTGGGCGGGCAGGGCACACTCGACGCTCAGCGTATTGCCCAACTGCCACTGCTGCAGCAGAGCACGCGCCCCTATGCCTGGCGGCAATGGTTCGGCAGCGTCGGCATGAATGTGGAACGCGACATGACAGGCCCGCGCTATGAACTATTCTCGATGCTCGCTCAGGCGGCCATGCATGAGATGGGCATCGCCCTGATTCCACCGTTCCTGATCCAGCGCGAGCTGGAGGAGGGTAGGTTGGTGGTCGCTAACAGGCATGCCCTGAGTAGTGACAAGGCCTACTATCTGATGATTCCGGAGCGCAAAGTGGAGTCGGCTTCGCTGCGCGCCTTCCGTGACTGGCTGGTAAGCCAGGCCCAGGCGTACACGGCCAAGACGTGAGCAGGCACGATAAATTGACTCCGTAGTCAATTATTTTTAACACCTACAGATATATGTATTTGTCGCATATACATAAACTGTTATGCAGGAGCAAAAATCCGCTTTAACCCTGCTTACGGCGCGGCTTCGCGGGTTATTTTGCGACATTCACCAAGCCGTAAGCGAATCAACCGCAAATTTTTTGTTTTTTTCTCCTAATCTGCCAATAGCCTATGTTTGACAGGCTGCAGCCTGGCCGTTGCGACATACGGTCACAGGGTGACTTGTAGTTTTGACTTCGTTTCGCTCCAGAACCGGTTGAAGGCCTCTGGCTTCGTCTGCAAAATGCTTCGCCCGCCCGGGATTCGGCGGGTCGGCGCTCCACAGCCGCCCCAGCGCACCATCCGAAGTGCGCTGGCTTTTAAAAAGACAAAAGGTCACCGCAGGAGAAATAGTCGTGCACATTGGTGTTCCTCTCGAGACGCAGACCGGTGAGACAAGGGTCGCTGCGACCCCGGAAACCATCAAGAAACTGATTGGCCAGGGCCATCAGGTCACCGTCCAACGGGGGGCAGGGCTCAATGCCAGCATTCCGGACAGTGCCTATGAGGCCGTGGGTGCTTCCCTAGGGAGTGCAGCCGATGCCTACGGCGCCCAATTGGTGCTCAAAGTGGTCGCCCCCAACGACCAGGAACTGGCCCTGATCAACAGTGGCAGCCTCCTGGTGGGCATGCTCAACCCCTTCAACAGCGAGCTGATCGGCAAGATGGCCGAGCGCGGCATTACCGCGTTCGCCCTGGAAGCCGCGCCGCGCACCTCGCGGGCGCAGAGCCTGGACGTGCTGTCGTCGCAGGCCAATATCGCCGGTTACAAGGCGGTGTTGCTGGCTGCCCATCACTACCCACGCTTCATGCCCATGCTCATGACCGCCGCCGGTACCGTCAAGGCCGCGCGCGTGCTGATCCTGGGCGCGGGCGTAGCCGGCCTGCAGGCCATTGCCACGGCCAAGCGCCTGGGCGCAGTGATCGAGGCGTCCGACGTACGCCCGGCCGTGAAGGAGCAGATCGAGTCGCTGGGCGCCAAGTTCATCGACGTACCCTACGAAACCGAAGAAGAGCGCGAGTGCGCCGAAGGTGTCGGCGGTTACGCCCGGCCGATGCCGGCCAGCTGGATGCAACGCCAGGCCCAGGCCGTGCACGAGCGCGCCAAGCAGGCGGATATTGTCATTACCACTGCGCTTATCCCGGGGCGCAAGGCGCCGACCCTGCTCAGCGCCGAAACCGTCGCGCAGATGAGGCCCGGCTCGGTGGTCATCGACCTCGCAGCAGCCCAAGGCGGCAACTGCCCACTGACTGTCGCCGACCAGGTGGTACAGGAGAACGGGGTGATCATCGTCGGCCCGACCAACCTGCCGGCCCAGGTGGGCGCCGATGCCTCCGCACTGTATGCACGCAACCTGCTGGACTTCATGAAGCTGCTGTTCGACAAGGACGGCGCGCTGGTCATCAACCTCGAAGACGACATCGTCGCGGCCTGCCTGATGTGCCGTGATGGTCAGGTCGTCCGCAAGAACGGCTAAGGAGCACGACAATGGAAGACATGCTGATTTCCCATGGCATCTACAACCTGATCATCTTCGTGCTGGCCATCTATGTGGGCTACCACGTGGTGTGGAACGTCACCCCGGCGCTGCACACGCCGCTGATGGCCGTGACCAACGCCATCTCCGCGATCGTCATCGTCGGAGCCATGCTGGCCGCCGCCCTGACGGTAACCCCGGCCGGCAAGCTGATGGGCACCCTGGCGGTGGCCCTGGCCGCGGTCAACGTGTTCGGTGGCTTCCTGGTCACCCGTCGCATGCTTGAGATGTTCAAGAAGAAAACCAAGAACGAGGCGCAGAAGTAAGCATGAGCATGAATCTGGTAACGCTCCTCTACCTCGTCGCCTCGGTGTGCTTCATCCAGGCGCTCAAGGGCCTGTCGCACCCGACTACCTCGCGCCGCGGCAACCTGTTCGGCATGATCGGCATGGGTATCGCCATCGTCACTACGGTCGGCCTCATTTATAAGCTCGGGGCCGAGCTTGCCACCGCCGGCATCGGCTACGTCCTCGTTGGCTTGCTGGTCGGCGGCACCGCCGGTTCGATCATGGCCAAGCGCGTCGAGATGACCAAAATGCCGGAACTGGTCGCCTTCATGCACAGCATGATCGGCCTGGCAGCGGTGTTTATCGCCATCGCCGCGGTACTGGAACCGCAATCGATGGGCATCGTTGCCGCCATAAGCGACCCGATCCCCACCGGCAACCGTCTGGAGCTGTTCCTCGGCGCAGCCATCGGTGCCATTACCTTCTCCGGCTCGGTGATCGCCTTCGGCAAACTGTCGGGCAAGTACAAGTTCCGCCTGTTCCAGGGCGCACCGGTACAGTTCGCCGGCCAGCACAAGCTGAACCTGATCCTCGGCCTGACCACCATCGCCCTGGGCCTGCTGTTCACCTTCACTGGCCACTACAGTGCCTTCACCCTGATGCTGGTATTGGCCTTCATCATGGGCGTGCTGATCATAATTCCGATCGGGGGCGCCGACATGCCGGTGGTGGTGTCGATGCTTAACAGCTATTCGGGCTGGGCAGCGGCCGGTATCGGCTTCTCGCTGAACAACTCGATGCTGATCATCGCAGGCTCTCTGGTCGGCTCGTCCGGTGCCATCCTTTCGTACATCATGTGCAAGGCGATGAACCGTTCGTTCTTCAACGTCATCCTCGGTGGCTTCGGTGGTGATACCGATGCTGGCGCGGCGCAAGGCTCCAAAGAGCAGCGCCCGGTGAAGTCTGGCTCTGCCGACGATGCCACCTTCCTGCTCAGCAACGCCGACAGCGTGATCATCGTCCCGGGTTATGGCCTGGCGGTGGCTCGCGCCCAGCACGCGCTCAAGGAACTGACCGAGAAGCTGAGCCACAACGGTGTGACCGTGAAGTACGCGATCCACCCGGTGGCCGGCCGTATGCCCGGGCACATGAACGTGCTGCTGGCGGAGGCCGAAGTGCCGTACGACCAAGTGTTCGAGATGGAAGACATCAACGCCGAGTTCGGCCAGGCCGATGTGGTGCTGGTGCTGGGCGCCAACGACGTGGTGAACCCTGCGGCGAAGAACGACCCCAAGTCGCCGATCGCCGGCATGCCGATCCTCGAAGCGTTCAAGGCCAAGACCATCATCGTCAACAAGCGCTCCATGGCCAGCGGCTATGCCGGCCTGGACAACGAACTGTTCTATCTCGACAAGACCATGATGGTGTTCGGCGACGCCAAGAAGGTCATCGAAGACATGGTCAAGGCCGTGGAGTGACAATGGCAGCTGCAAACCAGCTGATATAAAGGAAGCCCCGGTCAGAATCTGCCGGGGCTTTTCTTTTATTGATCCGGATCAACGGCTCTATTCCAAGGCTTCTCATACGACCATGGTCGTGGGACGGCAAGGGGCGAAGTCTCTAGACTGCGCTGCAGTAGTTTCAGTAGCCCGAGATAACAATCCATGTACCGTGATCGTATCCGCTTGTCCTCCCTGCACAGCAAGGTAATGAGTGCGGCTGATGCCGCTGGTCTGATCGAGGACGGCATGACCGTCGGCATGAGCGGTTTCACCCGCGCCGGCGAAGCCAAGGCCGTACCACATGCACTGGCCGAACGTGCCAAGCAGTCGCCACTGAAAATCAGCCTGATGACCGGCGCCAGCCTGGGCAACGACCTGGACAAGCAATTGACCGAGGCCGGCGTGCTGGCTCGCCGCATGCCGTTCCAGGTCGACAGCACCCTGCGCAAGGCCATCAACGACGGCCAGGTGATGTTCATCGACCAGCACCTGTCGGAAACCGTCGAGCAGCTGCGCAACCAGCAGCTGAAGCTGCCGGACATCGCGGTCATCGAAGCCGTGGCCATCACCGAGCAAGGCCATATCGTGCCAACTACCTCGGTGGGCAACTCGGCCAGCTTCGCGATCTTCGCCAAGCAGGTGATTGTCGAGATCAACCTCTCGCACAACACCAACCTCGAAGGCCTGCACGACATCTATATCCCGACCTACCGCCCGACCCGCACGCCAATCCCGCTGGTCAAGGTCGACGACCGTATCGGCAGCACCGCCATCCCGATCGACCCGGCCAAGATCGTCGGCATCGTCATCAGCGACCAGCCGGACTCGCCGTCCACCGTATTGCCGCCGGATGACGAAACCCAGGGCATCGCCGACCATCTGATCAACTTCCTCAAGAAAGAAGTCGAAGCTGGCCGCATGACCAACAAGCTCGGCCCGCTGCAGGCCGGTATCGGCAGCATTGCCAACGCAGTGATGTGCGGCCTGATCGAGTCGCCGTTCGAAGACCTGACCATGTACTCCGAAGTACTGCAGGACTCCACCTTCGACCTGATCGACGCCGGCAAGCTGAGCTTCGCCTCGGGCAGCTCGATCACCTTGTCGACCCGCCGCAACGCCGACGTGTTCGGCAACCTGGAGCGTTACAAGGACAAGCTGGTACTGCGCCCGCAAGAAATCTCCAACCACCCGGAGGTGGTCCGTCGCCTGGGCATCATCGGTATCAACACCGCGCTTGAGTTCGATATCTACGGCAACGTCAATTCCACACACGTGTGCGGTACCAAGATGATGAACGGCATCGGCGGCTCGGGTGACTTCGCCCGTAACGCCCACCTGGCCGTGTTCGTCACCAAGTCGATTGCCAAGGGTGGCGCGATTTCCAGCGTGGTGCCGATGGTCAGCCATGTCGACCACACCGAGCACGATGTGGACATCCTGGTCACCGAGCAAGGCTTGGCCGACCTGCGCGGCCTGGCGCCACGCGAGCGCGCCCGGGCGATCATCGACAACTGTGTGCACCCGGACTACCGCGCAGCACTGAGCGACTACTTCGATCGCGCCTGCCAGCGTGGCGGCCATACCCCGCACATCCTGCGTGAAGCCCTGAGTTGGCACGAGAACCTGGAAGAAACCGGGCGCATGCTGGCTAGCTGATACAAATGAGGAATGGAACGGCGGCCCTGCTTCCGCTGTTCCGGTCGTTATTCTTGTGATCCTGGGGCCGCTTTGCGGCCCCTTTCGCGACACAAGGCCGCTCCTACAGGAGCAAGCATTACAGCATCAGTTATTTTTAAACAAAACTGTACTACTGTACTTGTTATTTTTAGCCCTTCCGCCTGAAAGATCCCGTCTCCGAAGCCAGAACGCACCAAAAAAGGGCGAACCAGTACAGTTACGCCAGTTTCGAGTGCAACAGTAGGGTTACACAGTTAACTGGACCATCGTCTTTCAACCGAACTGTATCTACTGTTATGGACGACAGAGGAGGATCATTGGCATCAGTTAAATCACTACCTAATCCCGCCATAAGCGGAAGGATGAAACATCATGGAACGTACCCTCAGTTCCGGTCTGGTTTTTGAAAGCAACGCCCAACAATCCAACGCTTCGCTGCCGCTGCGCGCTCTGTCCACCTTGCTGCTGTGGCAGCGCCGCATGGCCAGCCGCCGTCAACTGGCTCGCCTGGACGCCCGCCTGCTGGCCGACGCCGGTATCAGCGAGTCGCAGCGTTACGAAGAGCTGAGTAAGCCATTCTGGCGCTAAGCTCCGGCTTGCCGGCTTCGGCCGGCACCGCGAATTCCCGAAACCCGTTGCAGGTGACTGCGACGGGTTTTTTGTTTGCAGGCGGCATGCCAGAGCCTTTTACAACCGTACCTGTACAGTTTTAAAAATCATAAAACAGACCATAACAGTTTATTGGTGCGCTGTTCATTAACATCCAGAAACACCGGCGCGTGATACGCTTGGCGTAACAGTCTGGTAGAACGCACTGTTGAAAAGTACCGCGACGAGCTGTGCGAGCGTCCGATAAAGCAGAACCACCCGACCCTAGTCCAGGAGTCCACGATCATGTCCCGTAAATACCTGATTGGCGCCGCCCTGATGCTGAGCCTGGCCGGCACCGCAAACGCCACCAGCTTCGTTGTAACCACCGACGCCGTCGTTGGCGCAGTGGCCGCGTCCACCGATGCCACTTCCGATATTTCCTCCTCGTTCCGTGACGACAAGATCGTCCAGGCCGCCCGTGACGACGCCGCCAGCTTCGTTGGCAGCCAGGGCGACATCCGCGGTGCCAAGCTGGAAAGCGCTTTCCTGCACATCCGCTCGCAGATGCCAACCCTGCAGGCCAGCGACGCGCAACTGGCCCAGGCCATTCTGGCGCTCTGACCCCGCCTGAGCCGTTCAGCTGTGCTGGCCACCACCAGCACAGCCGTACTCACCATTGCCGCCCACGTTTCCAGCTGTTGTAGAGCCCATGCGTTATCTGTTGCCGTTGCTGTTCTCCGTTATTGGCATGGCCAGCGCCCATGCCATGGATACCACTACGCAAAGCCTGGTCATCACCGGCTATGTCACCAGCCAGGTCACCAGCGCACCGTTCGACCGCAAACTGGTCCGCCAGGCCCAGGACGATGCCGCTGCCTTCGTCGCCAGCGACGGCCAGATCCGCGGTGCACGGCTGGAGGCAGCACTGGAATCATTACGCCACAATTGCACACGGCATACCGTCGGCGATCTGGAACTGGCGCAAGCAATTCTCGTCCAATAATTAAATCTGACTCCCTGTATTTTTCGGAGATGCTCCATGCGTAAACCGCTGATTGCCGCTACCCTCGGCATGCTGCTGCTGGCCGACCTGGCCCAGGCACAGACCCTGGTGGCCACCAGCAATATCATCGTGCGCGCCTTTGGCCGTTCGATCGATTTCACCTCTGACACCACCACCTCGATCCGCGATTCCAAAGTGGTTCGCGAAGCCCATGACGACGCCGCCAGCTTTGTCGCAAGCAACGGTGAGATCCGCGGAGCCCAGCTCGAGGCCGCCTTCAACACCCTGCGCGAGCGCGTGCCGCAAGCGCGTGACGCCAGCGACCAGGTACTGGCTGAAGCCATCCTCGCGCTGTGAACCGCGTGCGCGCCTGGCTGCTCGGCTGCGCCCTGACGCTGCTCGGCACGCCCGCCCTGGCCGACCTGCAGCTCGAGCTGCAGGCGTCCGGCCTTGACTCACAGCAGGCCCTGGCCACTCAGGCTCTGCTCGACGAAGCCATGGGCAAGCTGCCCCCCAGCTTCAAGCAACAGCTGAACCGTCGCGTGCGTGTCAGCTGGAGCGACAACATGCCTGCCGACGCCTATGGCCAGGCATCGCTGGTCTCTACCCTCGAACTCAATCGCCGCCTGCTGCCCAGCCTCACCGATGGCAGTGCGGCCACCGAACGCACCAACCGCCCGCATGGCACGGTGCGAGAAGAACTGCTGGCCACCGTGCTGCACGAACTCACCCATATCTATGACCGTGCCCGGCTGTGGCCCAACGCCGAGAACGCGCTGATCGCCCGTTGCAAGCGCCAGCAAGGTACGTTGGGCAAGGTCGGCCTGCCCGAAGCATGCCGTGGCCAGGCCGAGCGCCGCTTCACCCTCAGCGACGACCCGCGTCTGCTCGACCTGGCCGGCTGGCAGCAGTACGTGGGCCGACGCGGCGAGCGCGAGCAGCACAACGGCCAGTTCGTGCGCAGCCCCGACAGCTATGAACTGAGCAGCCCCAAGGAGTACATCGCGGTCAATATGGAGTACTTCCTCCTCGACCCGAGCTACGGCTGCCGCCGTCCGGCGCTGAACCAGTACCTGCGCGAACACTTCGGCTGGGCACCGCAGCAGGACAGCTGCGCCAAGGGCCTGCCGTTCATCAATGCCGGCAGCGACTTCGCCCGCCAACCGCTGGGCGAAATCGACCCCGAGCGGGTCTATGAGGTGGACTACCTGCTGGCCGAAGCCAACCAGAACCTGGTCAGCCGCTGGGGCCACAGCATGCTGCGCCTGGTGATCTGCAAGCCGGGCCGCCCACGCGGGCCGGACTGCCGCCTGGACCTCGACCAGAGCCTGGTGCTGTCGTACCGTGCCTTCGTCAACGATGTGCAACTTTCCAGCTGGGACGGCCTGGTCGGCGCCTACCCCTCGCGCCTGTTCGTGCTGCCGCTGGGCCAGGTGATCGACGAGTACACCAAGACCGAACTGCGCAGCCTGGCCTCGGTGCCCTTGCGGCTCGACCGCGACGAGATCGAGAACCTGGTGCGTCAGGCCGCCGAAATGCACTGGAGCTACGATGGCAACTACTGGTTCCTGTCCAACAATTGCGCAGTAGAGTCGTTGAAGCTGCTGCGCAGCGGCACCGCCAACCCGCGCCTGAACGACCTCGACAGCATCATGCCCAATGGCTTGCTGGCTGTGCTCAAGGGCAGGGGACTTGCCGACACCAGTGTGCTCGACGACCCCCGCGAAGCGTTGCGCCTGGGTTATCGCTTCGACTCCTACCGTGACCGTTACCAGGCCATGTTCGAGGTGTTGAAGAAGCAGTTGCCAATAAAGCAGGACAAGGTCGAGGACTGGCTGGCCCTGGACGCCGAGCAACGGCGGGCCTGGTTCGCCCAGGCCGACCTGCGTACCAGCGCCGCCTTGCTGCTGCTTGAACAGGCCAGCTTGCGCCGGCAACTGCTGCTGGCCCAGGACGAGGTCAAGCAGCGTTACCTGAACGCCGCAGCGCTGAAGGATGGCAGCGTCAGCAAGGCCGATGCGACCCTCAGACAAATGCTCGCCAACAGTGGCTTCCTCAGCCGCCCGGCAGAGTTGCTCGACAGCAAGGGCTACGGGCTGCCGCAGCCGCAGGAGCGCAAGCATCTGGAGCAGGTCAGCAGCGAGCGGCAAGCGCAGTTGCTGCGCTTGAGCACGAGCCTGGACAAAGAGGTGAGGGCGCTGCTGGAGCCGTCGCGGGCCAAGGAAATTGCGGCGGTGGAAGCCAATGTGAAGCAAGTGGGCGAACATCTGCGGGCATTGCACAAGGCTGCAGGAGGCCTGCAGTTGTAAATATGGCTGTACTGGCCCTATCGCCGGCAAGCCAGCTCCCACCATAGGTCTGAAGGTGGTGGGACACCTGTGGGAGCTGGCTTGCCGGCGATAGGGCCATCAGCACCAACACAATCTCTTACAGGTTCTCCTCGGCCTCCGAAGGCAAATCCTCATCCAGATGCAACCAAGGCAACCGGCTACCCACCCAGATATGCCGGTTGGCCCTGACCCGTTCCGGGTGGTCCAGCGTCGCCACCGTCACATCCACCGTCTCCGGGCTATGTGTAGTCACCAACGCCACATGCGCCCCGCAATGCCCACAGAAGTACCGGCTGCAACTGGCCGGCGCCACATAGCAGTTCGGCTGGCCCGCCAGCCACCGGAACCCCGAGCGGGGCAGGGTGAGCCAGGTCATCACCAGCCCGCCACTGACCCGCCGGCAGATCGAACAATGGCAATGGGCAATGTCCGTCAGGTCGCCCTCCAACCGATAACGCAAGGCGCCACAATGGCAGCCACCCTCGGTCACATCCTGCATCACCTACCTCTCGTCGCCTTTGCTTCGGCGAAAGCTGGCTGAAAGCTTGCCCTCATAGGATAGCCCCCACTACCGGCACAAGACCGGTCAGCCAGGGCACCCGGTAACCACCGCGCCCGGCCCAATCAACAACAACAATGGTGATTCTGATGTATTCCTGTGCCCGACTTTCCGTAGCCCCCCTCCGCATGCTCCCTGCACAGCGCCAAGCGCGCTGATCCGCCCGAATCGACGTTCCTTTCGCCGCGCCACGCCTGGAGTACTGCCATGCTGACCTTCCTCGGCTTTGCCATGGTCATCACCTTCATGTACCTGATCATGACCAAGCGCCTTTCGGCCTTGATCGCGTTGATTCTGGTACCGATCCTGTTCGCCCTGTTCGGCGGTTTTTCCGCCAAGATCGGCCCGATGATGCTCGAGGGCATCAGCAAGCTCGCACCTACCGGCGTGATGCTGATGTTCGCCATCCTCTATTTCGCCCTGATGATCGATTCCGGCCTGTTCGACCCGGCCGTGCGCAAGATCCTCAAGCTGGTCAAGGGCGATCCGCTGAAAGTGTCCGTCGGCACCGCGGTACTGGCCCTGGTGGTCTCGCTCGACGGTGACGGCGCCACCACCTACATGATCTGCTGCGCCGCCATGCTGCCAATGTACAGCCGCCTGGGCATGAGCCCGCGGATCATGGCCGGCCTGATCATTCTCGCCGGCGGGGTAATGAACATGACCCCCTGGGGTGGCCCGACCGCCCGCGCCGCCAGCGCCCTGCACGTGGACCCGTCGGACATCTTCGTGCCGATGATCCCCGCCATGCTGTTCGGTGTGCTGGCGATCCTGGCCATCGCCTACATGTACGGCAAGCGCGAACGTGCCCGCCTGGGCGAGTTGCACCTGCCCACCGACGACATCGACCACAGCGAAATTACCGTTTCGCAGTACCCGGACGCGCGCCGGCCAAAATTGCTGTACTTCAACGGTGCCCTGACCGCTGCCCTGATGGTCGCGCTGATTGCCGGCGTGTTACCGCTGCCCGTGCTGTTCATGATCGCCTTCAGCATCGCCATGATCGTCAACTACCCGTGCCTGCAGCAGCAGAAAGACCGCATCGCCGCCCACGCCGGCAGCGTGCTGGCGGTCACCGGGCTGATCTTTGCCGCCGGCATCTTCACCGGCATCCTGTCGGGCACCGGCATGGTCGACGCCATGTCCAAGAGCCTGCTGTCGGTCATCCCCGAGGCGTTGGGCCCATACCTCGCGGTGATAACCGCGATCGTGAGCATGCCGTTCACCTTCTTCATGTCTAACGACGCGTTCTACTATGGCGTGCTGCCGGTGCTGGCCGAAGCTGCCAGCCACTACGGCATCAGCCCGGTGGAAATGGCCCGTGCTTCGATCGTCGGGCAACCGGTACACCTGCTAAGCCCCCTGGTACCCTCCACCTACCTGCTGGTGGCCCTGGCCGGCATCGAGTTCGGCGATCATCAGCGCTTCACCTTGAAGTGGGCAGTGCTGGTGTGCCTGTGCATAATGCTCGCCGCGCTGCTGATGGGGATTTTCCCGCTGTTCAGTAGTCTTTAATAAACACGTATTTCCCTAACGCGACGCGCCCGGATCCGGGCGCGTCGCCTTTACCGTTCGAAGGAAGACACATGGAATGGCTGACCAGCCCGGAAATCTGGGTTGCCTTTTTTACCCTTACCGCGCTTGAGATCGTCCTCGGTATCGATAACATCATCATGATCTCGATTCTGGTCAGCCGCATGCCCAAGCACATGCAGCCGCGCACCCGGATCTTCGGGCTGGCCCTGGCCATGGTCACTCGTATCATGCTGCTGCTGTCGATCACCTGGGTCATGCGCCTTACCGCCGACCTGTTCGTGGTCATGGGCCAGGGCATCTCCGGGCGGGACCTGATCCTGTTCTTTGGTGGCCTGTTCCTGCTGTGGAAAAGCTCGCAAGAGATCTATCACGGCCTGGAAGGCGAGGACGAAAACCCGGAAGAACCGAAAGGCGCGGGTGGCAAGTTCTTCTACACCATCATCCAGATCGCCATCATCGACATCGTGTTCTCGCTGGACTCGGTGATCACGGCGGTGGGCATGGTGTCCCACGTACCGGTGATGATCGCCGCGATCATCGTCGCCGTGCTGGTGATGATGCTGTGCGCCGGCACCATCAGCGATTTCATCGACAAACATCCGTCGTTGAAGATGCTCGCACTTTCGTTCCTGATCGTGGTCGGTACCGTGCTGATCGCCGAATCTTTCGACGTACATGTGCCTAAAGGCTATGTCTACTTCGCCATGGCGTTCTCGCTGGCGGTGGAAGCCATCAACATCCGCATGCGAACTGCCTTGGCCCGCAAGAACGGCAAAGAGCACGAGCCAGTGAAACTGCGCAAGGACATTCCGGGTCAATAAGATCAGGAAGTGCAGGACAAAGGGCCCTTCGGGCCCTTTTTTCATTTCCGCCGTATTTCAAACAAATGACAGCCATGCGAAGCTGGCGACAGCTCCGCAAAACAACTAAAGCTTTGAGTGAGCACTGAAAATTCTTCAAACGCTCACGCTTCGTCTCTTGGCCCTCTGGGCCGATGCAACAGGGGGCCGTCGCCATGCTGACCCTGCTCAACCTGCTCTCGGCCGTTACGCTTCTGGTCTGGGGCACCCACATCGTGCGTACCGGCATACTCCGGGTATTCGGCTCGAGCCTGCGGCGCATCATCAGCCAGAACATGAGCAAACGCCCGCTCGCGTTCGTCGCAGGCATTCTGGTCACAGCCCTGGTGCAAAGCAGCAACGCCACAGCCATGTTGGTCACCTCGTTCGTCGGCCAAGGCCTGATGGCCATGACCCCGGCCTTGGCAATCATGCTCGGCGCCGACGTGGGTACCGCGCTGATGGCCCGGGTGCTGACCCTGGACCTGTCCTGGCTGTCGCCGCTGCTGATCTTCCTGGGTGTGATCTTCTTCCTCTCGCGCAAGCAGACGCGGGCGGGCCAGCTGGGCAGGGTAGGGATCGGGCTTGGCCTGATCATCCTGGCACTTGAGCTGATCGTGCAGGCAGCTACACCGATTACCCACGCCCAGGGCGTGAAGGTGCTGTTCGCTTCGCTCACCGGCGACATCATGCTCGACGCCCTGGTCGGCGCACTGTTCGCCATGATTTCCTATTCCAGCCTGGCCGCCGTGCTGCTCACCGCGACACTGGCCGGCGCCGAAGTGATCAGCCTGCCGGTGGCTATCGGCCTGGTGGTGGGCGCCAACATCGGCAGCGGATTGCTGGCCTTCATCAGCACCAGCATGCAGAACGCCGCTGGACGCCGTGTGGCCCTGGGCAGCCTGCTGTACAAGCTGATCGGCCTGCTGCTGATCATCCCAGTGCTGCACCCGCTGGTGGGTTGGATGGACTCACTGAGCTTCAGCCCACAGGAGCTGGTCATCGGCTTCCACCTGCTCTACAACACGCTGCGTTGCCTGATCATGCTACCCACGGTCAAACCTATGGGCCGGCTGTGCAACACCCTGCTACCCGAACGGGAAAACGGCAACGGCCAGATTCGCCCGCGCCATCTCGACACCTCGGCGCTGGAAACACCCAGCCTGGCCCTGGCCAACGCCTCCCGCGAAACCCTGCGCCTGGGCGATATCGTCGACAGCCTGCTCGAAGCCATGCTCGGTGCCCTGCGCGGTACCCAGGCCGCCTTGCCGCAACAGGTCCGCGCCCTTGGCGAGGACGCCGAAGCCTTGTACAGCGCGATCAAGCTGTACCTGGCGCAGATTTCACGTGAAGGCCTCAGCGAACAGGACAACCGCCGCTGGGCAGAAATCATCGAACTGGCGATCAACCTCAAGCTGGCCTGCGACCTGATCGAGCGTATGCTGCGCAAGGTCCAGCAGCAGAAAACCAGCCAGCGCCGGGAGTTCTCCCAGGTGGGCCTGGAAGAACTCACCGGCTTGCAGGAACAGCTTCTGGCCAACCTGCGCCTGGGCTTGTCGGTGTTTCTCAGTGCCGACCCGGAAAGCGCCCGTCTGCTGCTGCGGGAAAAACGCCGATTTCGCGCACAGGAACGGCGCCTTGCCCACGCCCATGTCAGCCGCCTGCAGCGCAAGGTAGTGCAAAGTATCGAGACCAGTTCGCTACACTTGGAGCTGATCGCCGACATGAAACGGTTGAACTCTTTGTTCTGTAGCAGTGCCTATGTGGTACTGGGCGGCTCGGACACGGGCGGGCTGATGCTCGACAGCGTGCCGGACGAAGCCCGCCTGCCGTGATTTCGCCTACCTGAGGACCCAAGCTCGCCCATGCGTTGCCTGATGTTCGTTTGCCTGCTGATCTGCAGCCTGCCCTCATTCGCCCTCGACCGCTCGCGAGTTGAAGGTTACCTGTTGCCCAACGGCCTGCAGGTCATCCTGAAAAACGGCTATGAACGTGACCATGTAGCGATTCGCCTGGTGGTCGGCGTCGGCCTGGATGACTTCAATTGCGAGCAGAAAGAGCTGCCGCACCTGCTCGAGCACCTGCTGTTCAGCGGCATCGACGCAACCGGCGAGGGTGGCCTGGAAGAGCGCCTGCAATCGCTGGGCGGCGAGTGGAACGCCTACACCAGCAGCGCCGACACCACCTTCGTCATCGAAGCCCCGGCGCGCAACCAGCGCAAAGTCCTCGACCTGCTACTGGCGGTGATCCACGAAACCCGCATAGATGCCAAGGCCCTGGCCACCGCCAAGCGCATCATCGAGCGTGAAGATGGCGGCCATTATGGCCACCTGCAGCGCTGGCTCGACCGCCAGGACATCGGCCACCCCGCCAGCGACCAGTTGGCCACCGAGCTAGGCCTGAAATGCCCGGAGCGCTCCAACCTCGACGACATGACCCTGGAGCAGGTGAACACCTTGCGTGACCGCTGGTACGCGGCCAACAACATGACCCTGATAGTGGTCGGCGGCCTCGACCGCCTGCTGCCGGCCTACCTGGAGCGTACCTTTGGCGAATTGCCCGCCACCGAGCCGGAGGAGCGCCGCACCCTGGAAAGCATCGGCCAGCAAGCTGAACAGCGCCGCGACCTGACCCGCGGCTGGCTGGGCGACAGCGTCAAGCTGCACTGGCTGTTCGTCGAGCCGGTGCTGGACAACGACCATCAGGCCACCCTCGACCTGCTGTCGCACTACCTGGATTGGGCGCTGTATGACAAGCTGCGCTTGCGCAACGGGTTGTCCTACGGCCCTTCGGCACAACGCGAGAGCTTCGGCGACACTGGCCTGCTAAGCCTCAATGCCGACCTGGAGCGCGAGGACATCGACCAGGCGGTCGAGGTGATGCAGAAATTGTTCGATCACCTGCGCAAGGAAGGCCTCGACCCGGACACCTTCGAGCGCATCAAGTACGCCAGCGTCGCCAAGGAAAGCTGGAGCACCCAGGGCAACAGTGCCTTGGCCGACTACTATTGGGGCGCGCTGAACGACTATAGCGACGGACGCTTCGCCAACCCGGTGCGCAAGTTGCGGCAGGTCAGCCTGGCGCAGGCCAACGAGGCGCTGAAGGAACTGCTCAAGGAAGATGGCTATGTGCGTATCGAAAAGCCGTTGCTTGGCTATGATGAACTCTATGGGCTGGTTGCCTTGCTATCGGGGCTGATCCTGGCAGCGGGGCTGTTGCGCTGGCGTCGGCACGGTCCGGAAAAACCGAGCGGTGCTACACGCTAGCGGTGAATCGGCGGTATCCTTTTGCCAGTACCGGCCCCTTCGCGGGTATCGCAACGCGGTCCCTGTGGGAGCGGGTTCACCCGCGAAGAAGCCGGCACAGCCACCATATCCTTTCTGTTGTAGCCCCCAATGCCCCAAATCCCCCACATCGTCCAGCGCATCATCGAACTGCTCAAACGCTACCCCGGCATCATCGCGCTCGGCGGTTTCCTCTCCGGCATCGGCAGTTTCATCCTGGTCGACCGTCAGGCTGGCCTTGCCAGCTGGGTAGCTGTGCTCATGCTGGTCAGCTGGCTCTGGCTGATGCTGGAAAACACCCTCACCGGCCTGTTCGCGCGCACCTTCAACCGCGAAATACCGCAGCCATTGCTGCGCTACGCGACACAGATGATCCACCAGGAATCGCTGTTCTTCGTGCTGCCATTCTTCTTCATCACCACCACCTGGAACAGCGGCCAGTTGGTGTTCACCGGCCTGCTTGGTGCCGCCGGGCTGATTTCGATCATCGATCCGCTGTACTACAAGTGGCTGGCACCGAGGCGCTGGCTGTTCCTGGCGCTGCATACCCTGACCCTCTTCGCCGCCCTGCTGACCGCGCTGCCGATCATCCTGCACCTGACCACCGCGCAAAGCTTCAAGCTGGCCCTGATCGCAGCCATGGCCCTGTCGTTTCCCAGCCTTGCCAGCAGCTTCCCGATCAACAACTGGCGCCGTGCCGTGGCCCTGGTGCTGGTCACCCTGTCGGTTGGCGGCGGGGGCTGGCTTCTGCGCTCCTGGGTGCCACCAGCAACCTTGTGGATGACCGAAGTGGCGGTCAGTACCGAAGTGCTGAACCGCCAGCCGGGCGATTCGCTGCACGAAATTGCCGCCAGCCGCATCCGTAGCAGCGGCCTGTATGCCTACACCGCGATCAACGCGCCACGCGGCCTGAACGAGCGGATCTATCACGTGTGGCAAAAGGACGGCCAGGAAGTTGATCGCATTGCCCTGGACATCCATGGCGGGCGCAAGGAAGGCTACCGGGCCTGGACCCACAAGCAGAACTTCCCGCCGAACCCGGTGGGCAAGTGGCAGGTGAGGGTACTGACAGAGGATGGGCAGGTCATCGGTGTGCTGCGCTTCAAGGTGGTCGATGACGCGCCCGCAGGGTGAGTGTAAGGGGGCCCCTTTGCGGCCCCCAAGGTCCGTGAAGACAGCACATAATCACCAAACAGCCCATGCCCGCTGCGCTATGATCAGGCCCTAAGCCTTAGCGCCGAGTCAGTAGCATGGAGCCGATGACCACCCCCAGCGCCACCCTGGACACCAGTAGCCAACCGGCTTGCCTGCGCATTACCGGTGACTGGACCCTGGCGCACTACGCCAGCCTCAAGCGTGAGAGCGAGCGCCTGCGGGCGCAATATGCTGCCGATACCGTCGCCGACCTTAGCCAACTGGGACGCCTGGATACCGCCGGTGCCTCGCTGCTGGCCGAACTGCTCGGCTCCGAACGCCTGTCCCGCTGCACCGATGGCCTGCCCGAAGCCAGCCGCGCCCTGCTCAAGAATGTCTACTGCTCGGTGCAGGACTACTGCATTCCGGTCAAGGAACCCGAGCGTAACGTGCTGCTGTTGCTGCTAGAGCGCATCGGCTGCGCCGTTGGCACCTTGTGGCAAGACACCCTGCAGGTGCTCGGCTTCGTTGGCCTGATCCTCGAAACCCTGCTGCGCCGTGCCCTGCAACCCCATCGCTGGCGCTTTACCCCGGTCGTGGCGCACATCGAACAGACCGGTCTGGACGCCGCGCCGATCGTCGCCCTGCTGACCTTCCTGGTGGGCGCGGTGGTGGCCTTCCTCGGCGCCACGGTGCTGGCCGATTTCGGCGCGACCATCTTCACCGTCGACCTGGTGGCATTCTCGTTCCTGCGAGAGTTCGCCGTGCTGCTGACCGCCATCCTCATGGCCGGCCGCACCGCCAGCGCGTTCACCGCGCAGATCGGCTCGATGAAGGCCAACGAGGAAATCGACGCCATCCGCACCCTGGGCCTGAACCCCATGGAGCTGCTGGTGGTGCCGCGCGTACTGGCGCTGTTGATTTCGCTGCCCTTGCTGACCTTCATCGCGATGATCTGCGGCATCGTCGGCGGCGCGGTGGTGTGCGCGCTGACACTGGACATCTCGCCAGCCATGTTCCTGTCGCTGCTGCAAAGCGACATCGGCGTGCAGCACTTCCTGGTCGGCCTGGCAAAAGCACCGTTCTTCGCCTTCCTGATCGCCGCCATCGGCTGCCTGGAAGGCTTCAAGGTCAGCGGCAGCGCCGAATCGGTGGGCGCGCACACCACCTCGGCGGTCGTGCAGTCGATATTCGTGGTCATCGTGCTGGATGCGGTGGCTGCGCTGTTCTTCATGGAGATGGGCTGGTGAATGGCCAGGAACGTGTGATCGAGGCCCGCGGCATCTGTAACCGCTTCGGCCGTCAAAGCGTGCACGAAAACCTCGACCTCGACCTGTATCGCGGCGAGATACTCGCCGTGGTCGGCGGTTCGGGCAGCGGCAAGTCGGTGCTGCTACGCAGCATCGTTGGCCTGCGGCGGCCCGACGAAGGGCAGATCAAGGTGTTCGGCCAGGACTTGGCCGGCCTGCGCGAAGAGCAGCGCTCACTGGTCGAACGGCGCTTCGGCGTGCTGTTTCAGAAGGGCGCGCTGTTCTCTTCGCTGACCGTCACCGAAAACGTGGCATTGCCGCTGATCGAGCACGCCGGGCTGTCCCGCGCCGATGCCGAGCACCTGGCCGGGGTGAAACTGGCCTTGGCCGGGCTGCCAATCTCGGCCGCCGACAAATACCCGGCCTCGCTGTCCGGGGGCATGATCAAGCGCGCCGCGCTGGCCCGGGCACTGGCACTGGACCCTGACATCCTGTTCCTCGACGAACCCACCGCCGGCCTGGACCCGATCGGTGCCGCCACCTTCGACCAGTTGATCCTTACCCTGCGTGACGCCCTGGGCCTGTCGGTGTTCCTCATCACCCACGACCTCGACACCCTGTACACCATTACCGACCGCATCGCCGTGCTGTCGCAGAAGAAGGTCCTGGTGGCCGGCCCGCTGGCCGAGGTCGAGCAGACCAACGACGCCTGGATTCAAGAATACTTTCATGGCCCACGCGGGCGCGCGGCCGAGCAGGCCGCCACCCGTGCCGGGCAGGAGCGCTGAGCAATGGAAACCCGAGCCCATCATGTTCTTATCGGCCTGGTCACCGTCCTGGTGGTGGCCGGCGCCATGCTGTTCGGCCTGTGGCTGGCCAAGTCGAGTGTCGACGACGCCTTCAAGGACTACGAAGTGGTGTTCAACGAAGCCGTCTCCGGCCTGTCCCGCGGCAGCCCGGTGCAGTACAACGGCATCAAGGTAGGCGATGTGTCCACCCTGCGCCTGGACCCGAAAGACCCGCGCCGGGTACTGGCACGGGTGCGCCTGAGCGCCGACACCCCGGTGAAGGAAGACACCCAGGCCAAGCTCACCCTGGCCGGCGTGACCGGCAACTCGTTCATCCAGCTCAGCGGGGGCACCCCGCAAAGCCCCGAGTTGAAAGGCAAGGACGGCAAGCTGCCGGTGATCATCGCATCGCCCTCGCCAATCTCGCGCCTGCTCAATGACAGCAGCGACCTGGTGACCAACATCAACCTGCTGCTGCATAACGCCAACCAGATGTTTTCCGAGGACAACATCGGCCACCTCAGCAACACCCTGTCCAACCTCGACAAGACCACCGGCGCCTTCGCTGGCCAGCACGGCAGCATCACCCAGGCCATCGAGCAACTGGTGCAGGTGGGCAAGCAGGCCAGCGCCACCCTGGCCGAAACCCAGGCACTGATGCGCAATGCCAACGGCCTGCTGGGCAGCGAAGGCAAGCAGGCAATCGGCAGCGCCGAGCAGGCCATGCAGTCACTGGCCGAGAGCACCGCCACCATCAACCGCCTGCTCGAGGACAACCGCGAAGCCATCGGCGACGGTGCCCAGGGCCTGAACCAGCTGAACCCGGCGATTCGCGAGCTACGCGAAACCCTAAACGCACTCAAAGGCATTTCCCGGCAACTGGAGGCCGACCCTAGCGGCTACCTGCTCGGCCGCGACAACAACAAGGAGTTCCAACCATGAAACCGTCGCCGCGCCCGTTGGCCCTGGCGGCCGCACTGAGCCTGGCCAGCGCCTGCTCGATCCTGCCGCAGAGCGAGCCCGTCGACCTGTACCGTCTGCCGGTGAACCAGCCCGGCCGGACGGCACCGGCGCTGGACTGGTCATTGCGCCTGAACAAGCCGCTGGCCAGCGAAGTGCTGGCCGGGCCACGGATTGCAGTGATTCCCCAGGGCGATGTGGTCAGCAGCTACAAGGGCGCGCGCTGGAGCGACGCAGTGCCGGTGCTGCTGCGCAACCGCCTGCTCGACGGTTTCCAGCGTGACGGCCAGGTACAACGCCTTAGCGCCGACGACAGCAACCTGCAGGCCGACTACGAGCTGGCTGGCGAGCTGCAGGCGTTCCAGACCGAATACCGCGCGGGCGGGGCGGTGGAGGTGGTGATCCGCTATGACGCACGCCTGGTCCAAGGCCGCAACCAGCGCATTCTGGCCAGCAAACGCTTCGAAATCCGCCAGCCGCTGGCCGACAAGCAGGTGTCAGCGGTGGTTGCCGGCTTCGGGAAGGCCTGCGACCAGCTGACCGGGCAGGTGGTGAGTTGGACCATTGCACAGGCAGGTAGTACACAACCACCATCAGTCCGTTGAGTCAGGCCCGGTTCTATCTCCTGTCAGGGCCTCATCGCCGGCAAGCCAGCTCTCATAGAACAACACATGACTCATTGGTTCGGCGAGGTTCTGTAGGAGCAGCCTTGTGCTGCGAAGAGGCCGGTACTGACAAAGCCTTTCTATCGATTGTACCGGCCTCTTCGCAGCACAAGGCTGCTCCTACAAAGGCCGCGTCAGACGAGCGATATTTGTTCTCTGCGCGACAGCGCAGCCCAAAAGGGCTGGGTAATCTCCCACAGGTACTTCGCATGCCTTGAAGTCTGTGAGGTCAAGGTGGGAGCTGGCTTGCCGGCGATGGGCCGCAAAGCGGCCCCAAAAAGGTCAGGCGAAAAACCAGTAACAGACGAAGATCGCCGCGATCACACCGGAAAACTCCGCCAGCAAGGCGCAGCCGACGGCATGGCGCACGCGCTGGATACCCACCGCACCAAAGTAAACCGCCAGCACGTAGAAGGTGGTTTCGGTACTCCCCTGAATCGTCGCTGCCACCAGCGCCGGGAAGCTGTCCACACCGTGGGTCTGCATGGTCTCGATCAGCATCGCCCGCGCCGCACTGCCGGAGAACGGTTTGACCAGCGCCGTGGGCAAGCCCTCGACGAAGCGGGTGTCCAGGCCCAGCCCAGTCACCGCATGACGAATACCGTCCAAAGCCAGCTCCAGGGCGCCTGAGGCCCGCAATACACCCACCGCCACCAGCATCGCCACCAGGTAAGGCAACAGGCCCTTGGCCACATCGAAACCTTCCTTGGCGCCTTCGACAAAGGCTTCATACACCTTGACCCGCTTCAAGGCGCCGATCACCAGGAACAGGGTGATCACGCCAAACAACGTGAGGTTGCCCAGGATCGACGACAGGCTGGCCAGCGCGGCCGCCGAAAGGGTGCCGAGAAAGGCCATGAAGCCGCCCAGCAGCAAGGCACCGGGAATCAGGTAGGCAAGCACTACCGGGTCCCACAGGCGCAGGCGCTGCATCACTGCCACCGACAGCAGGCCGACCAAGGTGGAGACGCTGGTGGCCAGCAGGATTGGCAGGAACACCATGGTCGGGTCCGCCGCACCTTGCTGGGCCCGATACATGAAGATGGTCACAGGCAGCAGGGTCAACGACGATGCGTTGAGCACCAGGAACAGGATCTGCGCGTTGCTCGCCGTGGTACTGCTGGGGTTCAACTCCTGCAGCGCGCGCATGGCCTTCAGGCCGATCGGCGTGGCGGCGTTGTCCAGCCCCAGGCCGTTGGCGGCGAAGTTCATGGTGATCAGGCCCAGGGCCGGGTGGCCGGGCGGAACTTCCGGCATCAGCCGGGCAAACAGCGGGCCGAGCACCTTGGCCAGCCACTCGACGATGCCAGCCTTCTCGGCGATCTTGAGAAAGCCCAGCCACAGGGTCAGCGTGCCGAACAGCAGCACCATCACCTCGACCGACAGCTTGGCCATGGCAAAGATGCTCTCGACCATCGCCGCGAAGATGCCGGCGTTGCCGCCTACCAGCCATTGGGCCAGGGCGGACACTGCCGCCACCAGGAAAAAGCCAAGCCAAAGGCCGTTGAGCATCCGTGTGTTCCCCCTGAAAAATGCCCGAATGATAGCGTATCGGGGCCTGTGACTGGCGATCGCGATCCTTTGTAGGAGCGGCCTTGTGTCGCGAAAGGGGTGCGCAGCGCCCCCCAAGATTTCAGCTCCGCTGCACAAATTGCCGGGGCCGCTCTGCGGCCCTTTCGCGACACAAGGCCGCTCCTACAAGGGTTCGCAATTGGCTCCCAAGATCTCACAGGCAACAAAAAGCCCCGACAGGTCGGGGCTTCTTGTTCAGCTCATCAGGCTCAGCGCTTGGCAGCTTCGCCAACCATGGCCGCTTCCTGTTTGCCGGCCATCAGCGAGGCGTAGTACTTCTCGCCCTTGGCGGCGTCGTACATGCCTTCCCAGCGAGCGATGACCAGGGCTGCCAGGGCGTTGCCCACAACGTTCAAGGCGGTACGGGCCATGTCCATGATGCGGTCGACACCGGCGATGAAGGCCAGGCCTTCCAGCGGGATACCCACGCTGCCCAGGGTGGCCAGCAGCACCACGAAAGAAACACCCGGTACGCCAGCGATACCCTTGGAGGTGACCATCAGGGTCAGCACCAGCAGCAGCTGCTGGCTCCACGACAGATCGATACCGTACAGCTGGGCAATGAAGATGGCCGCGATGCTCTGGTACAGGGTCGAGCCGTCGAGGTTGAACGAGTAGCCGGTCGGTACCACAAACGAGCAGATCGACTTCGGCGCACCGTACTTCTCCATCTTCTCGATCACGCGCGGCAGCACGGTTTCCGAGCTGGAGGTGGAGTAAGCGAGAATCAGCTCATCTTTCATGATGCGCATGATCTTGATCACCGAGAAGCCGAACAGGCGGGCAACCAGGCCCAGCACCATGAAGGCGAAGAAGGCGATGGCGAAGTACACCAGTACCACCAGCTTGGCCAGCGGCAGCAGCGAGCTGAACCCGAAGTTGGCCACGGTCACGGCGATCAGGGCGAACACGCCGATAGGGGCGTAGTTCATGATCATGTGGGTGACCTTGAACATGGTCTCGGAAACCGCCTGGAAAGTACGCACCAGCGGGTCGCGCAGCTCTGCCTGCAGGCTCGACAGACCCAGGCCGAACATCACCGAGAAGAAGATGATCGGCAGCATTTCGCCACGCATCAGCGCTGCGAAGATGTTCGACGGGATCAGGTTCAGCAGGGTTTCGATGAACGCATGCTCATGCTGCACCTCGGCCGCGGTAGCCTGGTACTTGGAGATGTCCACTGTACCCAGGGTGCTCATGTCGATGCCGGCGCCCGGGTGGAACAGGTTGGCCAACACCAGGCCGACGACGATGGCGATGGTGGTCACCACTTCGAAGTAGATGATGGTCTTCAGGCCGATGCTGCCCAGTTTCTTCGCGTCGCCAACCCCGGCGATACCCACGATCAGCGACGAAATCACGATCGGGACGACGATCATCTTGATCAGGCGAATGAAGATGTCACCAGCGGGCTGGAGGACGTTGCTGATCCACCATGCCTTTTCTGCACTGAAATGATTCAGTAGAGCGCCGATTGCAACACCCAGGACCAGACCGATGACGATCTGCCAGGCGAGGCTCAGTTTTGCCTTCTTCATGTCTTTACCCTTTGTTCTAGTGGTCATGGGCACCCAACGGAAACGCGCGTAACAGAGCCGTTGGCTAGGTCACGGGCAGCAGCTGCTTCCGTCCGGCGACTTCATGTAAGGACACCGCAGGCGAGCGACAGGGCGCTCGGCCGGCGAAAAAGGCGGCAACTATTGCGATGGCAAAGGGGGAAATCTAATGCCTGAAGCGCATGGCCCATGCCGTTTATGCATAACGTTTCTGACCACAACGAGAGGTTCGCAAGTGCTTGATTTACAACGTTCGGAATCCCGAACAAGACCAAACCGCCATATTTAGGCAGATTTGGCAGGGTAAAAAGAACAGGGGCGATGGCTTGTTCGACAATCCGAATGGCCGAAATGCCACTTGAACAAGCGCCGAGCTGATCGAAAAAAATTGATGTGCGGTCGAGACAAAATGTGTCTCGAAGAGGAAATCGCGCAGGGAAGAGACGTTTCCTACATGGCTCCTCGGAAGTCAGGTCTGGTCAGATGCCCCTATGGCACCGCCGACCTGAAACTTCCGATTCCGCCGTTCCTGACCCGGCCCATGGCTGGAGGCACTCCCTGTACCCCTAGGCCACTCCGATCCTGCAACAATCAGAACAGCCCGGCCCCTTGGTCATGTGCAGCCCCTCCTCGGGGCGGCGCATCATAGAAGGCTGAAATATAGACAGGTTCAGCTTCTATTACGTGACAGTGCATGACCTTTCATCCGTACCGGCTACAAACGCTCAGTACCAGTTCGGGTCACGCTTGAGCTGCTCCTGCAGCATTGCCTTCATGCCGTCATCCGGCTCACCCAGCCAGCGGTACTGCGCGTGGCGGGTGGGCGACTTGTCGTTCGGCAGACCTTCGGGCACCTCCACGAGCATCCCGTAGGCATCATCCTTGTCCCAGCTGAACGCCACGATCAGGCGCTTGTAGGTGCAGTTGTCCTGGCCTTCGCACAACGGGCCGACCAGGTACTTGTCGCCGTCTTCGGTGACGGCAGACATCTGCTGCTGGGAACTGCCGGTCAGATTGACCACCCAGTCAGGCAGGCGTTCCTCGCCTTTGATCGTGTCCTGCCAGGTTCCCCTGTACTCCGGGTCCGAGCCGAGCAACTGGTCGACCCGGACCTGGCCGTCATTGGCCGCCATCGCCGCCGCACTGCCACCCAGTAACAGGGCGGCAGCCAGGGCTGTCCAACGCTTCCTGCCCATCTTCAACCTCGTCCACGTCCAAAGAAGAAGGAGGCTACGAACAGCACCAGGAAGACAATGAACAGAATCTTCGCGATACCCGTGGCAGCGCCCGCGATACCACCGAAGCCCAGTACGGCGGCGACAATGGCGATGATGAGGAAAGTGATAGCCCAACTCAGCATGGTGGTTCTCCTTTCTTTTTCGGAATCGGTTCAACCGGCGGTCAGAACACCCAGCGGTCCTGGGGTACGACATTTTCCAAGGTGCCCGGTGACGCACTGGCCTGGCCGGTTGGCAGCGGGTCGGCGGCCTTGACCAGGGTGTTGGCACGGGTTGCCTGAATGTGCGTCAACAGGGCGGTCTGCGCCGCCACTTGCTCGGCCAGGCGCGCGGTCTGCCAGCTGTAATAGAAGAGGCCAGCGGCCAAAGTCAGTACCAGCGCCAGGCCGAGTGACAACACCTGGCGCAGGGGCAGTGCGGCGCTCTGCAAGCGGTTGACGGATTGGCAGTTCATGCCGGCTCCTCCTGCTGTAATTCTTGTTCAAACCTGAATAAGTAATTGCAGCCTGCATGCCAGCCTTTTGAATCAAATAAAATCCTTTCAAATCAAGTAGTTACACATAAAGGCGATAATCGACAGGGACGTATCCTGCACGATGCCTTCCGTGGGGTCGTGCGAATTGCACGATCAACCTTCGATCTTGGTCGCCACCTTGAGCAGGTCGGCATCCACCCCGCGCACGCCGATGATCTGCCTAGCGATTTCCACGGCGATGGTTTTTTGCTCGCTGCTGACCACTTCGCCTGAAAGCCGAACCAGCCCCTCTTCGCTGGCCACTTTCAGGTTCAGGCCATCGAGGTTGCGGCTGAAGCGGTAGCTGTTCTGGATCTTGTCGATGATCCAGCTATCACTCGGCTGCGGCCCGGTCGGCAGCCCAACCGGAGCTTCCCGGGCCTTGGCCATGGCGGCGGTATCGAGGCTGACCAGGTTGTTGACCAGGTGTACGCCCTCGGTGGTGCGCGCCACCACGCCGGCCAGCTCCTTGGCCTCGGCACTGTCGACCTTGCCGCGCAGGGTCACCACACCTTCGCTGCTCTGTACATCTATAGGTGCCTTCTCGGTTATGCGGCTCCATAGCAGCCGAGCACGGATCACGGCGGCCAGGGTGGCATCCTCCAGGCGCTGGGCGTAGGCACGCAACGCCAGCGGGCGCTCCACCAGCTGGGCATTGACCCGCAGTTGGTTGTCAACCTGCTCGATGCCACGGGTAGCCAGAGCCACATGCTCTGCCAGCTGGCGCTCGACGTCGTTCTCCACCTCACCGGAAAGCCGCGCCTGCTTGCCATCCACCTCGACCTGAATACGGAACGGGTCGAGCATGCGGTTCAGCGACAGGGCAGTTTGCAGGGCCCCCTCCAGGCGGGCGTCTTGCACCGGATCGGCGAATACCGGCGTGAACACCGGTAGCAGTGTGGCTGCCAACATGGCGGCTCGGATGGAAAAGCGCATGGCAGTGCCTCCTTTTGTAGGCAAAAACTGAAAATCCTCGCAACCAATGTGCCACCGTGCGCCTCTAAGAAAATCATCTGGATAACGCGGCCTCCACGCGCTGATTGGCCAGTGGCTAGCATGCATAGGACAGGTTCCTTCACAATGGACCATGCAACTTGCCCGATTTTTCCCACACTAAATGAAGATCTTTCCTAAAGGAGCGCAGCACATGGAGTCAGCCCAGGACAACCAAGGCCGCATTCTGCTGGTGGATGACGAGTCCGCGATCCTGCGCACCTTCCGCTACTGCCTGGAGGACGAGGGCTACAATGTGGCAACGGCCAACAGCGCCGCCCAGGCCGAAGCCTTGCTGCAGCGCCAAGTATTCGACCTGTGCTTCCTCGATTTGCGCCTGGGCGAGGACAACGGCCTCGATGTGCTGGCGCAGATGCGTATCCAGGCCCCCTGGATGCGGGTGGTGATCGTCACCGCGCACTCAGCGATCGATACGGCGGTAGACGCGATCCAGGCCGGCGCCGCCGATTACCTGGTAAAGCCGTGCAGCCCCGACCAGCTGCGCCTGGCTACCGCCAAACAGTTGGAAGTGCGCCAGCTTTCCGCGCGACTGGAGGCCCTGGAAGGTGAAGTGCGCAAACCCAAGGACGGCCTCGACTCGCACAGCCCGGCCATGATGGCGGTACTGGAAACCGCCCGCCAGGTCGCTACCACCGACGCCAACATCCTCATCCTTGGCGAGTCGGGCACAGGTAAAGGTGAACTGGCCCGGGCCATCCACGGCTGGAGCAAGCGCGCGCGCAAATCCTGCGTGACCATCAACTGCCCGTCACTGAACGCCGAGCTGATGGAAAGCGAGTTGTTCGGCCACACCCGCGGCGCCTTCACCGGCGCCAGCGAAAGCACCCTGGGGCGAGTCAACCAGGCAGATGGGGGCACGCTGTTCCTCGACGAGATCGGCGATTTCCCGCTGACCTTGCAGCCCAAACTGCTGCGTTTCATCCAGGACAAGGAATACGAGCGCGTCGGCGACCCGGTCACCCGTCGCGCCGATGTGCGTATCCTCGCCGCCACCAACCTCAACCTCGAAGAGATGGTGCGTGAGAGCCGTTTCCGCGAAGACCTGCTGTATCGCCTGAACGTCATCACTTTGCACCTGCCGCCGCTGCGCGAGCGCAGTGAAGACATCCTGACCTTGGCCGACCGCTTTCTCGCCCGCTTCGTCAAGGAATACTCTCGGCCTGCGCGCGGCTTCAGTGATGAAGCCCGCACAGCCCTGCTCAACTACCGCTGGCCCGGCAACATTCGCGAACTGCGTAACGTGGTGGAGCGGGCCAGTATCATCTGCCCGCAGGAACGCGTGGAAATCAGCCACCTGGGCATGGGCGAGCAGCCTGCTGGTAACGCCCCTCGCATAGGCGCCGCGCTGAGCCTTGATGAGCTGGAGCGCGCCCACATTGGCGCGGTGCTGGCCGCCAGTGACACCCTTGACCAGGCCGCCAAGACCCTGGGGATCGATGCATCCACCCTGTACCGCAAGCGCAAGCAGTACAACCTATGAAATGGCCGCCCATGAAGCTGCGCACGCGGCTTTTCCTCAGCATTTCGGCGCTGGTCACCGTGGCCCTGCTCGGGCTGCTGCTGGGCCTGGTCAGCGTGCTGCAAATGGCCACGGTGCAGCAGCGACTGGTGCGCGATACTACCCACACCTTGGAAATAGGGCTGAAGCTGCGCCAGAACCTTGGCGAACAGTTGACTCTGATCCTCGATGACGAGACCGCCCCGGAAAACCTGCGGCTGCTGCAAGACAACTTCCAGACCCTGCTGAACCAAGGCCTGGACCAAGGTGGCGAGCGCACCGGCTTCAGCAAGGCCAGCAGCAATTACCAGGCCTTCCTCCAGGCCTACCGCGACAGCCCGGCGCCCTCCCGCAGCATGGGCGTTGACCAACCACTCGGGGCCGCGTTCAACCAGGTCCGCACCGATCTGATCGATTCCCACAAGCAGGCCTTGGAGCACATCACCCGCAGCGAGGAACACACCCGCGCCCACGCCCTCCTGGTCAGCGGCGTACTCGGCCTGATGGGTTTGGTGGTACTGGTACTGGGCTTCATCACTGCGCACAACATCGCCCGGCGCTTCGGTCAGCCGATCGAAGCATTGGCTAAAGCGGCCGACCAACTCGGCAAGGGCGATTTCGACGTCACCCTGCCGGTCACACAGGCCACCGAACTGAACCAGCTCACCCGCCGCTTCGGCCTGATGGCCGATGCCTTGCGCAAGCACCAGGCCACCAACGTCGATGAACTGCTGGCTGGCCAGCAACGCTTGCAGGCCGTGCTGGACAGCATCGACGATGGCCTGCTGATCATTGATCGCCAGGGCCGCCTGGAACACCTCAACCCGGTGGCGCAGCGCCAGCTGGGCTGGACCGACAGCCGCGCCGGCAGCAGCCTGGCCGAAGCCCTGCAGCGCCCGGAACTGGAACAGCAGCTACGGCAGGTACTGCGCGGCGGCAACCTCGACCGCCAGCCAGACGACCTGAACATGGACGTCGATGACGAAACGCGCCTGCTCGCCTACAGCCTGACCCCGGTCAGCCACCCGCAAGGGCCGATACTTGGCGCAGTGATGGTGCTGCATGATGTAACCGAGCAGCGCGCCTTCGAACGCGTGCGCAGCGAGTTCGTGCTGCGCGCTTCCCACGAGTTGCGCACCCCGGTGACTGGCATGCACATGGCCTTCGGTCTGTTGCGCGAGCGGCTCAAGTTCCCGCCAGAGGCGCGCGAGCATGACCTGCTGGAGACCATCGGCGAGGAAATGCAGCGCCTGACCCAGTTGATCAACGACCTGCTCAACTTCAGCCGCTACCAGAGCGGGATGCAGAAGCTCGAGCTGGCTCCCTGCGCCATAGACGAACTGCTGGAACGTGCACAACATCGCTTTGCCGAGCCAGCGGCGAACAAGCAGATCGAGTTGATCACGGAGCTGGAACCGCCGCTACCGCGTATCCAGGCCGATGTCGCCCAACTCGACCGGGTGCTGGACAACCTGTTGCACAATGCCATCCGCCATACCGCCAGCGGCGGTCGTATCCGCCTGCATGCACGACGGCATGCGGAGCGGGTCATCATCAGTGTCGAGGATAACGGCGAAGGCATTGCCTATGGGCAACAGGGGCGCATCTTCGAGCCCTTCGTGCAGGTAGGGCGCAAGAAAGGCGGCGCGGGGCTGGGGTTGGCGCTGTGCAAAGAGATCGTGCAGCTGCATGGCGGGCGCATGGGCGTGTTTTCCCGACCGGGGCAGGGGACCCAGTTCTACATGGCACTACCGGTCTGAATGTACCCTGCCCCCGGCCCCATCTTCGGTGCCGGATCAGTCAATGCTCAACCCGCCGCGGCAGCCGACCTCGAGTCACCAGTTCGGCAAACTGCCGGGCATTCAGTGGCCGGGCAAAAAGCCAGCCCTGGCCATAATTGACCCCTTCGCTGTTCAGCAGCACCGCTTGGTCTTCACACTCGATTCCTTCGGCAATCACCCGCAGGTGCAGGTCGTGAGCCATGCGAATGATATGCGGGGCAACACCGCTACTGGCGGCGTCGTGCCCCAAGGCATCGATAAACGCCTTGTCGATCTTCAGGCAGTCCACTGGCAGGGTTTGCAGGTACGCCAGGCTGCAATAGCCAGTCCCAAAATCGTCGATCAGCACTTGATGCCCCACTGCGCGCAGCGCCTGGAGGTTGTCGCGGGCCACAACCACATCGATCAGGCCGCGCTCGGTCACCTCGAAGGCGATCTGGCTGGCCGACACACGGTGCAAGGCCAGCAAGCGTGCCGCCACCCGCCCGATGCGCGGCACCATCACATCACAGGCCGCCAGATTCACCGAAATGTACAAGTTGGGGTGCGAGCGCAGTAGCTGCCCTAGCTGTTCCAGCACACGCTGCAGGACAAAGTCCGTGATCTGGCGAATCTGCCCGGTGTTTTCCGCCAAAGGGATGAACAGGTCCGGGCTGGTCAGGGTACCGTCCGGGCGGCGCCAGCGCACCAGAGCCTCGGCCCCGACACAGCGTCGGCTGTCGAGCTCGAAGATCGGCTGGTAGAGCACCTGCAGTTCGCCGCGACGCAAAGCATTCTGCAATTCCGAGCTCATCGACCGCCGCTGCAGGATCAGTTGCAGTACCAGCCAGCCGATGCAACAGGCCGCCAGTACACTGCCGGGGAACAGAAGCCAGAGCATGCCGTTCATCCTCAACGGCAGGCTCGCCCGCGGGGCGATCAGCACCAACTGGTAGTCCGGTGACTTGGTCGGCATTCGGTAGATCAGTCGATCGCTGAGTTCAAGCAGCGACTTGTGGCTGGTTGACCAGGCCGAAGGAGGCGGCCATACCTGCGGTGGGCCCAGCACGGGGATGGCCCGGGCACCGTTGTCCAACACCACCACCAGGCTGCCGCCCGGGGGCAAGTCGACCACATCGGTCAGGTGCCCACGAGAGGTGGATACCACGAACTTGCCCCTCCCAAGCATCAGCGCGGCCAGGTTCTCGTTCGGCTCGGTCGTGGTATTCAGCCAGTAGCTGTAGGTCGGCCCTTGAATGTCGGGGGCGCGCAGGGGTTCGAACGCCCGCTCATCACCGCGGTTTGAGCAGGCCACATCTCCATCCACGTACGCCGCTTCATAAATGAAGCGGGAACTCAGGCCTACCTGCTGCAATGCCGTCAGCATCGCCGGGCTGCAGCCGCGCAAGGGTTGCGCCTGCAGCAGGTCGACCCCTTCGCGCAACTGGCCGAACACCTGCTCGAGGCGCTCCAGAAAGCGTTCGCCCTGGGCGTTCATCTGTGCACTCTCGCTTTGCTTCATCTGTTGCAGGGCAATGCCGATGCTTGCAGAAAGCAACAGTGCCGCGCTGGCCAGTGCTGCCAACGTGGCCAGCATCCAGGGACGGTAAAAAATTTGGCGCAGCAAGGCGATGAGGGCTGACATCGAGGGCATCCAGTTGATTACTAGGTTATAGCAACTGAATCAGGAATCACCTTTGCCGTTTGGCGCTTCGCTACAAGCGCCGAAGGCCGCTCCTAAACAAGAGCCCGTCTCACCTTGGCAGATCAACGCATCCGGTTGAGCACCTGCAGCATCGCCGCCGTCTGCGCATCCGGCATGCCATCGAAGCGCTGCGGGCGGAAACGCATCTGGAAGGCGGCGATCACATGGCGGGTGGCAACATCAAGTACCCCAGTCTGCTCGATCGCATAGCCAAACCGCGCCAGCTCCTGCTGGTACCAGCCAACGCTCGGCGGGTTGACGCTGAAATAGGCTTGCTGCCGTGCCACGGCAGTTGCATCCGGCCAGACACCCAATCCGGCGTCGGCCAGGCGTTTCCACGGAAATAGCGGCCCCGGGTCAAGCTTGCGCAGCGGCGCGATATCGCTGTGGCCAATGATGTGCCGTGGCTCGATGTTGTTACGCTTGACGATGTCCTTGAGCAGCGCGATCAGCGACTGGACCTGCGCTTCGCTGTAAGGGTGCCAGACCCGCCCATTCGGCGTGTCGGTGAAGCCCGGGTTGACGATTTCGATACCGATGGACGAGGAGTTCAGCCAGGTCCGCCCCTGCCACTGGCTATCACCGGCATGCCAGGCGCGGCGGCTTTCATCCACCAGCTGGTACACCGTCGCCGGGCCGTCACCAATCAGATAGTGGCTGCTGACTTCCCCATGGGTCAGCAACGCCAGGGAACGCTCCAGCGAAGCATTGGTGTAGTGCAGGACAACGAACTGGATGCGGTTGTCCTGGTTGATCGAAGGGTGGCTACGGTCGATGCGCAGGCCGGTCGAGCAACCGGCGACAGACAACAGCAGGAAGGAAATCAGGGTTTTTTTAAGCGTGGAAAGCACGTCAGTGGCCTCAGCGTATGAGCGCTACAGTATAACGTGCTCCCCAAGGGCCGTGCTTGCCGCGAGTCAGCAGCTACCGGCTATGCCAGCTCGACACGGTTGCGTCCCGATTCCTTGGCCCGGTAAAGCGCCGCATCGGCGCGCTTGAGCACCTGATCGCCGCGCTCGCCGGGACGGAATGCACCCAGGCCGATGGACGTGGTGATCACCACCCGTTCGCCCTTGAAGTGGAACGGGCACGCCTCGACCGTGGCCCTCAGCATCTCGGCTATCTGGGCAGCGGCAGCCGGCGAGGTTTGCGGCAGCAGCAGGACAAACTCCTCGCCGCCAAACCGGGCGATGAAGTCATGGCTGCGCAGGCGCTTGCGCAACTGGTCGGCGACGATCTTCAAGACCTTGTCCCCAGCCAGGTGCCCATAGCTATCGTTGATACGCTTGAAATGGTCCAGGTCGAGGATCGCCATCGCCAGATGGCCGCCGTGTGCCTGCCATTCGAGCATTTCGCGCTCGACCCGCTCGCTCCAGGCCGCACGGTTGGGCAGGCCGGTTAGGGGATCGAGCAAGGCCTTCTGGCGCTGCTCTTCCAAGTGCTCACGGTAGCCGAGCGCCTCTTGCTCCATGTTCGCCACCCGCTCCGACAGCCCTTGCAGGCGACCAGCCAGCTCCTGTTCGCGGCGATCACGCTCATGCTTGTGCTCATCCATAGTCACCAACAGACCTTCCAGGCGGTTTTCCAGAATGTGCTTGAGGCTGTCGACGTCGGCGGCACCTTGCACACTGCTCTGCAACCCATCGACGTGCTCACGCAGCTGGGTATCCAGCTCGCGAGCGGCCGAGCTGTTGTCGGCATGGCCGGCGCTAGCCTCGTGCAGGTGGCTCTGGAAACCTTCCAGGCGTTCGTTGAGCTGCTGCAGGTAGGTTTCGAATTCGTGCTGGCCGCTGTCGGTGATCGCCAGCATGAGCACAGCCAGGTCATCCAGCACCGGTATCAGCTCATACCAGTTCAAGCCGCGGGCGACGCGTTCACGCATCTCTAGCGCCTGGGCCTTGTGTCGCTCTGGCAGGCTGAGGTCATCGAGCAAGCCGATCAGAGTGTGCTCGATGTGCTCGGCAACCTGGCTGTAGGGCGGCTCCACCGCGTAGGGCAGGGCGTAGGGGCCATCTTCGCCAAAGGTTTCTTCGAGTGTTTGCGCCGGTCCTGCTTCAACCGGCGGCTCGCTGGCGATAGCTACCGCTGCCGGTACATCGTCCGGGAGCGGCTGCGGCAGCGGGGCTGGTGACAGTTCGGCCGTTTCGATAAGCGCCGGGCCTGGTGCCTCCAGCTCGGGCTCCGATATTACGAGGGCTTCGACAACAGAAGCTGAGGAGGCTGGCAGCGGCTGTAGCGCGTCCATGTCGTCGGGCTGCGGGGCATCGACACCGGCAGGTGCCGCCAAGGGCTGCGCCTCGGCAACCGGCAGCGCCAGAGGCACAAGCGCTGGCTCGCCTTGCACACCATCCTCGCGGCTGCCGAACAAGCGCTGCAAGAAGCCGGGGCGGGCCTCCGCCGCCGATTTGCCCAAGGCTGACAGCGCGCGGCCCTGCAAGCCGCTCAACTCGCCCAGCAACGGTGGCAGGTCGCGTGACTGGGCCACTCCGCCATCGAGCTTCTTCGCCAGCTTTTTCAACGGACGCGACACATCGTTCGGCAATGGCAGGCCTTGCAGCTGGTTGACCAGCGCTGTCAGCGCATCGCTGACCTGGTTCATGCGGGCTTCCCGACGCTGTTCGGAGTCCAGTACCGCCTTCTCAAGACGAGGAATCAACCCGGCAAGGCCGGCGTCCATGTTGTCGCTGCGGATGACCTCGCGCATTTCCTTCATGCACTGGTCCACCACCTTGTCGCTGCCTTCGGCAGCCAGGGTGCTGCGTACCAAACCACGACGCAGCAGGTCGAGACGGGCGTCCCAACGGCGCTCGAGCTTTTCCTGCTGCTCGATGCTTTTCAGGTATTTTTCTTTCCAGCGCTCAGCGTCTTCAGTCATGCCCGGGTCCGCAAACGGTGATGGCAATTAGCTCAGGACCGGCAGCGTATCCACAGTCAATGCATCAGGCAATCGAATCTCTACAGCAACGGGAAGGTGGTCGGAAATTGGCTGCGCCAGCACCTCGACACGCTCCAGCGTGAGGCTTGGGCTGAGCAGGATATGGTCCAGGCAACGCTGTGGTCGCCAGCTGGGGAAAGTGGCCTCGACTTGCGGGGCTATCAGGCCCAGGTCGCGCAACGGCGAGTGCTCCAGCAGGTCGGTTGCATGGGTATTCATGTCGCCCATTAGCACCTGGTGGCGATAGCCGCCAATCAGCTCGCGGATGTAGCCCAGCTGCAGAGTGCGGGTCTTGGCGCCGAGGGCCAGGTGCATCATCACCACGATCAGCGCATCTTCACCCTCGCCAAAGCGCACCAGGATCGCACCACGCCCAGCCGGGCCGGGCAACGGGTGATCCTCCAGCAGATGCGGCTTCAGGCGGCTGAGCACCCCGTTGCTGTGCTGGGCAAAACGCCCGAGGTTGCGGTTGAGTTGCTGGTACCAGTAGGGGAAGGCACCCAGGTGGGCAAGGTGCTCGACCTGGTTGACGTAGCCCGAGCGCAGGCTGCCGCCATCGGCCTCCTGCAAGGCTACCAGGTCGAAGTCGCCCAGCAGTTGGCCAATCTTCTGCAGGTTGCCGGCACGCCCGTTGTGCGGCAGCAGGTGCTGCCAGCTGCGGGTCACGTAATGCCGGTAGCGCTCGGTGCTGATGCCCACCTGGATGTTGAAACTGAGCAGCCGCAGGCGACCATCCTCAGGCAGGCCAGGGGCCTGCAGGTGATGCTCGTTGACCTGCGGCTGGTGCAGGCCAATGCCACGCGCGGTTCTGAAGCGGCGCATGGGTTACGCCGCCTACTTAGCGGCGCGCTCCTTGGCGATCAGCTGGTCGGCAACGTTCAGTACGCCTTCCGGCCCGCCGGCGGTACCCAGGTCGAAGCGGTACTTGCCGTTGACCACCATGCTCGGTACGCCGGTGATCTCGTACTTCTTCGCCAGTTCCTTGGCCTGGTTGACCTGGCCCTTGATGGCGAACGAATTGAAGGTGGCGAGGAACTTGTCCTTGTCCACGCCTTGGGTGGCAAGGAAGTCGGCCATGTCCTGCGGGTCGGTCAGGCGCTTGCGCTGGTTCTGGATGGCATCGAACACTGCGGCGTGCACCTTCTGCTCGACGCCCATGGCTTCGAGGGTCAGGAACATCTGGCCGTGGGCGTCCCATGCGCCACCGAACATGGCTGGTACGCGCTTGAAGTTGACGTCCTTGGGCAGTTTATCGACCCACGGGTTGATGGTCGGCTCGAAGTGGTAGCAGTGGGGGCAGCCGTACCAGAACAGCTCGACCACTTCGATCTTGCCAGGTACGGAAACCGGAACAGGGTTGCTCAGCTCGAGGTATTCCTTGCCAGCGACAGGCTCGGCGGCCTGGACGGCAGTCATACCGAATACGCTGGCAGCGACCAGCGCGGCGCTGAGAATCAGTTTACGCATGCTTTACTCCTGGGCAGTCATTGGTCGCCACGACGCGACCTGCACTGAGACAGGCCGGGAACGGGCCGAGTTCTGTAGTGTAACGGCTGCGAACGAAAAAAAGGGCGGTCCGGCCGCCCTTTCATCATTGGCCTACAACATTAACTGAAGGTTAATGCGCCGACCGTAATGGCCTCAGTGCAGGCCCTGGATGTAACTGGCCAGCGCCTCTATGTCGTGGTTGCTCAGCTTGCCAGCGATGGTGCGCATGGTCATGGCATCGCCATCGTTGGTGCGGTTGCCTTCGCGGAAGTCGGTGAGCTGCTTGGTCACGTACTGCGCGTGCTGCCCGCCCAGGTGCGGGAAGCCGGCCAAGGCGATACCCGCGCCGTTCGGCGAGTGGCAGCCGGTGCAGGCAGGCATGCCTTTTTCCAGGTCTCCACCGTTGAACAGCGCCCGACCACGTTCGACCAGCTTGGGATCGGCGGCGCCCACGCTGCCTTTCTGGCTGGAGAAGTAGGCGGCGATATCGGCCAGGTCCTGGTCGCTGAACGCGGCCAGCATGCCGGTCATCTCCAGCACGGTACGCTTGCCCGACTTGATATCGTGCAATTGTTTTTCAAGGTAGCGCTGGCCTTGGCCGGCCAGTTTCGGGAAGTTCGGTGCCAGGCTGTTGCCGTCGGGGTTGTGGCAGGCGCCACAGACGGCCGTCTTGGCCTGGCCGGCGGCGGCATCGCCTTTGACGGGTTGCGCAGCAGTGGCCGCACCTGCGACACCCAGGGTCAACAGCAGACTCACGACTAGTTTGTTCATCAGCTAATCCAACACGGCTAAGGGTGAAATGTTATGTATCGGGACTGCCACTCATCCAAAGGATGACCAAACGGTAGTCCTCGGCACTGCAGTCCATGCACAATCCACGCGGCGGCATAGCCTTGAAACCCTGGGTCACGTGCTTCACCAGTACATCCATGCCTTGCGCCAGCCTTGGCTCCCATGCTGCCCGGTCACCCTGCCTGGGTGCCTGTGGCAACTGCCCGGTGTGACAGGCCGCACACGTGCGGTTGTACAACACCTCGGGATCCTGTGTAGCCTGTGCGCTGAAAAACGGCAGGAACATACCGACAGCAAGCAGCCATTTCGCCATGCGGAACGACCTTCAGGGTTGGGGGCCGCGCTGCGTTCTGTTGCGCGAGCTATTGTTCGACACCCCATGCCCGTTCTCCTTCGCCGGGAGAATGAGCACACAAAAACTGGGGCATTATATACTTCCGCCATCCAAACGGAAACGACACCGCTTGCCAGGCTCGGGCCTATAGAGTCAGGCAACACCCACATCGGATATCCCATGCAAGTCAAGAACCCCATCCTCGGCCTCTGCCAGAAAGCCAAATTCGCCCTCAGCGCTGCCAAGGTCGAACAATGCCCGGACGACCAGGGTTACGAGGTGGCTTTCGCCGGCCGCTCCAACGCCGGCAAATCCAGCGCCCTCAACACCCTGACCCATGCCAGCCTGGCACGCACCTCGAAAACCCCTGGGCGCACCCAGCTGTTGAATTTCTTCAGTCTGGACGATGAACGGCGTTTGGTCGACCTGCCAGGCTACGGTTATGCAAAAGTCCCGATTCCGCTCAAGCAGCACTGGCAGAAACACCTGGAAGCCTACCTGGGCAGCCGGGAGTGCCTGCGTGGCGTGATCCTGATGATGGACGTGCGCCACCCGATGACCGACTTCGACAAGATGATGCTCGACTGGGCCAAGGCCAGCAGCATGCCGATGCACATCCTGCTGACCAAGGCCGACAAGCTGACCCACGGCGCGGGCAAGAACACCCTGCTCAAGGTGCAGTCGGAAATCCGCAAGGGTTGGGGCGATGGCGTGACCATCCAGCTGTTCTCGGCGCCCAAGCGCCTGGGCGTGGAAGAGGCGTACCGGGTGCTGGCGGACTGGATGGAGCTGGAAGACAAGCCAGTAGCCTGAGGCCCGCACCGCTCGTTGTAGGAGCAGCCTTGTGCTGCGAAGAGGCCATGACAGGCTGTATAGGTCTGTTGGCTGTACCGGCCCTTTCGCAGCACAAGGCTGTTCCTACAGGGGTAGCTGCGCCATCAGGTCAAATTCCGGGCAAAAAAAACCCCGGACTTCGTATGGGGAGGGGGAAGTTCGGGGTCCAAGTCCGGACCGCTAGGGCGGGGTCCAGATATCTGCCAACACTTAACACAACATAGGAGCATCGAAAGGCTTCACCAGCCATTCAGTTACTCTGAGTTCCGCTTCACCGGTTTAGTTCCAGAGCCCTGAAAACTATTTGCGATAGTTTCATGAAACCTCAGCACCGCTGGCACTGAGCAGTGCCAAGATCCGCATCCCTACGACACGGATCCTACACAGCTTTCCCCACCCGATCAGTGAGCTTCGTCCCAATTCGCACCAATTCCTGCCTCGACCAGCAGCGGCACATCCAGTTGCGCGGCCTTGCTCATGTGCTGGCGAATTTCATCTTTCACCTGCTCCACCAGGTCCTCGCGCACTTCCAGCACCAGTTCGTCGTGCACCTGCAGGATCACCCGTGCATCCAGCCCGCTCTCGCTCAGCCAGTTATCCACATTGACCATGGCCCGCTTGATGATGTCGGCTGCAGTACCCTGCATCGGGGCGTTGATCGCCGTGCGCTCGGCGCCTCTGCGCAGGGCCGGGTTCTTGGCATTGATATCCGGCAGGTACAGGCGGCGGCCGAACAGGGTTTCTACAAAGCCTTGCTCCGCCGCCTGGGCGCGGGTGCGCTCCATGTACGCCAACACGCCCGGGTAGCGGGCGAAGTAGCGGTCGATGTAATCCTGCGACTGCTTGCGGTCTACGCCGATCTGCTTGGCCAGGCCAAAGGCGCTCATGCCGTAGATCAGGCCGAAGTTGATGGCCTTGGCACTGCGGCGCTGATCGGTGGTGACGTCTTCCAGGGCTACGCCGAATACTTCCGCCGCCGTGGCGCGGTGCACGTCCAGGTTGTTGCGGAAGGCATGCAGCAAGCCTTCGTCCTTGGCCAGGTGGGCCATGATACGCAACTCGATCTGCGAGTAGTCCGCCGCCAGCAGCTTGTAACCCGGGCTGGCAACGAAAGCCTGGCGGATGCGCCGGCCTTCGGCAGTACGGATCGGGATGTTCTGCAGGTTCGGGTCGCTGGACGACAGTCGACCGGTGGCCGCCACCGCCTGCTGGTATGAGGTGTGGATACGCCCGGTGCGCGGGTTGATCTGCCCCGGCAGCTTGTCGGTGTAGGTGCTCTTGAGCTTGCTCAGGCTGCGGTACTGCATCAGTACCTCCGGCAGCGGGTAACCTTGCTCGGCCAGTTCGTCGAGCACCGCTTCTGCCGTGGATGGCTGGCCCTTGGTGGTCTTGCTCAGCACCGGCATGCCCAGCTTGTCGTAGAGGATCGCGCCCAGTTGCTTGGGCGAGCCGAGGTTGAACTCCTCACCGGCCAGCTCATAGGCGCGCTGCTCGAGTTCGGCCATCTTTAGCCCCAGTTCACCGCTCTGCACCTGCAGCAACGCGGCATCGACCAGCGCCCCCTGGCGCTCGATCTTGGCCAGCACCGGCACCAACGGCATCTCGATGTCCATCAACACCGGCTGCACGCTTGGCGTCTGTGCCAGGCGCGCCTGCAGCGCCTGGTGCAGGCGCAGGGTGATGTCGGCATCTTCGGCAGCGTAGGGGCCGGCCTTGTCCAGGTGGATCTGGTTGAAGGTCAGCTGCTTGGCGCCCTTGCCGGCGATATCCTCGAAGGCAATGGTGGCATGGTCGAGGTACTTCTGCGCCAGGCTGTCCATGTCGTGACGGGTGGCGGTGGAGTTCAGCACGTACGACTCGAGCATGGTGTCGTAGGCAACGCCGCGCATTTCGATAGCGGGCGAGCCATTGGCAAGGATGTTGATATCGTACTTGGCGTTCTGCCCGACCTTGGCCTTGGCCGGGTCTTCCAGCAGTGGCTTCAGCGCCTGCAGCACGGCAGTGCGGTCCAACTGGGCCGGCGCGCCTTCATAGTCGTGGGCCAGCGGCACATAGGCCGCTTCGTGCGGTTCAACGGCGAACGACAGGCCGACCAGCTGGGCCTGCTGAGCGTCTAGGCCGGTGGTCTCGGTATCGAAAGCGAACAATGGCGCCTGGCGCAGCTTCTCCAGCCAGAAGTCGAAACGGGCCTGGTCGAGAATGGTTTCGTACCTGGGCTCGACCTTGGCCACCTGCTCCGCGACCGGCGCGATTTCGTCACCGGCCTTGGCAGCGTCACGCTGCACCTCGGCGATCCAGCTCTTGAATTCCATCTCGGTGTACAGCGCCAGCAACGCGTCGCGATCAGGTTCGCCGCACACCAGGGCATCTACTTCGATATCCAGCGGCACATCGACCTTGATGGTAGCCAGCTCATAGGACAGGAACGCCGCGTCGCGGTGCTCTTCCAGCTTGGCCGGCAGGGTCTTGGCGCCGCGAATGGCCAGCGTCGGGACCTTGTCCAGGTTAGCGTACAGGTCGCTGAGACCGCCGCCGATACCGGTCAGCAGGCCCACCGCGGTTTTTTCGCCCACGCCCGGCACACCGGGGATGTTGTCGACCTTGTCGCCCATCAGCGCCAAAAAGTCGATGATATGTTCCGGGCCGACGCCAAATTTCTCGTGCACGCCAGCCACGTCCAGCACGCTTCCGGTCATGGTGTTGACCAAGGTAATGTGCCCGTCCACCAGCTGCGCCATGTCCTTGTCACCGGTCGAGATGATCACCGGGCGGTCCAACGCGGCGCTGCTGCGCGCCAGGGTGCCGATCACGTCGTCGGCCTCGACCCCCTCGACGCACAGCAGCGGGTAGCCCAGCGCCTTGACGCTGGCGTGCAGCGGCTCGATCTGTACCCGCAGGTCGTCAGGCATGCTCGGGCGGTTTGCCTTGTATTCAGCGAACATGGCATCGCGGAAGGTGCCACCCTTGGCATCGAACACCACCGCGAACAGGCTGTCGGGGTATTGCTTGCGCAGGCTCTTGAGCATGTTCAGCACCCCCTTCACCGCGCCGGTCGGCATGCCCTTGGAGGTAGTCAACGGCGGCAGCGCGTGGAAGGCGCGGTACAGGTAGGAGGAACCGTCCACCAGGACGAGGGGCGCTTGGCTCATGAGCAGAATCAACCTTTTCGACGGGTCCGGCGCTAGAATAGCCAGAATCATTGACGACAAAGGGACAAGGTTATCATGCGTACACTCAATCGCCTGTTACTGCTCGGTCTGTTGGCCACCATGCCTGTCGTCACCCTGGCGGCGGAAGACGCCCCCTCGGCCGATCCCGAGGTGACCATTCGCACGGAAGGCGACAAAACCATCCAGGAGTACCGGCAGAACGGGTTCCTGTATGCGATCAAGATCACGCCGAAAAACGGCAAGCCTTATTTCCTGGTACGCGCCGATGGCTCTGATGGCAATTTCATTCGTTCCGACCAGCCGGACATGCTGATTCCGTCCTGGAAGATCTTCGAGTGGTAATCTGACGCGCACCGTTCACATCAACCCGGCACTTCCCGGCGGAAGTGCCCGTATGGGCAAATTTTCATCATGTCAGTCTTCACCCCCGTGACCCGGCCTGAGCTGGAAACCTTTCTGGCGCCGTACGCGCTGGGTCGTCTGCTCGATTTCCAGGGCATCGCCGCCGGCACCGAGAACAGCAATTTCTTCGTCAGCCTCGAACAGGGGGAGTTCGTCCTGACGCTGATCGAGCGCGGGCCCAGCGAGGACATGCCGTTCTTCATCGAGCTGCTGGACACTTTGCACGCAGCCGACATGCCGGTGCCCTATGCCATACGCGACCGCGACGGCAATGGCCTGCGCGAGCTGTGCGGCAAGCCGGCGCTGCTGCAGCCACGGCTGTCGGGCAAGCACATCAAGGCACCGAACGCCCAGCACTGCGCCCAGGTCGGCGAGCTGCTGGCGCACATTCACCTGGCTACCCGCGAGCACATCATCGAGCGCCGCACCGACCGCGGCCTGGACTGGATGCTGGCTTCGGGGGCCGAGTTGCTGCCGCGCCTTACCACCGAGCAAGCCGCGCTGCTGCAACCGGCGCTGGATGAAATCAGTGCGCACAAGGCACAGATCCTGGCCCTGCCACGGGCCAACCTGCATGCCGACCTGTTCCGCGACAACGTGATGTTCGAAGGCACCCACCTGACCGGTGTGATCGACTTCTACAACGCTTGTTCCGGGCCGATGCTATATGACATTGCCATCACCGTGAACGACTGGTGCCTGGATGAACACGGCGCGATCGATTTGCCACGCGCCCAGGCGTTGCTGGCGGCCTATGCGGCGCTGCGGCCGTTCACCGCGGCCGAAGCCGAGCTGTGGCCGGAGATGTTGCGGGTAGGCTGCGTGCGCTTCTGGCTGTCGCGCCTGATTGCAGCGGAATCGTTTGCCGGGATGGATGTGATGATCCATGACCCGAGCGAGTTCGAAGTGCGTTTGGCGCAGCGCCAGCAGGTGGCTTTGCACCTGCCGTTCGCCCTCTAGAGCGTGTCTGCTTCTTTGCGGGTAAACCCGCTCCCACAGGTACGGTGACAAGCGTGAGGCTGGCGCTATCCCTGTGGGAGATTACCCAGCCCTTTTGGGCTGCGCTGTCGTGCAGAGAACAAATATCGCTCGTCTGACGCGTCCTTTGTAGGAGCAGCCTTGTGCTGCGAAGAGGCCGGTAAAAGCAACAGACAGGCTTTGTCAGTACCGGCCTCTTCGCAGCACAAGGCTGCTCCTACAGAACCTCGCCGAACCAATGAGTCATGTGTTGTTCTATGAGAGCGGGTTTACCCGCGAAGAGGTCGGTACAGGCTTACAACTGTTCCAGGCACCCAACCAGGTCGCCACCCAGCTTCTCCAGCAAGCGCTCATAGCCCTTGCCATCCACCGGGTCGGTACCGCCCAGGGCATCCAGCTCGGCCAGGCGCACCGGCAGCCCGGCGGTCAAGGTCTCGGCTAGCCGCGGCCGCAGCGGCGGTTCGCTGAACACACAGGTCTTGCCCACTTCCTGCAGGCGCTTGCGCATGGCTGCCACGTGCTGCGCACCCGGCTGCACCTCGGACGCCACGCTGAACACCCCGGTGTGCTTCAGGCCATACTCGGCCTCGAAATAGTCGAATGCTTCGTGAAACACGAAGTACGGCTTGCCGGCAATCCCGGCCACCCGCGCCTTGATCCGCTTATCCAATGCGTCCAGGCGTTCGTCGAAGGCCTTGAGGTTGCTCTGGTAGCGCACCGTATTGGCCGGATCGATCTGCGCCAGGTCAGCCGCCATTTTCGCTGCAATCACACGCGCGTTGACCGACGATAGCCACAGGTGCGCGTCCAGGCTGCCCGGGCGGTGGTCGTGGTCATGGTCGTCGTGGTCTTCTTCCTCATGGGAATGGCTGTCCTCGCCAAAATGCCGGAGCTTCATGCCCGGTAGCGCCTGCACGGCCACAGTGGGCTTGCTGCGATTGCCCAGTACCCGCGGCAGGAAGCCTTCCATGTCCGGGCCGATCCAGTAAAGCAGGTCGGCATCGCCTACCCGCCGTACGTCGGACGGGCGCAGCGCGTAGTGGTGTGGCGAAGCCCCCGGAGGCAGCAATACCTCAGGGGTGCCAACACCGTCCTGCACCGCAGCGGCAATCTGCTGCAGGGGTTTGATACTGGTCAGCACGCGCACGTCGGCCTGGGCGGAAAATGCGATGAAAGCGACAAAAAGGACTAGGAATCGGGACACGGTGAATACTCGAGTCGTCAGAAACAGGTAACATAATAACGTCTCCATCCAGAACCGTCGCTGCCCATGTCCATCACGCCGCTGGCCAACCGTCCTCACGATCATTCACATTGCGTACACAGCGCATTGGCTGAAGCCGACGCCTTGTGCACCCGCCAGGGCCTGCGCCTGACCGCGCTGCGCCGTCGAGTGCTGGAACTGGTGTGGCAAAGCCACAAGCCGCTGGGCGCCTACGATATCCTCGCCGTGCTCAGTGAGCAGGACGGCCGCCGCGCCGCGCCCCCCACGGTGTACCGTGCGCTGGACTTCCTGCTGGAAAACGGCCTGGTGCACCGCATCGCCTCGCTCAACGCATTCATCGGCTGCAGCCACCCGGAACACCTGCACCAGGGTCAGTTCCTGATCTGCCGGGCCTGCCATGTGGCCATCGAACTGGAACAGGACAGTATCAGCGAAGCCATCATCAGCAGCGCCAAGGGCGTGGGCTTCACGGTCGAGACCCAGACGGTGGAAGTGGTCGGTCTGTGCAGCAATTGCCGGAGCGCGGCATGAGTGATGCACTGATCCGCCTGGAGCAGGTCGGTGTCACCTTCGGTGGCGAGGCGGTGCTCGACAGCATCGACCTGTCGGTCGCACCTGGCCAGATCGTCACCCTGATCGGCCCGAACGGCGCGGGCAAGACCACCCTCGTGCGCGCCGTGCTCGGCCTGCTCAAGCCGCACCGCGGCAAGGTTTGGCGCAAGCCGAAACTGCGCATTGGCTACATGCCGCAAAAGATCCAGGTCGATGCCACGCTCCCGCTGTCAGTGTTGCGCTTCTTGCGCCTGGTGCCCGGTGTAGACCGCGCGGCAGCCTTGTCGGCGTTGCAGGAAGTAGGCGCCGAGCAGGTCATCGACAGCCCGATCCAGACCATTTCCGGCGGCGAGATGCAGCGCGTGCTGCTGGCCCGCGCCCTGCTGCGCGAACCCCAGTTGCTGGTGCTTGACGAGCCAGTGCAGGGCGTAGACGTGGTTGGCCAGACCGAGCTGTACAACCTCATTACCCGCCTTCGCGACCGTCACGGCTGCGGCGTGCTGATGGTTTCCCACGATCTGCACCTGGTGATGAGCGCCACAGACCAGGTGGTGTGCCTGAACCGCCACGTGTGCTGTTCGGGCCACCCCGAGCAGGTCAGCGGCGACCCGGCATTCGTCGAGCTGTTCGGCCAGACCGCCGCACCCAGCCTGGCCATCTACCACCACCATCACGACCACAGCCACGACCTGCACGGCTCGGTGGTCGCCCCTGGCACCCATGTTCACGGAGCGCACTGCAAGCATGGCTGATTTTCTTCTCTACGCCCTGCTTGCCGGTTTGTCCCTGGCGCTGGTAGCCGGCCCACTGGGCTCCTTCGTGGTGTGGCGGCGCATGGCCTATTTTGGCGACACCCTGTCCCACGCCGCGCTGCTCGGCGTGGCCCTGGGTTTTGCTCTGGACGTCAGCCCGGCGCTGGCGGTAACCGTGGGCTGCCTGTTGCTGGCGATCTTGCTGGTTACCTTGCAGCAACGCCAACCGCTGGCCTCCGATACACTGCTTGGCATCCTCGCCCCCAGCACCTTGTCGCTGGGCCTGGTGGTGCTGAGTTTCATGCATGATGTCCGCATCGACCTGATGGCCTATCTGTTCGGCGACCTGCTGGCCATCAGCACTACCGATCTTGCCTGGATCCTCGGTGGCAGCGCGCTGGTCCTGCTGCTGCTCGCTGCACTGTGGCGGCCGTTGCTTGCAGTCACCGTGCACGAGGAGCTGGCCATGGTCGAGGGCCTGCCGGTGGCCGGGCTGCGCATGGCGCTGATGCTGCTGATCGCGGTGGTGATTGCCGTTGCCATGAAGATCGTCGGGGTGCTGCTGATCACCTCGCTGCTGATCATTCCTGCCGCTGCGGCGCAACGTCACGCCCGTTCTCCCGAACAGATGGCCTTGGGCGCCAGCCTGCTGGGCGTGACCGCGGTATGCGGCGGCCTGGCCCTGTCCTGGTTCAAGGACACCCCTGCCGGCCCGTCGATCGTGGTCTGCGCGGCGGTGCTATTCTTGCTGAGCCTGGCCCTGCCAAAACGCTGAAAAACAGGGCGTGCGAAGGCGCGCCCTGCAACCTTTCCGCACGTAAAGGGTCTGTAAGACTTGTTTTCGAGCGTGCGCACCTGGGTGTAGACTTGCTCGCTTTTTGCGCAAATAGAGAGTCGCAGGAATGAAGCCGTTCGCCTCCCGTTATCTGCTTGTTGCCGCGTTTTCCCTGTTCCTGGCTGCGTGTTCAAACGCGCCGGTCGAACAGGCCACCGCACCTGCCCAAGCAGATGCCTGGCAACAATTGCAACAGAACATCGCCAGCAACGAGCTGGCCACCGCCGAAGACCAGCTGGCAGCCTTGCAGGCCCAGGCGCCGGATGACGCGCGCCTGGAGCAATACCAGCGCCAGCTTGCCGAAGCCTACCTGCAACGCAGCCAGATCTTCCTGCAAAAGGGTGATGTGAACGCTGCCGCCACAGCCCTGGCCCGTGCCCGCGCGCTGATGCCGCAGGCCCCGGCGGTTACTGGTGGCGACGCCGTGACCCAGGCGCGCAAGGCCGAGCTGGAGAAAGCTGAAGCGGCGTTGAGAGCGGCCGAGGCCAAGCCCAAGGCGCGCATCATCGACCCGGCTGCACCGAGCACCGTGGTGGCCTTGAAGACCACCGACAGCCGCGCCATGCGTCGCCAGCTGGATGACATTGCCGCCGATGTGGTGAGCTATCAATGCGACGTGGTGTTCCAGGTGCCGCGTACCGAAGATGCGCCTTGGCTGAAGACCTTGCTGGAGAAACGCGTGCGCAAGATCGACAGCGGGTTCGAGCTGAAGCAGAAGCACAAGATCCAGCGGTCGCTGCCGGCGCAAGTGGTTCTGGTTCCGCATCAGCAATAAGCCTCCCGGGCCCTATCGCCGGCAAGCCAGCTCCCACCTCGACCGCACCAATTTCAAGCCTGGTTCAGTACCTGTGGGAGCTGGCTTGCCGGCGATGGGCTGCAAAGTAGCGCCCTTAGGCCGGCACAGCCTCCGCAGCCGCCTCCCGCTCCCACACCCGATGCCCCTCTACCGCTTTGACGAAGGCATCCACGGTCTTCTGCTCATCCCCCAGCAGCAACCCCTTGTCTTCTTTAAGCCCCAAGCTGCCCAAAAGGTCTTTGGTCACCACCATCGCCTTCAGGTGTTTGTAGCCCTCCAGCAGGAAGTGCTTGGCCAAACCACTGCCTGCCAGCGCATCGGTCGAGGCCTTGCCCGCTGGCACAACAATCCCGTCAAACATGATCGAGGGCATCCCTTCCATGGAGGCACCCACCGGCAGCTGCTTGCCGTCCGTGGCCATCACTGGTGCCGAGGTCGGCCCAAGCAGCATCGGCCGGGCACTGTGCGCCTCCAGAGCCTTGACCAGCTTGTCCACGCTGGCAGCGTCTACGCCATCTGCCACCAGCACGGCAATTTTGCGCCCCTTGATGCCAACCGAGCCCGGGTGGTTCATCTGGCTCAGGGCAGGCGACTGCGCAAGCTGGCTTCCCTTCACTTGCACAGTGCCTGCGTTCGGTGCAGGCAAACCGAGGTTGGCAGCAACCGCAGCCGCCAGCTTCAGGTCGATATTGGCGAGAATCTCATTCACTTCCCGAGCACGGATCGTCTCCCGCTCCACCTTGCCCAGCTCAAAGCTGTAAGCCTTGATGATGTGCTGCTGCTCGGTCGGGCTCATGCTCTGGAAGAACAACCGCGCCTGCGAGAAATGGTCGCCGAACGAATCGCTGCGCTGGCGGATCTTGTGCGCATCGATACGCTCCTGGTAGCTCTCGAAGCCGCCATCCTGCGCGGCTGGTGGCGTTTCCTTCGGCCAGCCACCGTCGATGGAGTTGGGCTCGTAGGATGCGCGACCCTTGTGCACCACATGCTGATGCAAGGCGTCACGCTGGTTGTTGTGGTTAGGGGCGACGGGGCGGTTTACCGGGATCTGGTGGAAGTTGGGCCCGCCGAGGCGGCTAAGCTGCGTGTCGGTGTAGGAGAACAGCCGTCCCTGCAGCAAAGGGTCGTTGGTAAAGTCGATGCCAGGCACGATATGAGCCGGGCAGAACGCCACCTGCTCCACTTCGGCAAAGAAGTTGTCCGGGTTGCGATTCAGGACCATCTTGCCCAAAGGTGTAACCGGCACCAGTTCTTCCGGGATTATCTTGGTCGGGTCCAGCAGGTCGAAATCGAATTTGTGCTCGTCGGCTTCCGGCACGATCTGCACACCCAGTTCCCATTCAGGGTAATCACCCGTCTCGATAGCCTCCCACAGGTCGCGCCGCTGGAAATCAGCATCCTTGCCTGCCAGCTTCTGCGCTTCGTCCCATAACAGGGAGTGCACACCCTGGCGCGGTTTCCAGTGGAATTTGACGAAACTGGCTACGCCCTGGGCGTTGATCAGGCGGAACGTATGCACCCCGAACCCTTCCATCATCCGCAAGCTGCGCGGGATAGCGCGGTCCGACATCGCCCACATGACCATATGGGCCGACTCCGGTACCAGCGAGACGAAATCCCAAAAGGTGTCATGGGCCGAAGCGCCGGTCGGGATCTCGTTGTGCGGTTCTGGCTTTACGGCGTGGACGAAATCCGGGAATTTGATCGCATCCTGGATGAAGAACACCGGCATGTTGTTGCCCACCAGGTCGAAGTTGCCCTCGTCGGTGTAGAACTTCACAGCAAAGCCCCTCACGTCACGCACGGTGTCGGCTGAGCCGCGCGGGCCTTGTACCGTGGAAAATCGCACGAAGACGGGCGTGACTTTCTCCGGGTCCTGCAGGAAGCCGGCTTTGGTCAGCTCGGCGTGGTTGCCATAGCTCTGGAAATAGCCATGCGCCCCTGTTCCTCGCGCATGCACGATGCGCTCAGGAATGCGCTCGTGGTCAAAGTGCGTGATCTTCTCGCGCATGATGAAATCTTCGAGCAACGACGGGCCTCTATCACCCGCCTTGAGCGTGTTCTGGTTGTCAGCGATGCGCACCCCCTGGTTGGTACGCAACGCTTTGCCTGTGGCATCGCTTCGGTCAGCCTCCAGGCTCTGCAACTTGGTGTTGGTATTGGCCCGGTCCGGGGTCTGGGTGCCAGCGGCCTCGCTGTGCTTTGGCGCGTCCGTGTTCTTGCTGGGCATGATCGGCTCTCCTCGTCAGTCTTAAGGCATACCCGTTTCGGGCTGTGTGCAAGTAGTGACCGGGAGGCTTTGCCGAGCGTTCAATCAGGATTACCGGTTGTCGCGATATGCCCGAAGGATTGGTGCATTACGAAATAAATGCTAAGAACAGCTATGGGAAAAGGCTAAAATGCGCGACCCCAGCTAACCGCTGACCCAAATTCCATGCGCCCCACAAGGTTCGCTACGTGATCGAGTTCCAACAGGTACACAAGACCTACCGCGTCGCCGGTAGGGAAATCCCCGCACTGAATCCGACCAGCCTGACCATCGAAGATGGCCAGGTGTTCGGCCTGATCGGCCATTCCGGCGCCGGCAAGAGCACCATGCTGCGCCTGATCAACCGCCTGGAAGAGCCTTCCGGCGGCAAGATCATCGTCGACGGCGAAGACGTTACCGCGTTCAACGCGAGCCAGCTGCGCGGTTTCCGTCAGCAGGTCGGGATGATTTTCCAGCACTTCAACCTGCTGGCCTCCAAGACTGTCGCCGACAACGTCGCCTTGCCACTGACCCTGGCCGGCGAGCTGTCGCGCAGCGAAATCGACAAGCGCGTGACCGAGCTTCTGGCCCGCGTCGGCCTTTCCGACCATGCCAAAAAGTACCCGGCGCAGTTGTCCGGTGGCCAGAAGCAGCGCGTCGGCATCGCCCGCGCCCTGTCCACCAACCCGAAGATCCTGCTGTGCGACGAGGCCACCAGCGCCCTCGACCCGCAAACCACCGCCTCGGTCCTGCAATTGCTGGCCGAAATCAACCGTGAGCTGAAGCTGACCATCGTGCTGATCACGCACGAAATGGACGTGATCCGCCGGGTCTGCGACCGCGTGGCAGTGATGGACGCCGGCCAGATCGTCGAGCAGGGCTCGGTGGCCGAGGTGTTCCTGCACCCGCAGCACCCCACCACCAAGCGCTTCGTCCAGGAAGACGAGCAGGTTGACGAAGGCGAGCAGCGTGACGACTTCGCCCACGTGCCGGGCCGTATCGTGCGCCTGACCTTCCAGGGCGACGCCACCTACGCGCCGCTGCTGGGCACCGTGGCCCGCGAAACCGGTGTGGACTACAGCATCCTCGCCGGGCGTATCGACCGCATCAAGGATGTCCCCTATGGCCAGCTCACCCTCGCCCTGATCGGCGGTGACATGGAAGCGGCGTTCGCCCGCTTCAAGGCAGCTGACGTACATATGGAGGTACTGCGTTGATGGACGCCCTGAATTTCTTTGCCAACGTCGACTGGGCCGAAATCTGGCTGGCCAGCGTCGACACCATGATCATGCTGTTCGGCTCGCTGTTCTTCACCGTGCTGCTCGGCCTGCCGCTGGGCGTGCTGCTGTTCCTCTGCGGGCCAAAGCAGATGTTCGAGCAGAAGGGTGTGTATGCGCTGCTGTCGCTGATCGTCAACATCCTGCGTTCGCTGCCGTTCATCATCCTGCTGATCGTTATGATCCCGATCACAGTGCTGATCACAGGCACTTCCCTGGGCGTAGCCGGCGCCATTCCGCCGCTGGTGGTGGGTGCCACGCCGTTCTTCGCGCGCCTGGTGGAAACCGCCCTGCGTGAAGTGGACCGCGGCATCATCGAAGCCACTCAGTCGATGGGCGCCACTACCCGCCAGATCATCACCAGCGCACTGCTGCCGGAGGCTCGCCCGGGCATCTTCGCCGCCATTACCGTGACCGCCATCACCCTGGTTTCGTACACCGCCATGGCTGGTGTGGTCGGTGCCGGCGGCCTGGGCGACCTGGCCATCCGCTTCGGCTACCAGCGTTTCCAGACCGACGTGATGGTCGTCACCGTGGTGCTGTTGCTGGTACTGGTTCAAGTCCTGCAGAGCGTGGGCGACAAACTGGTCGTGCATTTTTCCCGTAAGTAACCCCAATGGGGTCGGCCCGGCCGACCCGTTCGGGGGCCGTCGCGGCCCTCACAAGGAGTGATCAATGAAGAAGCTGCTTGCTGTTGTCGCCGCTGTCGCGGCCTTCTCGGCCCACGCCGAGTCCCTGACCGTTGCCGCTACCCCGGTTCCGCACGCCGAGATCCTCAACTTCGTCAAACCTGTTCTGGCGAAAGAGGGCGTGGAGCTGAAGGTCAAGGAATTCACCGACTACATCCAGCCGAACGTGCAGGTGGCGGAAAAGCGCCTGGACGCCAACTTCTTCCAGCACCAGCCGTACCTGGATGAGTTCAACAAGGCCAAGGGTACCAACCTTGTGAGCGTTGCCGGCGTGCACATCGAGCCGCTGGGCGTGTACTCGACCAAGATCAAGAAGCTGGACGAGCTGTCCTCCGGCGCCACCGTGGTCATCCCCAACGACGCCACCAACGGCGGCCGCGCGCTGCTGCTGCTGGACAAGGCCGGCGTGATCAAGCTGAAGGACAACAAGAACATCCTGTCCACCGTGAAGGATGTTGCCGAGAACCCGAAAAGCCTGAAGTTCCGTGAGCTGGAAGCAGCCACGATCCCGCGTGTGCTGACCCAGGTCGATGCTGCCCTGATCAACACCAACTACGCGCTGGAAGCCAAGCTGAACCCGGAAAAAGACGCCCTGGTCATCGAAGGCAGTGACTCGCCTTACGTGAACATCCTGGTTGCCCGCCCGGACAACAAGGACTCGGACGCCATGAAAAAGCTGGCTGCTGCGCTGCACTCGCCTGAGGTGAAGCAGTTCATCAACGAGAAGTACAAAGGCGCTGTGGTTCCGGCGTTCTGATCCGAAATCCCCGGGGCCGCTTTGCGGCCCATTCGCCGGCAAGCCAGCTCCCACAGGTACAGCGCCAGCCTCAGGCTCTGTGAGGTCCCTGTGGGAGCCGGCTTGCCGGCGATTTGCCCTGGCAGGCAAACCATGAGGACCGAGGCGTACGCCGTACTTTGTGGGAGCGGCCTTGTGTCGCGATAGGCCTGCGCAGCAGGCCCAAAAATCTCAATCCCGCTTCACGAGCCCGGGCAACTGCGCCACCAGCTTCTGGTTGTTGAACGGCGCCCGAATGAACCCGCGCTGACGCCCATCCGGCCCCACTACCGCCAGGTTGCCGCTGTGATCCACGGTATACCCCGGCTTGCTGGTATCGGCCGGAATGAACGGAATGCTCAAGGCATTGGCCAGCTTCTGGGTATCCTCGATCGACCCCGCCACCCCGACGAAATCCTTGTCGAAATAACCCAGGTACTGCTTCAGCTGGTTCGGCGTGTCGCGGTTCGGGTCAACGCTCACCAGCACCACCTGCAGCCGGTCGACGGCCTCCTTGGGCAGCTCGCTCTTCACCTGGCGCAGCTGGGCCAGGGTGGTCGGGCAGATGTCCGGGCAGTAGGTGTAGCCGAAGAACAGCAACGACCATTTGCCCTTCAGGTCATCCAGTTGCACCGGCTGGCCGTCCTGGTTGGTCATGGTCACGTCGGCCACGGTACGGCTCTGCGGCAGCAGGATGATGCCGGCATCGATCAGCTCGGTGGGGTTGGGCTGGTCGCGGCCATTGAGCACCTTGTTGACGGTCAGGCCCAGGATCAACGCGACCAGGGCAACGAGGATGAAGACGGTTTTCTGGGTTCGGGTCATAGGTTCAGCAACAGGTAGTGGTCGAGGAGCAACGCGATGAACAGCGCGAACAGGTAGCCGATAGAGTACTTGAAGGTGCCGATCGCTGCGTGCGGCCGGCTGCCACGGTACAACACCCAGGCCCATTGCAGGAAGCGCAGGCCTAGCACCAGGGCGCAAGCCAGGTACAGCGGGCCGCTCATGTGGATGGCATACGGCAGCAGGCTTACCGCCAGCAATACCAAGGTGTACAGCAGGATATGCAGCTTGGTGTAGCGCTCGCCGTGGGTCACCGGCAGCATCGGGATATCGGCCTTGGCGTATTCCTCCTTGCGGTGGATCGCCAGAGCCCAGAAGTGGGGTGGTGTCCAGGCGAAGATGATCAGCACCAGCAGCAGGGGCTCGGCGCTGACATGCCCACTGACCGCCACCCAGCCCAGCAACGGCGGGGCGGCGCCGGCCAATCCGCCGATGACGATGTTCTGCGGCGTGGCGCGCTTGAGAAAGCCGGTGTAAAGCACCGCATAGCCGAGCAGGGAAGCCAGTGTCAGCCAGGCAGTGAGGGCGTTGGTGAACACCAGCAGCAGGGCCATGCCAAGTAGCGCCAGCGCCAGGGCGAACAGCAGCGCCGGCAGCGGCTCGACCCGGCCCTGGGCCAGCGGCCGCTTGTGGGTACGCGCCATCAGCGCGTCGATACGTCGGTCCACCACATGGTTGACCACCGCCGCGCCGCCTGCACAAAAGCCGATGCCCAGGTTGCCGAACAGCAGCACGCTCCAGCTGACACCCGCACGGGTGGCAAGGAACATGCCCGCCAGCGAGGTGATCAGCATCAGCACCACCACCTTGGGCTTGGTCAGCTCCAGGTAGTCACGCCAACTGGCCCTCTGTGCGCTCAGAAGCGTCGCCACGAATCATTCCTCATGTGGTGGGAGATGCCCACGCCAGCCACGGGCCGCAGGCGCCAGCCATGGCCGACACCCACGCGAACCTTGTCGACCACGCGGATGCGGTAGTTCACCAGCACCATGCTCAGCAGCAACAGCGCCCCACCAGCGTTGTGCGCCACGGCCACGGCCAGCGGCAGGTGCAGCAGCACATTGCTGATGCCCAGGCCGACTTGCACCACCAGCGCCAGCAGCACCAGCCGCGCCAGGCCAGGGAGGCCGCAGCGGTGCAGCTTCCAGCTGAGCATCAGCAGCACGCAGGTCACCAGCAATGCGCCCAGGCGGTGGCTGATGTGGATGGCCGTTCGCGCATCACTGTCCAGCTGCCCGCCCAGGTAATTGGGCCCGACATGCTGGGTCAGGTGGAACCCGTTGCTGAAGTCCGCCGCCGGCCACCACTGGCCGTGGCAGGTGGGCAGGTCGATGCAGGCGACGGCCGCGTAATTGGCACTGACCCAGCCGCCCAGGGCGATCTGGCCGATCACCACCAGCAAGGCCAGCGCGGCGATCCGTCGCAGGCTCAATGGCAGCTTTGGCAAGGGCGCAAAGGCCCGCGACAGACGCAGGGACAACAGGAACAACAAACTCAGGGTAGTGAAGCCGCCAAGTAGATGCGCGGTGACCACCTGCGGCCACAGCTTGAGGGTGACCGTCCACATGCCGAAGGCTGCCTGGGCCAGCACCACGCCCAGCAGCAGCAAGGGCAGGCGGTAAGGCTGGCCATCGCGGGCATGCCGGCGCAGCGCCTGCAAGGCGAGCAGGGCGATCACCATCGCCAGGGTGCCGGCGAAGTAGCGGTGGACCATCTCGGCCCAGCCCTTGGCGGCTTCCACCGGGTGTTCGGGGAAATGCAGCTCGGCATGAGCCAGCTGCGCTTCGCTCTTGGGCACGCTGATGAAGCCGTAGCAACCCGGCCAGTCCGGGCAGCCGAGGCCGGCGTGGGTCAGGCGGGTATAGGCACCGAGCAGGACAACCAGCAGTGCCAGCAAGGTGGCGAACACAGCAAGGCGGAATCCGGGTCTGGCCATGGCAGGCTCCTAGCCGATGTTGGACAGCTTGAGCAGGTGGCGCAGGTCGTCCAGCACATGCTTGCCGTTGACCTTGGCGTCGTAGCGCAGCACCAGGTTGCCGTGCGGGTCGACGATCCACAGCTGCGGGCCGGCCTCGCCGACTTTTTGCAGGTAGCGTTGCGCATCCAGCGGGTAACGCTGCAACTGTGGATATTCGCGACCGAGCAATGCCTGGTAGTCGGCGCTTGCCAGCTGGGCAGCCGCCAGGGCATGGCTGGCACGGCTGGCATCACGACCCAGACCGACCTGGATCTGCCGGGCCAGGTACACCAGCCGCTGGCAATCCTCGGCACAGGCTGTGGGTGCGCTCACCAGCAGCTGCCAGCGCTCGCCTTGGCCCGCCACGCCGAGATCGGCAAGGGTTTCCCCGTTGCCGATCATCACGCCGTGGTAGCTGCGGCCGTCCGGCACCCAGAACTTGAGCTTGTACATGCTGGTGGCCAGAACCATCGGCCCGAGCACCACCAGCAGAATCAACAGCAGCTGCAAACGCCCGCGGGCTCTGGGTTTGCTACGTTCAGGCACTTCCAGTGGAGTGGCGGTGGCCATGGCGTTTCTCCTTGTTGTGGCGCCAGCCGAAGTAGAGGTAGAGCAGTACCAAAGTGGTTGCCAGGGCAAACCACTGCACGGCGTAACCCAAGTGTTTTTCCGGGCCCATGGCAACGACCGGCCAGTCCAGGCGATAGGTCGCCGGGCCGGGTTCCAGGCGCAGCTCTTGGGCGAAGCCTTCGCGATCGAGCTGTTGCCATAACTGCGCGGCATCCACGGCGGTCAGCAGGTGCGGCCACTGGCCTCCTGCAGGGTCGGGATGCAGCTGGAACGTGCTGCCAGGCGCGACATATACCGAAGCGTCCAGCGCCAACGCCTGGGCAGGGGTATCGAAATGCACCGGCACGCGGCGGTCCGGCCAGGGCAGCCAACCGCGGTTGACCAGCAGCCACAGGCCGCTGGCCTGATCATGGAAGGGTTGCAGCAATTCGACACCGGCCTGGCCGTCACGCATGCGGTTGTCCAGAAGCAAGCTGTGCTCGGCGTCGAAGCGGCCATAGAGATGCACGCGGCGGAAGGCATTGTCCTGGTTCGCTGTCAGCTGGGCCGTGGCCACGGGCGCTTCGACCCGCCGCTCGGCATAGGCCGCCAGCAGCACGCGCTTTTCCTCGGCACGGCCGAGTTGCCAGCAGCCAAGCGCGATCAGCCCCGGCAGCAGCGCAAGCACCACCAGGGTTGGTACCCAGCCCGGACGAAACGGCCTCATCGGAGCCTCGTCGGGCCGATCGCTATACTTATCCACATCACCGCATCCCCCCGGAGTATCGCCATGCTCAAGGCCGCGATTGTCCTGATGCTGTTGGCCACGATTGCCAGCCTGTTCAGCGGCCTGGTGTTTCTGGTCAAGGACGATGAAAACTCGACCCGTTTGCTGAAGGCACTGACCGTGCGGGTGACCCTGGCGGCCCTCACCATCGGCCTGGTGGCCTGGGGCTTCATCAGCGGTCAGCTGGTCTCACACGCCCCCTTCTGAAACTGCACTTGTTTTGATGGCCTCATCGCCGGCAAGCCAGCTCCCACAGGGATCACCTATGCTTCAGGCCCAATGAGACCCTGTGGGAGCTGGTTTGCCGGCGATTGGCCCTAAAGCACATACACAAAGATGAACAACCCCACCCACACCACATCGACGAAGTGCCAGTACCAACTGGCCGCCTCGAAACCAAAGTGTTTCTCCGGGTTGAAATGCCCGCGCAAGATGCGCACGAACATCACGATCAGGATGATCGTGCCCAAGGTCACGTGGGCGCCGTGGAAGCCGGTGAGCATGAAGAACGTCGCACCGTAGATACCCGACCCCAGCGTCAGCCCCAGCTTGGTATAGGCCTCGTGGTACTCGTAGGCCTGCAACGCGATGAAGCTGGCGCCCAGGACGATGGTCAGCGCCATCCAGAATTTCAGCGGGCCACGGTGGTCGCGGCGCAGGGCATGATGGGCGATGGTGATGGTCACGCTGGAGCTGACCAGCAAGATGGTGTTGATCAGCGGCAGGTGCCACGGGTCGATCACTTCCTTGGGCGGCGGGAACAGTTTCGGGTCGGGCGTGTGCAGCAGCGGCCAGGTGAATTCGAAGGTCGGCCACAACATGTGCGCAACACCCTTGGCCCCTTCACCGCCCAGCCACGGCCCGGCCAGCACGCGCACGTAGAACAGCGCACCGAAGAAGGCCAGGAAAAACATCACCTCGGAGAAGATAAACCAACTCATGCCCCAGCGGAACGAGCGGTCCAGTTGCGGGCTGTACAGCCCCGCGCGGCTCTCCCGCACCACCGAACCGAACCAGCCGAACAGCATGTAGGCCAGGAACAACGCGCCGATGAAGAACATCAGCGGCCCGTGCGACTCGGGGTGGCCGGCCTTCATGTCGTTGAACCAGGTACCCAGGCCGAACACCGTGATGAACATGCCGATGGTGGCGATGATCGGCCACTTGCTCTGCGCCGGAACGTAGTAGTGCTCATGACTTGCCATTGCTGTTCTCCTTCCCTTAACGGGCGCCCTGGACGTCCTGGGCCGCTACATGCGCGACCGGCGGGTGGCGAGCGGTGATGTCGAACAAGGTGTAGGCCAGTGTCAGGTGCTTCACGCTGGCCGGCAGGTCGCGGTCGACAATGAAGCGCACCGGCATCTCGATGCGTTCGCCGGGCTGCAGCACCTGCTGGGTGAAGCAGAAGCACTCGGTCTTGTGAAAGTACGCCGCGGCTTCGGCCGGGGTGATGCTGGGGATGGCTTGCGCACTCATCGGCCGGTCTGTCGGGTTATGGGCGATGAAGATCATCTGGTTCACCGCACCCGGGTTGACCTCCAACTGGTCGGCGGTGGAGTAGAAGTCCCAGACCATGTCGCTGGCATTGGTCGACATGAACTGCACCCGCACCGAACGCGTCGGGTCGCTGACCTGGCTGCCTTCGTACTGCCCTCCGGTCTTGCCGTTGATGCCGAAGGCCTTGCACATCACGTCATAGATAGGCACCAGGGCGAAGCCGAAGGCGAACATCACCACCGTCAGCATCAACAGGCGCAACACCAGACGTTTCAGCGAAAGGCCGTTCATGGCACGGTTCCTATTTCACTTCCGGTGGCGTCTGGAAGGTGTGGTAGGGCGCAGGCGAAGGGATCGACCACTCCAGGCCCTCGGCGCCATCCCATGGCTTGGCCGGTGCCGGCGCGCCGCCGCGGATGCACTTGATGACGATGAACAGGAAGAAGATCTGCGTGGCGCCGAACATGAACGCGCCGATCGACGACACCATGTTGAAGTCGGCGAACTGCAGGTTGTAGTCGGGGATCCGCCGTGGCATGCCGGCCAGCCCCACGAAGTGCATGGGGAAGAAGGCCATGTTCATGCCGACGAACGATAGCCAGAAGTGCAGCTTGCCGAGGGTTTCGTCGTACATGTGGCCGGTCCATTTCGGCAGCCAGTAATAGGCCGAGGCGAAGATGCCGAAGATCGCCCCAGGCACCAGCACATAGTGGAAGTGCGCTACCACGAAGTAGGTGTCGTGGTACTGGAAGTCCGCCGGGGCGATGGCGAGCATCAGCCCGCTGAAACCGCCGATGGTGAACAGGATGACAAAGGCGATGGCGAACAGCATCGGCGTTTCGAAGGTCAGCGAGCCTTCCCACATGGTGCTGACCCAGTTGAACACCTTCACCCCGGTAGGCACGGCGATCAGCATGGTGGCGTACATGAAGAACAGCTCGCCGACCACGGGAATACCGACCACGAACATGTGGTGGGCCCAGACGATGAACGACAGGAAGGCGATGGCGCCGGTGGCGTACACCATCGAGGTGTAGCCGAACAGCGGCTTGCGCGAGAACGCCGGGATGATCGAGCTGACCGCGCCGAAGGCCGGCAGGATCATGATGTACACCTCGGGGTGGCCGAAGAACCAGAACACGTGCTGGAACAGCACCGGGTCACCACCGCCGGCGGCACTGAAGAAGCTGGTACCGAAGTGGATGTCCATCAGCATCATGGTCACGACGCCGGCCAGCACCGGCATCACCGCAATCAGCAGGAATGCGGTAATCAGCCAGGTCCAGACGAACAGTGGCATCTTCATCAGGGTCATGCCTGGGGCGCGCAAGTTGAGGATGGTGGCGATCACGTTGATCGCGCCCATGATCGAGCTGATGCCCATCAGGTGGATGGCAAAGATGAAGAAGGTGACGCTGGCCGGCGCGTAGGTGGTGGACAGCGGGGCGTAGAAGGTCCAGCCGAAGTTGGGCCCACCGCCCGGGCTGAACAGGGTCGAAACCAGCAACAGGAAAGCCGCCGGCAGCAGCCAGAAGCTGAAGTTGTTCATCCGCGGCAGGGCCATGTCGGGCGCGCCGATCATCAGCGGGATCATCCAGTTGGCCAGGCCGACGAAGGCCGGCATCACCGCACCGAACACCATGATCAGGCCGTGCATGGTGGTCATCTGGTTGAAGAACTCCGGCTGGACGATCTGCAGGCCGGGCTGGAACAGCTCGGCGCGGATCACCATGGCGAACGAGCCGCCGAGCAGGAACATGATGAAGCTGAACCACAGGTACATCGTGCCGATGTCCTTGTGGTTGGTGGTCAGCACCCAGCGCATCAGGCCCTTGGCCGGGCCGTGCGCATGGTCATGGCCGTGGGCGTGGTCGTCGATCACTGCACTCATGTCCTGTCTCCTGCAATCCATTGATTGCCGCGAGTAACCCGGTTCATTGCGCTTCTGCCTGCTTCAGCGCCAGCACGTCCTTCGGCGTGACCATGTCACCCTTGTTGTTGCCCCAGGCGTTGCGCTCGTAGGTGACCACGGCGGCGATGTCGACTTCCGAGAGCTGCTTGCCGAACGCGGCCATGGCAGTGCCAGGCTTGCCGTGGAATACGATGCCCAGGTGGGCTTCCTTCGGCCCGGTGGCGATCTTCGAGCCCTTGAGCGCAGGGAACATCGGCGGGAGGCCCTGGCCTTCGGCCTGGTGACAGGCCACGCAGGTGGTGTGGTAGACCTTGTCACCACGTTCCACCAGCTCCTCCAGGGTCCATTCCTTGCTGGTCAGTTCCTTGAGCTTGGCAGCTTCAGCCTTGCGCTCGCCCAGCCAGGTGTCGTAGTCGGCCTTGGACTTGACCTCGACCACCACCGGCATGAAACCGTGGTCCTTGCCGCACAGCTCGGTGCATTGGCCGCGGTAGATGCCGGGCTTCTCGATACGGGTCCAGGCTTCGTTGACGAAACCGGGGATGGCATCACGCTTGACCGCGAAGGCCGGCACCCACCAGGAGTGGATGACATCGGCAGCGGTTACCAGGAAGCGCACCTTGGCGCCAACCGGCAGCACCAGCGGCTGGTCGACTTCGAGCAGGTAGTGCTCGTCCTTGGGTGCCTTGTTGTGGATCTGCTCGGTGGGGGTGGCCAGGTTGCTGAAGAACTCCACGTCCTGGCCAAGGTATTTGTAGTGCCACTTCCACTGGTAGCCGGTAACCTGGATATCGATGTCCGACTCGCTGGCATCGTAGATGTCGATCAGGGTCTTGGTGGCCGGGATGGCCATGGCCACCAGGATCAGGAAGGGGACCACGGTCCAGAGGATTTCCACCCAGGTGTGCTCGTGGAAATGCGCAGCCTGCTGGCCGGTGGAACGGCGGTGGATGACCATGGACCAGAACATCGCGCCAAAGACAACAATGCCGATGATCACGCAGATCCAGAAGATGGTCATGTGCAGGTCGAAGACGGCGTTGGAGACTTCCGTCGCGCCTGGGTGCATGTTCACGGTCCAGGCGGCGTTGGCCTGACCAAAAACCGACCACAACAGGAGGCCCATCCAGACATGTGGATGTCGCATCATTGCGGGTTCCCCTTCTCGTTCTTGTAGTCCCGGAGGCGTGGCCTGCGGCAAGAGGGAACGGTGGTCAAGACTACCTGGCTTCGACGACCGAGCCCCTGCTAAAAGCAGTCGGGCCTCATCAACGAATCACGTTCACCGGGAGTATAGACAGCGACCAACGGCACGCAACGAAGCCCGTGAAATGAACTTCATGAAATGGCTGAATGGCCTGAAAACCGCGCGCTTGACACGGCATGGCACAATAGTGGCTTTTCGATATGCCTGAGCATGCACACGTTTGCGCGACTTATAACAAATGCGTCTTAGGTATTCTGTATACCGAGCTAATTTAGTGTCTTCCGTTTGAAACGTAATGTCCCTGGAGTTGTCATGAACATCGCTGCTGTACGCGAGCAGGTAAGCCAAGCCCATCAACACGAAGGCCAGACCGGCCAACTGAAAAAGCGTCTCGAGCTGCAACTGCCCCACCTGCACCCCTCGATCCAACTGCCTGAGCAGGACGCCCAGGGTACTTTGGCGCGCTTCGTCAGCGCCTACATCGACCAGGTTCCGGAACTGCTGGAGGCCGCCCATGAGGTCGCCCGCGAGGCCGGGATCGAATCGCAGATCAAACCTGTACTGAAAATAGCCGAGGCCTACTTCCTGCAGCCGCCCAGCGTGATGCAAGGGCATGTGGGCCTGGACTGCCTGCTGGATGAGGCCTACCTGGCGCACCGCCTGGTGGAAGAGGTGAACGACCTGTACATCCGTCACTTCCAGCAACCGTTGATCCCGGTCGACACCACCGTCGCCAACCTGATCGCCCACCAGCTGATTGGCGAAACGTTTGCCAATCAGCTGGATGAAGTGGTGCACCACTCGGTGGATGAAATGTTGAACGACGAAAGCTTCGCGGTGGAGTCGGTGGAGGCCTACCGCGAGAAATTGAGCAGCCCGGAAACAGGCGCGGCGTGGAAGCGCTGGCCGTGCCTGTCACGGCAGCTGGGGGTGGAGCTGGGCCAGCCGGCCTGAAGTTCCTGTCCCGGCCTCTTCGCGGGCACGCCCGCTCCCACAGGGAAAGCACATGCCTTGATGACTGTGGATTACCTGTGGGAGCGGGCGTGCCCGCGAAAGGGCCGGCTCATGCAGCAAGGATTCCGGCTCTAGGCCCCAACCCCGGCCGTAGTCCGCATCCGCCCCTCGATCCGCCGCTTCAAGCGCCGCTGCTCGATCAGCAACCGCGACCCATTGGCCGAATTACTGCGCCCCCAATCCTCAAGCAGCTCAAGGCACGAGTGGTCGATATAGCTGAGGTTACCCAGCGGCACATGCAGCGTGGTCCCCGCCGGCACGCTATCCAGCACCTGGGTCAGCGCCGGCACCTTGAGGAAGGTGGCCGCGCCACTAAGCCGCAATTCCATGTGCCCAGCCTTCTCCAGGCTGACCAGATTGATCTTCAACCGCGCCGCCTTCAGTGCCAGCTTCAGCAAGGTCAAGGCAAAGCCCAGCAATACACCGGTCAGCAGGTCGGTAAAGATGATCGCCAGCGCCGTCGCCGCGTAGGTGAACATCGGCATGCGGCCATAGCGGCCCAACCCACGAAACGCCTTGAAATCCACCAGCTTGATCCCGGTAAATACCAGCACACCCGCCAGGCTCGCCACCGGGATCTGCTGCAGCACACTGCTCAGCGCCACCACGAACGCCAACAGCCACAGGCCATGGAAGATCGCCGAAGCCCGGGTCTGCGCACCTGCCTGCACGTTGGCCGAGCTACGCACGATCACCCCGGTCATCGGCAACGCACCGAGCACCCCGCACAGCATGTTGCCGATGCCCTGGGCCGACAGCTCACGATCAAAGTCCGAACGCTGGCCGCTGTGCATGCGGTCGACCGCTGCAGCCGACAACAAGGTTTCGGCACTGGCGATGAAGGCCAAGGCAAAAGCGGCGACCAACAAGGTAGGGTCGGCCAGTTGCATCAGGTCACCAGGGCGGATCCAGTCGATGGCCTCGGACAGGTCGGCCGGCACCTGTACGCGGTTCACCGGCAAAGCCAGCCACATGCTGATGGCCGTCATGGCCGACACACCCAGCAGGGCACCCGGGACGAAGCGCAGCCGCTGCGGTCGCAGCCGCTCCCAGCTCCACATGATGGCGATGGTGCCCAGGCCAAGCGCACCGGCCATCCAACCAGAGCCGGCGCTTTCCAGCGGCAGGGCGGCGGCCACGGTCGCCGGGAACTCCAGCAGGTTCTGCATGCCGGATGGCTGCGGCGCGGTGTCGAACATCACATGCACCTGCGAAAGCACGATCAGCACGCCAATCCCCGCCAACATGCCGTACACCACCGCCGGTGCGGTAACCCGGAACCAGCAGCCCAGGCGCAGGCGCCCGGCCAGTAACTGCAGCAAGCCGGCCAGCAGCAGGATCGGCCCGAGCATGGCCATGCCGTGCTGGCGTACCAGCTCGAATACCAATACCGCCAGACCGGCGGCCGGGCCACTGACCTGCAGCGGCGAACCGGCGAGGAAACCAACGACAATACCGCCGATAATGCCGGTAATCAGGCCTTTGGCCGGCGGCATGCCAGAGGCGATCGCAATGCCCATGCACAACGGCAGTGCCACCAGGAAGACCACCACCGACGCCAGCAACTCACGCGGCAGGGCCGCTTTCAACTGTGTAATGTTCACCGTGTTTCTCCTTTCTTTGTCACACAGCCATTCCCCTGGCCGTGGGCACGTTTGCCCCTGACGAGCGCGCAGGCGCGGGCCGCCAGCGGGCGTGCCGGCAAGGCAGTCAGGGAATTCAAGGCAGCCGAAGGCCGTGCCACACCCCTACGGGGTGCAGCCGGCTATCAAGGTTCCAGCGGGTGGATGGGTCGCTTAGTAGCGGCCTCTCGGAGTAGCGCAGGGGACCGGCTCGCCAGCAGCCAAGGGCAGGAAGGTATCGCTGGCGGCGTCGTAGGCTTCGATCTTGCTGGTCTCGATGTCGTAGACCCAGCCATGGATGTACAGCTCACCGGCTGCCAGGCGCGAAGCCACCGAAGGGTGGGTGCGCAGGTGATGCAGCTGGGCGATGACGTTTTCTTTGGTCAGCACCTGCATGGTTTCGTGTTCGCTGCCGCACGAGCAGTTGTTCTCGACCACGGTGCGGGCCACTTCGGCGTGGCGCAACCAGGCGGACACGGTCGGCATCTTGGTCAGCGATTGCGGGTTGAGTACGGCACGCATGGCGCCGCAGTCGGAGTGCCCGCAGACGATGATGTGATGCACTTTCAACGCCAGTACGGCGTATTCGATGGCGCTGGAAACGCCGCCGTTCATCTGGCCATACGGCGGTACCACGTTACCGACGTTACGGGTCACGAACAGGTCGCCAGGTGAACTCTGGGTGATCAGCTCGGGAACGATGCGCGAGTCGGCGCAGGTGATGAACATGGCTCGCGGGGTTTGCGCGGTGGCGAGCTTCTTGAACAGCTCTTGCTGCTCGGGGAAAACGTCATGGTGAAAACGCAGGAAGCCGTCGACGATGTGCTTCAGGGCGGCATCGGCGCTCTCCGCGGGGACCTGCGGTACGACCTTGGATGGGTCCTTGACGGGCATGATTCATCCTCTTGACGGTGTGTAGGTAAATCCATTTTACCGGTGAAAGATTCTGGCTATGCAGGGATTTAGATGACACGCACGGGCCATAGATCACAGTCGGTGATGACTGATTTCCTACGCTAGCGGGGAAAACTTAACTGAAACTTAATTCGAAGGCTCTAGAACGGGTGTTCCAGATAGGAAAGGCGGATATTGGATAATAGCAAAAAAACATCAACTGCCAAGAGCCATTACTGCAATTATCAACTTTAATTAGTTGCATTGAGGGCTGGCAATGCGCCACATGCGGGCACCCGGAACCTGCGCAGAACCTGTGGGAGTGGGCGTGCCCGCGAAGGAGGCAACTCGGTACATGGCACCGGCTGTGCCGGTGTTCGCGGGCGCGCCCGCTCCCACAAAGACCGTACTCTGCTCAAGCATCAGAACAACGCCATCTGCCCACCCGGCGGGCAAAACGCCGAACAATCCAGCGCCTGCGCTTCTCGCCCTTCGAACTCCAGCCGATTCATGGCCTTGGCAAAACGCTGCGCCAGCAATTCGGCAAACACGCCTTCACCGCGCATGCGCGCACCAAAGCGGCTGTCATACAGTTCGCCGCCGCGGCTCTGGCGGATCAGGCTCAATACATGTGCCGCCCGCTGCGGGTAATGGTCCTGCAGCCATTGCTCGAACAACGGTGCCACTTCCAGCGGCAGGCGCAACATCATGTAGGCTGCGCTCTGTGCACCTGCCTCCCTCGCCGCCTCCAGCAGCCGTTCCAGTTCACTGTCGTTGATCATCGGAATCATCGGCGAACACAACACGCCCACCGGCACTCCCGCCTCGCGCAACACGCGGATCGCCCGCAAGCGCGCCTTGGGTGACGCCGCACGCGGTTCCAGCACCCGTTTCAAGTCATCGTCCAGCGTGGTCAGGCTGATCATCACCCGCACCAGGCGCTGGCGAGCCATCTCGGCCAGCAGGTCGAGGTCGCGCAGCACCAGCGCCCCCTTGGTGACGATGGTCACCGGGTGGCGAAAACGCAGTAGCACTTCGAGCAGGCGACGGGTCAGCAGTTGTTCACGCTCGATCGGCTGGTACGGGTCGGTATTGGAACCCAGGTTGATCGGCGCGCACACGTAACCCGGTTTGTTCAATTGTTGCGCAAGCACCTCGGCGGCGTTGGTCTTGGCAATCAGTTTTGTCTCGAAATCCAGGCCGGGGGAAAGGTCCCAGTAAGCGTGGGAAGGGCGGGCATAGCAGTAGATGCAACCGTGCTCGCAGCCACGGTATGGGTTGATGGATCGGTCGAAGGGCAGGTCGGGCGAGGTATTGCGACTGATCACCGATTTGGCCGTCTCTACCCGTACCTCGGTGCCCTGGGTTTGCGGCACCTCCTGATACCAGCCGTCATCCTCCGCCACCGAATGGCTGGGGGCAAAGCGGTTGTGCGGATTGTGCGCCGTGCCACGGCCCTTTTGCGGTGCTGGAGGAATCATGGCCTACCCCTAATACTGTATTCATGTACAGTATCGCGCATGCCTGATTCTTTCCAGCACCTCCGGTCAGCCCACTCTCACTTCAGGCCATGCCAACGCAGGAAGGGCAGTTGGCTTGACTGCCGGCCGAGAAACGCCTCAATGCCGTCACGTAAAGGTCGCGATGCCCCAGGGGCAAGCAATGTCTCCTGCAGCGCCCGGCCTGTGGCCCGGTCCAGCAGGCCTTGGGCCTCGAAGCGGGTGAACAGGTCGAATGCGTGCACGTCCGACCACAGATAGGCGTAATAACCGGCATCGTAGCCGTTTACCAGATGGTCGAAGGCATGCGCCGGGTGCTCGAAATCGGCCAAGGGCCAGTAGCCACAACGCTCACGGGCATCGCCCAGGCGCTGCTCGAGGGACCGGCCATCGCTCGGCGTGCCATGCAGGTCCAGATCGAACAGCGCCATGCTCAGGTCGCGCGCGGTTTCCTCCACACCTTGCTGCCGCAAGCGGCGCAGGCATTCATCGACCCGGGCCCGGGAAAGCTTGCTGCCATCCTGAAGTGGCGAAGAGATCGCCACCAGGTAATCCGCGTCCCAGACCCAGCGCTCAAACAGCTTGCCGAACAGTTCCACGCCATCGGTACCGAGTTCGGTGACGTTGGACATCACGTGGTTGGTCGTGCGCACCAGCAAATGGTGCAAGGCATGGCCAAACTCATGGAACAGCTTGCGCAGTGACAGATGGTCCAGCAACGGCTGACTACCCGGCAGCGCTGCAGGCACGTCGCTGTAGACCACCACCGAGGCCGCCTGGAAGATGCCCTCGGCATCGACCCGACGATTGCGAATGTAGGTGGTGAACACCGAGTCAGGTTGCTTGCCAGCATGCTGTACGGCGTCCAAGTACAGGAAACCGATCAAGGCGTTGTCCTGCCACACCTCGAACGGTTGCACGCTTTCATCCCAGGTTGCCAGCGGCTTGGCCAGCAGCGTTACGCCAAACAGTTTTTCCGCCAACTGCTGCAATGCGCTGACCACGGCATTCAGAGGGAAGTGTTCGCGCAAGGCTTCGGTGGAAAGCACCTCGCGCGACGAGGCCTGCAGGTAGGCAATGTCCCAGGGCTGGACATTCCCCAGACCTTTGGCTGCGGCCTGATGCTGCATATCTGCACGCCACTGCAGCACGGCCGGCCGCACATGGTCGGCAAGGTCATGAAGAAAGCCGCGCACCTGGGCAACCGAACCCGCGCTCTTCGAATGCAGGCTCTGCTCCAGATGGCTGGCAAAACCGAGCAAGTGGGCCTTTTCTTCCAGCAGCCTCGCCAGTTGCTCCAGCTGCGAGCGATTATCCTGCTGTTGGCCAAGGCCGACGCCTCGGGTGTTGTAAGCCCGGTATACGTGCTCACGCAGCTGCCGGTTGTCGGCATGCTTGAGCACGGCGTCGGTAGTCACGCTTTCACATGCAATCAACCAACCCGGCTCACCCGCCTCCTGTGCCCTGCTAGCCAGCTCGTCACGGATGCGTTGAGGTACACCGCTCAGTTCGGACTCATCCGTAATGCTCAGCCCTGGCCGGTTGATGTTGCTGCGAAACGCCTCGCGCGCAGCGCCAATCCGTTTCAGCAGTTCGGCCAGGCGTACCTTGCCTGCGGGGTCGAGCGATGCACCACTGGAGGTGAACTTGTGCAGATGCCAGCGCAGCGTGGCGCGTTTCTGGGCATCCAGCTGCTTGCCGATGTCGCTGTTGGCCAAGCGCTCATACAGGGCCTGCAGTGCTGAATTGGCGAATTTCTGTTCGAACCGCTCCGTGGCCTTGGCGAAGAAGTCGAAGATGGCACCGGCCCAGGCTTGATCCCGACCAACCAATGGCGAGGCGGCATACAACACCGTCAGCAGTTGACTATCCAGCCCGTCCACCGCCAGCACCATGTCATCCCAGGTTGGCAGTGCCTGCTGTTCGCGAATGATGCGCTCGATGCCTTGCTCGTGCGCCAACAGCACGTGGTCGAAGGCAAACTGCATGTTTTGAAGCGTGATCGAAGGATAATCGACGGGGATACGGCTATTTTGCAGAAGGGGGTTGTCCATGGTGCAACACCTTGCTCGTAGAGAAGAGCAGGCGAGCTTGCATGGCCAGCGTGCAGCAGGTGGCCTGACTATCTACCACCCGGGGCATGCCCGCCCGGGCACGAACCCGGGCGGCACGACGGCTTTATTCAGCCGGTTTCTTCAGCTTCGGGTTGGGGAAGAACTGCACCGTCTGTACCTTGGCCGGCGCGGCTTTCGGCTCCAGATGGTTGACCCGGGTGCCGAGCTCCTTCGGCACCGACAAGCCCTGCTCGTTGAGGGTGTCAGTAAAGCCGCAGGCCACGCACTCGCGGTGCGGTACGCCGTCTTCGTTCCACATCATCAGCTTGTCGGTCTCGCTGCACGCCGGGCATACCGCCCCGGCAATGAAGCGTTTCTTGGTCTTGTTCACGGCTACCTCGCTCATGCTGCAGCGTCCTCGCTCAGGCCACTATGGCGCAGCAAGGCATCGATGGAAGGCTCACGGCCACGGAAGTCGACGAACAGCTCCATCGGCTCGCGCGAACCACCACGTGCCAGGATCGCCTCGCGGAAGGCTCGGCCGGTTTCGGCATTCAGCACGCCTTCTTCCTCAAAGCGCGAGAAGGCGTCTGCCGACAGCACCTCGGCCCACTTGTAGCTGTAGTAGCCCGCCGCATAACCACCAGCAAAGATGTGCGCAAAGCTGTTGGGGAAGCGGTTGTACGCCGGTGGGCGCATGACAGACACCTCGTCGCGCACGCCTTCGAGCACCTGCAGCACGCTGCGGCCGTCGCCATGGGTTGCATGCAGCTCGAAGTCGAACAGCGAGAACTCCAACTGGCGTACCATCATCATGCCCGACTGGAAGTTCTTTGCCGCCAGCATCTTGTCCAGCAGGTCCTGGGGCAGGGGGGCGCCGGTTTCGTAGTGGGCGGAGATCAGTGCAAGGCCTTCCGGCTCCCAGCACCAGTTTTCCATGAACTGGCTCGGCAGTTCGACCGCGTCCCAGGCCACGCCGTTGATGCCGGATACACCGGCATGCTCGATGCGGGTCAGCATGTGGTGCAGACCGTGGCCGAACTCGTGGAACAAGGTGGTGACTTCATCGTGGGTCAAAAGCGCCGGCTTGCCGGGCGCGGCCGGGGTGAAGTTGCACACCAGGTTGGCCACGGGGCTCTGCAACTGGCCAGCGGCTGTGCGGCGACGGTCACGCGCGCCATCCATCCAGGCGCCGCCACGCTTGTTGGCGCGCGCGTAGAGGTCGAAGAAGAAGCGGCCGACGTGCTGGCCGTTTTCCTTGATCTCGAACAGGCGCACATCCGGGTGCCAGCTGTCGAAGCCCTTGAGCTCGGCAATCTCGATACCGTAAAGGCGCTGCACGATGCTGAACAGGCCACCCAGCACCTTGTCGATCGGGAAGTAGGCGCGCAGGGCTTCCTGCGACACGCTGTAGCGCTGCTCGCGCAGCTTCTCGCCGAAGTACCCGGCGTCCCAGCTGGCCAGCTCAGGGCAGCCCTGCTCGGCGGCATAAGCCTTGAGCTGCTCCAGGTCCTGGGCGGCGAACGGCTTGGACCGCTTGGCCAGGTCACGCAGGAAGCTCAGCACCTGGTCACTGGACTCGGCCATCTTGGTGGCCAGGCTAAGCTCCGCGTAGTTCTTGTAGCCCAGCAGTTCGGCCAGCTCCTGGCGCAGGTCAAGGATTTCCTGCATCACCGGGCCGTTGTCGAACTGGCCGGCATTCGGGCCCTGGTCCGAGGCGCGGGTGCAGTAGGCCGCGTATAGCTCTTCGCGCAGGGCGCGGTCGCTGGCGTAGGTCATCACCGCGTAGTAGCTGGGGAATTCCAGGGTGATCAGCCAGCCGTCGAGGCCCTTGGCCTGGGCGGCCGCGGCCATCTGCGCCTTGGCCGAATCGGTCAGGCCGGCCAGCGCGGCTTCGTCGGTAACATGCTTGGTCCAGGCCTGTGTGGCGTCGAGCAGCTGGTTGGAGAAACGGCTGCCCAGCTCGCTGAGCTTGCTCTGCACTTCGGCGTAGCGCTGCTGTTTATCCGCCGGCAGGTCGATACCCGACAGGCGGAAGTCCCGCAGGGCGTGCTCGAGGATAGTCTTTTGCGCCACATCGAAGCCGGCGGCTTCGGGGCTGTCGATCAGCGCCTGGTAGGCTTCGAACAGCGCACGGTTCTGGCCCAGTTCGGTAGAGTAGGCGCTAAGCGCCGGCAGGCAAGACTCGTAGGCTTCGCGCAGCTCAGCGCTGTTGCACACCGCATTGAGGTGGCTGACCGGGCTCCAGGCGGCGCCCAGGCGGTCATTCAGTTCGTCCATGGCCAGCACCAGGCCAGCCCAGGTAGGGTTCTTGCCCTGCTTTTCGAGGATCTCGGCAATGGCTTTACGGTTGTCGGCCAGGATCGCTTCGATCGCCGGCAACACGTGTTCGGCACGGATTTGCGAGAAGGGCGGCAGATCGTAGGACTGCAGAAGCGGGTTGTTCGCACTCACGGTTTGGATACCTTGGCAGAAGAAACACTGCCCCATCTTAATTACAATCGACGCCGACCGCAGCAGGCAGCCTGCCTATCGGCACAGATGAGAGACGCTATCATGGCCATCCGAAGCTTCCAGCAACACACTCCGAAAGTTGGGCCCAGGGCCTTCGTCGACCGATCGGCGGTAGTACTGGGCGACGTGGAAATCGGTGAAGACAGCTCCGTATGGCCTTTGACTGTGATACGCGGCGACATGCACCGCATCCGCATCGGCGCGCGTACCAGCGTGCAGGATGGCAGCGTGCTGCACATTACCCATGCCGGCCCGTTCAACCCGGACGGCTTCCCGCTGATCATCGGTGACGAAGTGACCATCGGCCACAAGGTCATGTTGCATGGCTGCACCCTGGGCAACCGCATCCTGGTCGGCATGGGCAGCACCATCATGGACGGCGCCATTGTCGAGGACGAAGTGATCATCGGCGCCGGCAGCCTGGTACCGCCGGGCAAGCGCCTGGTCAGTGGCTACCTGTACATGGGCAGCCCGGTGAAGCAAGCCCGGCTGCTGAACGACCAGGAACACGCGTTCTTCGCCTACAGCGCCAGTAACTACGTGAAGCTCAAGGACCAGCACCTGGCCGAAGGCTACGATCAACCTGAATGACCGCATTCGCGGGTTTACCCGCGAAGAAGACCACGCAGCATTCAAAGTGGAACCCCGCAAATGCACCAGCAAAACATCCTCTTCGACCTCGACGGCACCCTGACCGACCCACGCCAGGGCATCACCCGCTCGATCCAGTATGCCCTGGCCAAACTGGGCATCGACGAGCCGGACCTGACCCGCCTCGAGCACTTCATCGGCCCACCCCTGCTGCAGGCCTTCATGCAGTTCTACAGCTTCGACGAAGCCAAGGCCTGGGAGGCGGTGAACTTCTATCGGGAACGCTTCAGCGTCACCGGCCTGTACGAAAATCTGGTGTTCGAAGGTGTGCCGGAGATGCTCGAGGCCCTGAACGGGCAGGGTCGCACGCTGTACATCGCCACCTCCAAGCCGTGGAAGTTCGCCCGTGAAATCGCCCGGCACTTCGCCTTCGACCACCACTTCAAGGTGATCTATGGCAGTGAACTGGATGGCACACGCACCAACAAGGTCGAGCTGATTCGTCACCTGCTTGAGGAAGAAGGGCTGGACCCGGCGCAGACGCTGATGATCGGCGACCGCAAGCATGACCTGATCGGTGCGCGCAGCAATGGCTTGCAGGCGGTGGCGGTGGGGTACGGGTTTGGTAGCCAGGAAGAACTGATGGCGGAAGAGCCGGCCTACCACTTTGCTACCTTGGCCGAGATGCATCAGGCATTCCTCAAGGCTTGATGGCGCTGGGGGCTGCTTTGCAGCCCATCGCCGGCAAGCCAGCTCCCACAGGGGTAGCACATGGCTTGAGGTCAATGCGGTCGAGGTGGGAGCTGGTTTGCCGGCGATGGGCCGCAAAGCGGCCCCAAAATCTCACCGGCTAACCATCAACCGCCGTAAGGCCGCCTTCCTCTCATCGATCGGCAACCGCCCCAATTGCTCGACCCGGTGATAAAAACGCTGCCAATCCCCGTCAACCTCACGGAACACCGCCGCAAACGCCGGTACCCACTGGTCATACAGCCCGAACGGCAGCAACTTGGCATTGCTCATCGACCCATACATCCAGGCGTCATAGCGCTTGTCACCACCCCACTGGGCATCACGCACCTGCCGGTATTCCCGCCTAAGCCGCTCGAACTCCGCCTGCTTGGCCGCCCGCTTCTGCACATCATCCAGAGGCCCGGCATAAATAGCTTGCAACCGCTCGCGGCTGGCCAGCACCAACCGGATGAACTGCTCACGCTGCTGCCCCTGCTCCCCGCCAGAGGCAGCCAGGCCCCGCGCCACACGCCATTGCCGCGTGCCTTCCTGCTCGACGAAGGAGGCAAACGACTCGTTGAACTCGGTGTCGTCCTGCACATAGAAGCGCTGGTGGGCCAGTTCATGGAAGATCAGCGTGGCCAGGCGCTCGTCGCTCCAGCCCACCATCGACGACAGGATAGGGTCGTCGAACCAGCCCAGAGTCGAATAGGCCTCCACGCCGCCCACGTACACATCCATGCCGTCCTGGCGCATCAACGCCGCCGCCCCACGTGCCGCGCCTTGCTGATAATAACCGCGATAGGCCACACACCCCGCGATCGGGAAGCAGTGCGTCACTGGCTGCAACGACAGCTCGGGGGTAGCGAACACATTCCACACCACATAGGGCCTGCCAATGTCGGCATACACCCGGTAGCTGCGGTTGTCCGGCAGCTTCAGCTGCTGGCTGGCAAATACCCGCGCCTGCCTGGCGTGTTCCAGGCGCGCGCGCAATTGCGCCGAAGTGGCCGGATTGGCCAATACCTGCTCCACCGGCTGCCGTGCGCGTAGCAGCTGCCACTGGCCCTCGGCCAACTGCCCATAGTAGGCGGCGCTGTTACAACCGTTCAGCAGGAGCACCGCCAGCAGGGGAACCAAACGGGTGAAAACCAGGTCGAGTGGCCCAGGGCCTGAGCGCTGCATAAGAATAAGTCGAAGCATCCGGAACTGTCTGACTCGCTCAAGGCCGATTCACTCCAAGACTATCTCGCCAAGGGGGCGTTTCGCCATGCGTGCACTGTTGGTCACCGGCTCATTGCTGCTGATATCCGCCTGTTCGACCTTGCCAGACCCGGACCCGAACCAGGCCTGGATCGACCTCACGCCCTACGACAACACCTCGCTGCACGCCGTGCAGGTAGATGAACGCGACTGGGCCGATAGCCGTTACTTCGAAGTACAGCCCGGCAGCCATGAGCTGACCGTGCGATACCAGTTTCCGGTTACCCCCAGCAATATCGGCCCGGTCGAGGAGCCTTTGTGGCGGGATTGCCAGGTCAAGCTGACCTTCAAGGATTTCAGTGCCGGCCAGCGCTACCAGTTGCAGGCTGGCAGCATCGGCTTTCGTCCCTGGATCAAACTCTATGACCGTCAGCAAAAGCTGGTTGGCCAGGGCTCGCCTGCAGGCTGCCAGCGCACCTGAAACGCACAAACGGCGCTATGCTTGTAGCCTATAAGTCGCAAGTGGGAGTCTTGCCATGCGCCAGCCCATGATGCTGATCGCCCTCAGTGCACTGGGGGCATGCGCCAGCCCCTTGCCGCCCGTCGACCCCAAGCAGGCCTGGGTCGACCTGTACACCATGACTCCCGGCAGGGTGATCATGGCCGACCGCCTCGACGGCAAGCGCCTGGAAGATGGCCGTTACTTCCAGGTGACGCCGGGCAAGCACGAACTGGTAGTGCGCTTCGATTACGAGATATATGGGGGCGGCCTCATGACCCAGCCCCGGGATCGTACCTGTTACCTGACTGTTCGCTTTGACAACTTCAAGGCCGGTGAACGCTATCGCCTGGAGGCACGGGCGCCGGTGATGGAACCGCAGGTGCTGCTGTATGACGGCAGCCGCAAGGTGGTGGTGAACGAGCCTAGCGAGGTGTTCTGCATTCCTTGACCTGGGGCTGCTTTGCAGCCCATTCGCAGCGCAAGGCTGCTCCTACAGGAGATACGCGATCCCTGTAGGAGCGGCCTTGTGTCGCGATAGGGCCGCAAAGCGGCCCCCAAAATTCTGAACCTACCGATCATTCTTCTGATAAATGATCTTCTTGGTCCCGCCATCGCAGGTCCCGACGACCATGTTCTGGTCCTTGACCTCGCTGTTGGGCACGATCTCCAGGGTATAGGACGAAACCCCCTGGGCCTGGATCTTGGCCTCGATCTCGGCTTTGAGTTCCTCGCACGGCTTGACCGCCGCCAGCGCAGATGAGGCGACCAGGGAAGCCAACACGGCGATTGCTACGCGAATCATGAAACGGCTCCTGAAAGGGCAGCGTGCTGCCGACGCTGTTTAGACTACAGCAAACCGCCCTCATTGCACTGCTTCAACCCACCAGCGCCGCATCCAGGCTGATCTTCGCGTTCAACACCTTGGACACCGGGCACCCGGCCTTGGCCTTGTCGGCGATCTGCAAGAACTGCGCTTCACTTGCACCGGGTACCTTGGCCCTCAGTACCAGATGCACCGCGGTAATGGCAAAGCCATCAGCTTGCTTGTCGAGTGTCACTTCGGCAGCGGTGTCGATCCTGTCCGGAGTGAACCCCGCTTCGCCCAGCATCATCGACAGCGCCATCGAGAAACAGCCGGCATGCGCCGCGCCAATCAGCTCCTCCGGGTTGGTCCCGGGCGAGCCCTCGAAACGGGTGTTGAAGCCGTAGGGGTTCTGCTTGAGCGCGCCACTTTCGGTAGAAAGCAGGCCTTTGCCGTCCTTCAGGCCACCTTGCCAGATCGCCGATGCTGTCTTTTTCATGATGCCTCCTGGTCTCGGGTTACATGCTTATGGCTTCAGAGGTCAGCCGCCTACGGCAAGTTCAGAGCAATCGCACGGCAAGCATTGAATCCGTCGAATGTGCCCATACAGAGTTGAAAAGGCCTGTGGGCCAAACACCTTTGCGGAGGCTCCATGACGCAGCTGCGTGACCTGAAGATTTCCACCCTCGACCTGGTGCCGGTACGCGCCGACGCCGGCCCGGCGCAGTCGCTGCGCAACTCGCTGGACCTGGCGCAGCACGTCGAGCGCTTTGGCTACAACCGCTTCTGGGTAGCCGAGCACCACAACATGGACGGCATCGCCAGCTCGGCAACTTCGGTGCTGATCGGCTACCTGGCCGGGGGCACCTCGAGCATTCGCGTGGGCTCTGGCGGGGTCATGCTGCCCAATCATGCGCCGCTGGTGATCGCCGAGCAGTTCGGCACCCTGGCCAGCCTGTACCCGGGGCGCATCGACCTGGGGTTGGGCCGCGCGCCAGGTTCCGACCAGATGACCGCCTACGCCCTGCGCCGCGACCGCGCCGGCGGCCCGGATGACTTCCCGGACGATGTCGAGGAACTGTCACGCTACCTCGGCCCGCGTACCGATGATCAAAAAGTGATCGCCGTGCCAGGGCACGATACCGAGGTGCCGATGTGGCTCCTCGGCTCTAGCCTGTTCAGCGCTCAACTGGCCGGCATGCGCGGCATGCCCTACGCCTTCGCCTCGCACTTTGCGCCGCGCTACATGCACGAGGCGATCCGCGTGTACCGCAACCACTTCAAGCCCTCGACCACATTGGACAAGCCGTATGTGATGTTGGGCATCCCCATGGTGGTGGCGGAAACCGACGAAAAGGCCGAGTACCTGGCCACGTCGGTGTACCAGCGCATCCTCGCGCTAATTCGCGGGCAGAGCCTGATGCAGAGGCCGCCTGTGGAAAGCATGGATGGGCTGTGGCTGCCCCATGAACGGGACGCGGTGGGTAGCTTCCTCGGCCTGGCGATGATTGGCAGCCCGCAGAAGGTGCGGGCCAAGGTGGAAGTACTGCTGGAGCAGACCGGGGCAGATGAGCTGATCTTCACCTGTGATTTGTATGAGCATGCGGACCGGATTCGGTCCTATGAACTGATGGCGCAGGCTCTCAAGACCGCGTGATCTTCTTCGCGGGCGAGCCCGCGAAGAGGCCAGCGTATTAGCCGCGGCGGTACACAATCTCCTTGGTACCAGCCTCGCAGCTGCCAATCACCTTGCCGGCCGGGTCGCCCTTGTCGACGATCTCCAGCTTGTAGCCGGTGACCCCCTTGGCATCCAGCTTGGCCGCAATCTCTGCCTTGAGCTCCTCGCACGGCTTGCCCGCCGCCAGCGCACCACCGGCCAGCGTCATCAGGCCCAGCGCCAGAATCAGTTTGTTCATCACTCGCTTTCCTTGTGCAGATGAAATCAGAAAAGGCGCCCGCCAAGGCGCCCCCTCCCTAAATACCCCATCATGCCGGGCTCATCCAGCCCGGCAGTGTTTCAGCTATTGGCGATACGGAAGCCGACCTTCAGCGTGACCTGGAAGTGCGCCGCCTTGTTATCACGGATATGGCCACGGGTATCTATCACTTCGAACCACTCCAGGTGCTTTATGCTCTTGCCGGCTTCGGCCAGTGCATTGTTGATCGCCTCTTCGATGCTGGTGGTCGAAGACCCCACCAGCTCGATCTTCTTGTAGGTGTGATGATCGGTCATGAGCGCTCTCCTCGGATGATGGTGAGATTGAGCCTAGCAGCGCAGGCCTGGTTTACCTGCGAGCGGTCACCATTGACGAAAGTTCGATCGCACTTTCCCGCCGGCCAAAGGTCGCAATTCTTACAGTCCATACTGCAAAGGAGAGTCAACATGCACCGCAATTCGCTGCGTAAAACGTCCCTGGAAAGCATGGAAGCGGAGATCGAGAGCCTTCTGAAAAGCCTGGAAAACCTCAAGCATGATGCGTCGGAGGAGTCCCAGAAATCGGTGAAGGCAATCCGCAGCAACGCCGAGAGTGCCCTGCGTCATTCGCGCCACCTTTTGAGCGATGCATACGAGGAAGTGAAGCACCGCACCCGCCAGACCGGCATCGCCACCCGCGACTATGCCCAGGAACACCCGTACACAACTGCCGGCGTTGCCATTGGCGCGCTAGGCCTGCTGGCGGCGTACCTGATGTGCAAACGCAACTAAGCGCCCTGTCGCGCCAGTTCCGCCCTTAGCCACTGCGCCAACTGCTCGGCGCGCCCGTCTGCGGCGCGCCTGGGCACCCACAGCGCCAATGCCGCAGGGGTAGGTGAAAAGCCCCACGGCGCACTCAAACGGCCAGCTCGCAGGTCGTCAGCGACCAGCGGCTGTGGCGCAATCGCCACACCCAGCCCGGCCACGGCAGCTTCCAGCAAGTAATACAGGTGCTCGAAGGCCTGGCCATAGTGGAGGGCCGCCGGCTCCAAACCCTGTTCCAGCGCCCAGGTCGGCCAAGCCTGCGGGCGCGAGGTGGTGTGCAGCAAGGCTTCGCCCAGCAAGGCCTTGGCCGGCGCGCCATGCAAGCGCTCGAAACCGGCGAAATGCGGGCTGAGCACCGGCCCGATGCGCTCCTCGGCCAGTACATGCACCTGCATGTCCGTCGGCCACGGCGGCTCGGCGTAAACCAGCAGCGCATCCAACCCTGGCCGCCGTGGGTCCAGGTCGCCTTCACCGGCCGACAGGTGCAGACGCAGCTCAGGTAAATCCGCCTGCAGCCGCCCCAATCGCGGGATGAACCAGCGCGCCAGCAGGCTGCCCGAGCAGCCCAGCACGAATGGCGCCTCGCTGACGTCGTGGCTGAGCTCGGCGCACACGCTGCGCAGGCGATCGAAGGCTTCGCCACTGGCATCGCGCAGACGTACGCCGGCATCTGTGAGTTTGATGCCACGCCCGTCCTTCACGAACAGCGCTACGCCCAGGTGCTCTTCAAGTACCTTGATCTGCCGGCTGACGGCGCCATGGGTGACGTGCAGCGCTTCGGCCGCCTGGCTGACGCTGTTGAGACGAGCGGTGGCCTCGAAAGCCCGAAGGGCGTTGAGGGGAGGGAGATCGTGGGCCATTTTACCTGTGAGTTTTTCTGACAAGTTTGCGCAATCTTATCGGTTTTCAGCTGGGCTTGCCGTGGTTAGAGTAAAGCCCATCACTCATTCATTACGCCCTGGAGCGCCCCCATGACCCAGTCCCAATACCGCCCCGGCCCCGACGCCAATGGCCTGTTCGGCTCGTTCGGCGGCCGCTACGTGGCCGAAACCCTGATGCCACTGGTGCTGGACCTGGCCCGCGAATACGAAGCGGCCAAGGCAGACCCCAAGTTCCTCGAAGAGCTGGCCTACTTCCAGCGCGACTACATCGGCCGCCCCAACCCGCTGTACTTCGCCGAGCGCCTGACCGAGCACTGCGGCGGCGCCAAGATCTTCTTCAAGCGTGAAGAACTCAACCACACCGGCGCGCACAAGGTGAACAACTGCATCGGCCAGGTGCTGCTGGCCAAGCGCATGGGCAAGAAGCGCCTGATCGCAGAAACCGGCGCCGGCATGCACGGCGTGGCCACCGCCACCGTCGCTGCCCGCTTCGGCCTGCCCTGCGTGATCTACATGGGCGCCACCGACATCGAGCGCCAGCAGGCCAACGTGTTCCGCATGAAGCTGCTTGGCGCCGAAATCGTCCCGGTCACTGCCGGCACCGGCACCCTGAAGGACGCCATGAACGAGGCCCTGCGCGACTGGGTCACCAACGTCGAAGACACCTTCTACCTGATCGGAACCGTGGCCGGCCCGCACCCGTACCCGGCCATGGTCCGCGACTTCCAGTCGATCATCGGCAAGGAAACCCGCGCCCAGTTGCAAGAGAAGGAAGGCCGCCTGCCAGACAGCCTGGTTGCCTGCGTCGGTGGCGGCTCCAACGCCATGGGCCTGTTCCATGAGTTCCTCGAAGAGCCAAGCGTGCAGATCATCGGCGTCGAAGCCGGTGGCCACGGCGTGCACACCGACAAGCACGCCGCCAGCCTGAACGGCGGCGTACCGGGCGTGCTGCACGGCAACCGCACCTACCTGCTGCAGGACGAAGACGGTCAGATCACCGACGCCCACTCGATTTCCGCCGGCCTGGACTACCCGGGCATCGGCCCGGAGCACGCCTACCTGCACGAAGTGAAGCGTGTCGAGTACGTCAGCATCACCGACGACGAAGCGCTGGATGCTTTCCACGCTACCTGCCGCCTGGAAGGCATCATCCCGGCCCTGGAAAGCTCCCACGCCCTGGCCGAGGCGATCAAGCGCGCACCGAAGCTGCCCAAGGACCACCTGATGGTCGTGTGCCTGTCGGGCCGCGGCGACAAAGACATGCAAACCGTCATGAACCACATGGCCGCCCAGGAGAAACAGGCATGAGCCGTCTTGAACAACGCTTCGCCGAGCTGAAGGCCGAAGGCCGCTCGGCACTGGTCACCTTTGTCACCGCGGGCGACCCGGGCTATGACGCCTCGCTGCAGATCCTCAAGGGCCTGCCGGCAGCCGGTGCCGATGTGATCGAACTAGGCATGCCGTTCACCGACCCAATGGCCGACGGCGTGGCCATCCAGCTGGCCACCCTGCGTGCCCTGGAAGCCGGCCAGACCCTGGCCAAGACCCTGCAGATGGTTCGCGAATTCCGTGTGGATAACCAGGCCACACCGATCGTACTGATGGGCTACTACAACCCGATCCACCGCTTTGGCGTGGAAAAGTTCGTGGCCGAAGCCAAGCAAGCGGGTGTCGATGGCCTTATCATCGTCGACCTGCCGCCAGAGCACGACGCCGAACTGGCGACCCCGGCCCAGGCAGCGGGTATCGACTTCATCCGCCTGACCACCCCGACCACAGACGACGCGCGCCTGCCGCGCGTACTGGAGCGCAGCTCCGGGTTCGTCTACTACGTGTCGGTGGCCGGTGTGACCGGCGCCGGCTCGGCGACCACCGAGCACGTGACCGAAGCCATTGCCCGCCTGCGTCGGCATACCGATCTGCCAATCAGCGTAGGTTTCGGCATTCGTACGCCGGAGCAGGCTGCGGCCATTGCCCGCCTGTCGGACGGCGTGGTAGTGGGCTCGGCGCTGGTCGACAAGATTGCCCAGGCCAAGAGTGCCGAGCAGGCAGTCAACGATGTATTGAGCCTGTGCTCGGCACTGGCTGAAGGGGTGCGCGGCGCCCGCCGTTAAACCGCGTCGCCTTCATCGCCGGCAAGCCAGCTCCCACAGGTACAGCGCCGCCCTCAGGCCCTGTGATATCCCTGTGGGAGCTGGCTTGCCGGCGATGAGGCCAGTACAGACTATGAAGAACTAGCCCCCAAACATCGACAGATCCAGCGGCCGCACCGCCCCCATCCAGATCGCATGGTCACGGTGGTCCGCCAGTTCATCCCCGGTCAGTGGGTGCATGAACACCACCAACCCCTTCCGATACAGCGCCAACCACGGCAGCACCACCCCCACAAACTCCGGCTCGAAGGCCAGCTGGCAGCTCCAGTCCGGGTGCGGCCCCACCGGTTTCTGGTGCATGCGCCCCATGGTCACGGGAAACAGCCGCGCCGCTTCCTCACACAGCTCACGGGCCTGGTCCATGGTCGCTGCGTCGTAGTAAACGTGGGCGTGGTAACCCTTGATCCTCTGCACGAAAACTCCTGATTGCGGTCCAAACATCACCACCTGCAAAGGGAGTGATGCAGTGAAAAACGCCGAAACCCCAGTGTTCAAACTGGTCCTGTTCGGGCCAGAAAGCAGCCTGGGCAACGCCCTGATGGTAGAGCTGCTGTCGCGCCAGCACGAAGTCACCGCCGTGGTCGACGACCTTAATCGCCATGCGCCGCGCCCCGGCCTGCATTTCAAGATAGGCGGGCTGGGCAATGCCGACCAGGCGGAGCAGGGCGCGGCAGGCGGGTCGGCAGTAATTGCCCTGTTGTCGACGCTGGCGCCGGGCGATCTGCCCAGGCAAGCCCGCATGAGCGAGGCGCTGGTGGCGGGGCTGAAGCGTACGACTATACGCCGGCTGTTGCTGGTGGGCGATTTCGATGTGCTGGATGAGCCGGGCAAGTACAGCGAGGCGGAGCGGGAGTGTGTGGACCAGGTGGTGGACGGGTTACAGCGCAGTGCCTTGCACTGGACGCTGATCAATGCCCCGCAGGAACTGGCCGGGTTGGGGATGGAGCATTTTCGCAGCACTGAAGGTACGCTGGAGTCGGGGTTGGCCGAGCCGTTGCGGTACCTGGCCAGGGTCGCGGCAGGGATGGTGGATATGCTGGAGCTGGATTTGCACCGGGGCGAGCATCTGAACTTCGTGGTCTAGATTTGCCGGGGCTGCTGTGCAGCCCATCGCCGGCAAGCCAGCTCCCACAGGGACGGCGCCATGCTCCAGGCTTGTACAGCACCTGTGGGAGCTGGCTTGCCGGCGATGGGCCGCAAAGCGGCCCCGGGGATGTCACAGGCTGCGCTCGCGCTCCAGCCAATCCACAAACCGCTCGATCAACGCCCCACGCCGCTTGCGTGGTGGCAGCACCGCGTAATACCCGCGCGCCGAGCGCAAACTCCCCTCCAACGGCCGGCATAGCAACCCTTGCTCCACCAGCCCATCCACCAGGTGCCCCCAGCCAATCGCCACCCCTTGCCCGGCAATCGCCGCCTGGATCAGCAACGTATAGTTATCAAACCTCAACTGCCCGGCCGGTGGCGGGCTGGCCACACCAAACCCGCGAAACACCCCTGCCCAATCAAACCAGCGGCTAGCCTGCTCTCCCTTCAAGTGCAGCAAAGGCAATCGTTGCAAAGCCACGGCTGACAAGGGTTTGCCATGAATCAGCCGGGGGCTGCACACCGGAAAAACCTCCTCATCGAATAGCCAGCGGCTCTCGCCCTGGTGAAAGCGCCCGTCGCCAAACAGCACCGCCACATCGATGTCCGGGCGCAACATGCCCTGGCTGCGCTCACCGGTCACCAGGCTCACGTCCACCTGTGGATAAGCCTCGTGAAAACGCTGCAGCCGTGGCATCAGCCAGAACGCCGCAAAGGCGAAGTCGGTAGCCACCTGCAGCACTTCCCTCTGGCCGCGCCCACTGGCCTGGGCAATGCCGTCCTCCATGGCCTGCAGGCCCTGGTGCACCTGTTCGAACAGCACCTGGCCGGCCTCGGTCAGCTCGATACCCCGGTAAATGCGGTCGAACAACCGCGTGCCCAGCTGTGCCTCCAGCCGTTTGACTTGCTGGCTCACCGCCGGCTGCGTGGTGCCCAGCTCCAGTGCCGCAGCGGTAAAGCCACGCAACCGTGCGGCAGCCTCGAACACGCGCAGTGTATCCATCGACAACTTGGCAAGGTGGTCAAACATAAGCAGGGCTAATCCCAGTCATTGCCCGCCATGGGCTTTACCCATGTTATCCACAGTCGCATCTTGATAGGCAAGCGGTTCGCATAACCCTCAACGATGGAAGCCACCATGACGCGCCCGAATATCCTGTTCATCATGGCAGACCAGATGGCCGCGCCCTTGCTGCCGATCTACGCCTCTTCGCCGATCCAGATGCCGCACCTGAGCCGCCTTGCCGAACAGGCGGTGGTTTTCGACTCGGCTTACTGCAACAGCCCGTTGTGCGCACCGTCGCGCTTCACTCTGGTCAGCGGCCAGCTGCCCAGCCGCATCGGTGCCTACGACAATGCCGCCGACTTCCCTGCCGATGTACCGACCTATGCCCATTACCTGCGCCGTCTGGGTTACCGCACCGCGCTGTCGGGCAAGATGCACTTCTGCGGGCCGGACCAGCTGCATGGCTACGAAGAACGCCTGACCAGCGATATCTACCCGGCCGACTACGGCTGGGCGGTGAACTGGGATGAGCCGAACGTGCGCCCGAGTTGGTATCACAACATGTCCTCGGTGCTGCAGGCCGGCCCGTGCGTGCGCACCAACCAGCTGGATTTCGACGAAGAAGTGGTATTCAAGGCGCGCCAGTACCTGTACGACCATGTGCGCGAAAACGATGGCCGTCCATTCTGCCTGACCGTGTCGATGACCCACCCGCACGACCCATACACCATCCCCAGGCGCTATTGGGATCGCTACGAGGGTGTGGATATCCCCATGCCCCGCGCCGAACTGGGCCAGGCAGAGCTTGACCCGCACTCGCAACGCCTGCTGAAGGTCTACGACCTGTGGAACAAGCCGCTGCCTGTGAACAAGATCCGTGACGCCCGCCGTGCCTACTTCGGCGCCTGCAGCTATATCGACGACAACATCGGCCTGCTGCTGCAAACCCTGGAGGAATGCAACCTGGCTGACGACACCCTGATCGTGTTCTCCGGCGACCACGGTGACATGCTCGGCGAGCGCGGCCTCTGGTACAAGATGCACTGGTTCGAGATGTCGGCGCGGGTGCCTCTGCTGGTGCACGCGCCGAAGCATTTCGCGCCAGCCAGGGTCAGCGCTTCGGTGTCTACCTGCGACCTGCTGCCGACCCTGGTCGAGCTGGCCGGTGGTGCTGTGGATAACCACCTGCACCTGGATGGCCGCTCGCTGGTCGGCCACCTGCAAGGGCAGGGTGGCCATGACGAAGTGATCGGCGAATACATGGCCGAAGGCACCGTCGGCCCGCTGATGATGATCCGCCGCGGGCCGTACAAGTTCGTGTACAGCGAAGACGACCCATGCCTACTCTATGACCTGAGCCGCGACCCGCACGAGCGGGAGAACCTCACCGGCAGCCCGGAACATCAGGCGCTGCTGCAGGCATTTGTCGATGAAGCACAGCAGCGTTGGGATATCCCCAGCCTGCGCCAGCAGGTTCTGGCCAGCCAGCGGCGCCGCCGCCTGGTGGCCGAGGCGCTGGCCGTCGGCAAGCTGAAAAGCTGGGACCACCAACCGCTGGTGGACGCCAGCCAACAGTACATGCGCAACCACATCGATCTCGACGACCTCGAGCGCAAGGCACGTTATCCACAGCCCGCCCCCCTGGATTGAGAAGAGAGGCCGCCATGCACAAGTTCTCCGCCGCCGTGTTCGCCCTGGCCCTGAGCCTGGGTACCGCCACGGCCCACGCCGCCGACAGCGACGCGCAATGCACCACCGTGAAGATGGCCGACCCCGGCTGGAGCGACATCGCAACGACCAACGCCTTGGCCCGCCTGCTTCTGGAAAGCTTGGGTTACCAGGTGAAAATCGACAGCCTGGCCGTTCCGATCATCTACGGCGGCCTCAAGGATGGCCGCGTCGATGCCTTCCTCGGTAACTGGATGCCGGCGCAGCAGGGCTTTCATGACAAGTTCATCGCAAATGGCGATGTGCAGCAGCTTTCACGCAACCTGGAAGGAACCGAGTTCACCTTGGCAGTGCCCGACTATGTGTGGAATGCCGGAGTGAAGGATTTCGCCGACTTGCAGAAGCACGCCGAACAGTTCGACAAGAAGCTGTACGGGATTGGTTCCGGGGCACCGGCCAACCTGTCGTTGAAGGAAATCATCGACAAGAATGAATTCAACCTCGGCCAGTGGAAACTGGTGGAGTCCAGCGAGCAGGCGATGCTGGCACAGGTCGACCGGGCGGTGAAGAAACAACAGTTCATCACCTTCCTCGGCTGGACCCCGCACCCGATGAACGTGAAGCTGAAGATGCATTACCTGAGCGGCGGGGAGAAGTGGTTTGGCAGCAAGGGCGAGGTGTATACCCTGACCCGCAAGGGTTATCCACAAGCCTGCCCGAATGCGGCCAAGCTGCTGGGCAACCTGAAGTTCACGCTGGACATGGAAAACACCATCATGGCCGAAGTTGTGGACAAGAAGATCAGCTTCGATGATGCGGCCAAGGCTTGGCTGAAGGCGCACCCCGAGTTGCTGGAAGGGTGGTTGGCCGGGGTGACGACCAAGGCCGATGGCAATGCGCTGGAGGCCGTCAAAGCCAAACTGTAACCTCACAAGCAAAACCTCTATCCCTGTGGGAGCGGGCATGCCCGCGCACACCGGCGAAGCCGGTGCCATCCACCGCGGCGGCTTCTTCGCGGGCATGCCCGCTCCCCACAGGGATTGGCGAAACAGTAAGGAATGTGGATAACCCATGCATCGCCTCACTCACCTGCTGCCCTTCCTCTCATGGCTCCCCCGCCAATCGGGCCGCAGCCTGCGCCAGGACCTGCTGGTGGGCCTGAGCGGTGCAATCCTCGCCCTGCCGCAATCCATCGCCTATGCCCTGATCGCCGGCCTGCCCGCCGAATACGGCCTGTACGCCGCCATCGTGCCAGTGCTGATCGCCTGTCTGTGGGGCTCGTCCTGGCACCTGATCTGCGGCCCGACCGCAGCCATCTCCATCGTTCTCTACGCCAGCATCAGCCCGCTGGCCGTGGCTGGCAGCGCCGACTATGTCACCCTGGTGCTGCTGCTGACGTTCCTCGGCGGCATCTTTCAGTTACTGCTGGGGCTTTTGCGCTTCGGCGCACTGGTCAATTTCGTCTCCCATTCCGTGGTGCTCGGCTTCACCCTGGGCGCCGCTGTCGTCATTGCCCTGGGCCAGTTGCCCAACCTGCTGGGCATGGACCTGCCAAGCCAGGCCACGGCGCTGAAGACCGTGCAGGACCTGGCCAGCCATGCCGGCGACGTCGACCTGCCTTCCTTGATTCTGGGCCTGGCCACAGTGCTGATCGGCGTAGGCTTCAAGCTCTGGCGCCCACGCTGGCCCAGCCTGTTGATAAGCCTGATTTTGGTAAGCCTGCTGGCCTGGCTGCTGCCCGGGTTCTTTGGCCATGTGCCGCGTGTGCCCGCATTCACCGGCCAGCTGCCGCCCTTCAGCCCGCTGCCCTTGCTGGATGTGGAACTGATCCTGCGCCTGCTGCCCAGCGCTGTGGCAGTGGGCATGCTCGGGCTGGTCACCAGCCTGTCGATTGCCCGCTCATTGTCGGCACGTTCGGAGCAGTTGATCGACGCAGACCAGGAAATACGCGCACAGGGCCTGTCGAACATCGTCGGTGCGTTTTTCTCCGGTTACCTGTCTTCCGGCTCCTTCACCCGTTCCGGGCTGAGCTACGACGCCGGTGCCCGCTCGCCCATGGCCGGGGTATTCTCGGCGCTGTGGGTGGCCGTGTTCGCCGTTGCCGGAGCTGGGCTGATCGCGCACCTGCCGATTCCGGCCATGGCCGGCAGCATTCTGCTGATCTGCTGGGGGTTGGTGGACCACCGGGGGATTCGTGCGCTGTTCCGGGTCAGCCGCTCGGAGTTCCTGGTAATGGCGCTGACGGCGGCAGCGACCTTGTTGCTGGAGCTGCAGACGGCGATCTATGCCGGAGTGCTGGCGTCGCTGTTCTTCTATCTGAAGCGCACCTCGCGACCACGGGTGCAACAAAGCCGTGAAGGGGAGGCGGACGTGCTGCGGGTGGGCGGGTCGATCTTCTTTGGTGCGGCGCATTACCTGCAGGTGCGCTTGCAGCGCTGCCAGGGGCCGCATGTTGTTATCGATGCGCGGCAGGTGAACTTCATCGATTACTCGGGTGTGGATATGTTGCACCGCGAGGCGCGGCGGTTGCGGCGGGCAGGGGGGAGTCTGACCCTGCACCGGGCCAGGCCGCAGGTGATCGAGGAGTTGCAGAAGCTGGAAGGGGTGGAGCTTTGTCCGATCCGGTTTGAGGAGTGAGGCTGAGATATGGGGGCTGCTTTGCAGCCCATCGCAGGCAAGCCAGCTCCCACAGGGATATCAGAAGGCCTCAGGCCGGCGCTGTCCCTGTAGGAGCTGGCTTGCCTGCGATGGGACCGCAAAGCGGTCCCCGCCAATCTCAGCCGCGAGCCAGCTGCCGGCGCAACTCAGCCAACACTGGCGCCGTATCCGGCCGCACCCCACGCCAGATAAAGAAAGCCTCAGCCGCCTGCTCAGCCAGCATCCCCAGCCCATCCAGCACCTTGGCCGCCCCCAGCTTCTCGGCCCACTGGCAAAACGGCGTAGGCTCCTTGCCATACATCATGTCGTAGCAAACCGTGCGCCCCGCCTCGACCAGGCTGTCGGCGATCGGCGGCAACTCACCGGCCAGGCTCGCCGAGGTGGCATTGATGATCACATCCACCGGTTCCTGCAACCAGGCAAACCCGCTGGCCACCACCGGCCCCAGTTCATCGAACTCACGCGCCAGCTGCTCAGCCTTTTCCACGGTACGGTTGGCAATCACCAGCGACTGCGGCTTGTGCGCCAGGATCGGCTCCAGCACGCCACGTACCGCGCCACCAGCACCCAGGATCAGAATGCGTTTGCCCGCCAGCTCGACCCCAGCATTCACCGTCAGGTCGCGCACAAGGCCAGCGCCATCGGTGTTGTCGCCCTGCAGGGTGCCATCGGCCAGCTTGCTTAGCGTGTTCACCGCACCAGCGCGCCGAGCACGCGGGGTCAGGCTGTCGCACAGGCGGTAGGCCTCTTCCTTGAACGGCACGGTGACGTTGCCGCCGCGGCCTTGCTTGAAGAAGCCGCGCGCGCAGTCGCTGAACTCGTCCAGCGGCGCCAGCAGGGTGGCGTATTCCAGGTCCTGGCCGGTCTGTTCGGCGAACAGGCGATGGATCAGCGGCGACTTGCTGTGGCCGATGGGGTTACCAAAAACGACGTACTGGTCCATGACGGCTCCTTGATTATCCACAGGCTTACTGGCCGAGCCAGTCGCGGTCCTGCAGGAAGTACTCGGTCAGGCGTGCTTCTTCGCTGCCGGGCGCGGCCTTCCAGTCGTAGCCCCAGCGCACCTGCGGCGGCAGCGACATGAGGATGGACTCGGTGCGACCGCCGGACTGCAGGCCGAACAAGGTGCCACGGTCGTAGACCAGGTTGAACTCCACGTAGCGGCCACGGCGATACTCCTGGAACTCGCGCTGCTGCGGCGTGTAGGGCGTGCCCTTGCGGCGCTGGACGATCGGCAGGTAGGCGTTGACGTAGGCGTCGCCAATGGCGCGGATGAAGGCGAAGCAGGTGTCGAAGTCCCACTCGTTCAGGTCATCGAAGAACAACCCACCAATGCCGCGTGGCTCGCCACGGTGCTTGAGGTGGAAGTAGCGGTCGCACCAGGCCTTGTAGCGCGGGTACACGTCGGCGCCGAACGGCGCGCAGGCCTGCTCGGCCACACGGTGCCAGTGGATGCAGTCTTCTTCATTGCCGTAGTACGGAGTCAGGTCGAAGCCGCCGCCGAACCACCAGACAGCCTCTTCACCTTCCTTTTCGGCGATGAAGAAGCGCACGTTGGCGTGGGAAGTGGGCACATGCGGGTTGTGCGGGTGGATCACCAGCGACACGCCCAAGGCCTCGAAGCCACGGCCCGCCAGCTCGGGGCGGTGAGCACTGGCCGACGGCGGCAGACCGGCGCCGAACACGTGGGAGAAGTTGACCCCGCCTTTTTCGATCACCTTGCCATCGCCGATCACCCGCGTGCGGCCCCCGCCACCGGCTTCGCGCACCCATGCGTCCTCGACGAAGCGGGCGCCGCCGTCTTCTGTTTCGAGGGCAGAGCAGATGCGGTCTTGCAGGTCGAGCAGGTAGGCTTTCACGGCCTCGGTGCGGCTAGTCATCGGGTCACCAGGAACGGGCAGGGAAGAATTCGCCGCGTAGCATACCACCCCCAGCCCGCGCGCCGCAGTTGACGGCGATCAAGCAAAGGCGTCCGATAGAAGGTCTTTCCCGACCCATACGACAGGAGTGCGAGATGGCCAAGCGTATCCAGTTCAGCCAGCATGGCGGCCCGGAAGTGCTGCAGTTTGTGGAATTCGAACCAGCCCCGCCAGGGCCACAGCAGGTGCGTGTACGTAACCATGCGATCGGCCTGAACTTCATCGATACCTACTTCCGCAGCGGTCTGTATGCACCGCCATCCCTGCCTTCAGGGCTGGGCACTGAAGCGGCTGGCGTGGTCGAGGCCGTGGGCGAGGGTGTGACCCGGCTGAAAGTGGGTGACCGCGTGGCCCATGCCGGCGGCCCGTTGGGCGCGTATAGCGAGGTGCATACGCTGCCGGAAGCCAACTTGGTGAAGCTGCCCGACAACATCAGCTTCGAGCAGGCAGCGGCGGTGATGCTCAAGGGTTTGACCGTGCAGTACCTGCTGAAGCAGACCTATGAGGTGAAGGCAGGTGACGTGATCCTGTTCCACGCAGCAGCTGGTGGTGTGGGTTCGTTGGCGTGCCAGTGGGCCAAGGCCTTGGGCGCCAAGCTGATCGGTACCGTGAGTTCTGCCGAGAAGGCCGAGCGGGCCAAGGCGCTGGGGGCTTGGGCGACCATCGACTACAGCCGTGAAGACATGGCCAAGCGGGTGTTGGAGCTGACCGACGGCAAGAAATGCCCGGTGGTGTATGACGGTGTGGGTGCCGACACCTGGCTGACCTCGCTGGATTGCCTGCAGCCGCGCGGGTTGATGGTGAGCTTTGGCAATGCCTCGGGGGCAGTGAGCGGAGTGAACCTGGGTATCCTGGCGCAGAAGGGCTCGCTGTATGTTACCCGGCCCACGTTGGCGACCTATGCCAACAATGCCGAGAATACCCAGGCCATGGCCGATGACCTGTTTGCGATGATTGGTAGCGGCAAGCTGGTTGTGGATATCCAGCAGCGGTATCCGCTGAGTGAGGCGGCCAAGGCACAGGCGGAGCTGTCGGCGCGCAGGACTGTGGGGTCGACTGTACTGATCCCCTGAGCCCACTCCCACAGGTTCCCAGTACTGGGGCCAATCACTTTACCTGTGGGAGCGGGTTTACCCGCGAAGAAGACACCGCGGTGCATGGCACCGGCTTTGCCGGTGTTCGCGGGTGAACCCGCTCCCACAAGAACTGCGTCTGCCTTAAGTACAGTGCTATCCCTGTGGGAGCCGGCTTGCCGGCGATTGCGTCAGTACAGGCATTGAAGATTCAACGGACAGCTCCCACAGCATCTGGTTACCAATAGAATTGAGCTGCTCGATAGACGCGCGAAGCCGGCTTGCATTTGTTTGACCTGCAAGCAAGTGCACGGTCTCATCTAGATGAGGTGTCTGACCAGCTTGCCTCTTCATCTCTGGCTTACTTCCTCGGCGGCGGTGTCGACTCGATGCCATCGAGTATCGCCTCCACCACACCCTGTGCCATTTCAATCGCATGCAGGTTTGACCAGAACATGCCACGGCCTTCTTCGCGCATGTAATCAAGGGCTTTGTAGCCGGTCTCGTAGGCGCCTCGCAGATACAGAGCTACATGAACCAAGGCGTCCTCGGCGGAAATGTTCGGGTTTACGGTGAACAGCGGTTCGTGGCCGGCATCGCAGCGGCCGAAGGGGCGGGTGGATGTGCAGGGTAGGGGTGGATCGGGGACAATCTTCTTCATCACTAGATCTCGCTTCATGGCACCACCCAGTCGTTACCACACGAATAGGTGGCAGCTGTACGCAGGGTGGTAAACCGGGTGAGAGATCTAAAACCCAGCAGGCACGAAGCCTCCTGCGAACAGCCGCCATGGACTGCCAAGATCACCCAAAACCCGGGTTACCACACCCGATCGCCAAGTTATTCGGCGACGGCTGAAGACTAAGGGCAGAGGTTCCCACTGAGAAGGTGATGGCAGGGGACGCGGCTCGTAGGATATTTCCCAAGCCGCAAGCTGGACAGCCATTCGAGACAAAATCAGAAAAATCTGCGGGGATCCGGGGCCGCTTTGCGGCCCAATCGCCGGCAAGCCAGCTCCCACACCAACCGCGCCGATTTCAAGTCATGTGCAGTACCTGTGGGAGCTGGATTGCCGGCGATCGAGGGCAAAGCCCTCGCCAGCGATATCAGCCCGGACGAACGACTTCGCCAGTCACCAGGTCACGGATCACACTCGGGTTCTTCCGTCCACCCAGCGCCCCCCCCAGCACCAGATCCAGCTGACCATGGAAGTACTGCTCCACCCGCAACCGGGTCTTCGCCGCCGGGCGCCCGCCCGGGTTGCACGAGGTGGAAATCAACGGCCCCACCAACGCACACAGCTCACGTACCACCGGGTGGTCACTGACCCGCAGTGCCACGGTGTCATGTTGCCCGGTAACCCATTCGGGCAACAGGTCCTGGTGCGGCACCAGCCAGGTGTTCGGCCCCGGCCAGGTGCTGCCCATGCGGTCGATCCAGTCTTCGGGGAAATCCTCAAACAAGAAGTCGAACTGGCGGATGTTGTCGGCTACCAGGATCAGGCCTTTATCCACAGGCCGCGACTTCAGCGCCAGCAGGCGATACACCGCGTCCTCGTTCCACGGGTCGCAGCCCAGGCCCCAGACCGCTTCCGTCGGATAGGCGATCACTGCGCCCGCCCGGATCTCACGTGCGGCTTGTTGCACACGAAAACTGCTCACCATTTCTGTTACTCCGCCTATATACCTTGCTTGTGAGCAGTGTACTTAGCCCGCGCGGGCAAACCAACGCCCGGCTTCATTGCTGACCCGGCCTTCCAGCTCCAGTTCGGTCAGCTGCGCCAGCACGTCGGCCAGCGGCAGCTCGCTGCAGTGGGCCAGGCTTTCGCTGGTTTGTGGCGCAGCATGCAGCAGGGCGAGCAGGGGATGGTCGAATTTATCCACAACCGCAGGTGGCAGGTTCTGCCAACCCTGCAGGCTTTCCAGTATCTGCTCCACGCTTTCCACCAGCAGCGCGCCGTCACGGATCAGCTGGTGGCAGCCCTTGGCCCCAGGATGGTGAATGGATCCCGGTATGGCATACACCTCGCGGCCTTGCTCGGCAGCCAGGCGTGCGGTGATCAGCGAACCACTGGCCAGGCTTGCCTCGACAACCAGCACGCCCAGCGACAGCCCGCTGATGATGCGATTGCGCCGCGGGAAATTACCGGGCAGTGGCCCAGCATCCAGCGGGTACTCGGATACCAGCGCGCTGCCATTGTCGATCATCGCTTGCGCAAGCGACTTGTGGCGCTGTGGATAAAGTTTTTGCAACCCCGTACCGAGCACGCCAATCGTGCCCCCGCCAGCCTGCAATGCGGCCCGATGAGCGGCACCGTCAATGCCCACGGCCAAGCCGCTGGTAATGGTGAAACCGGCCTGCGCCAGGTAGCGGGAAAATGCCGCAGCGGTGTCGAGCGCCGGTGGTGAAGCACGCCTGCTGCCCACAATTGCCAGTTGTGGGCGCTCGAGCAAGACCGGGTCTCCAGCTACGAAAAGCAGTGGAGGGGCATCGTCGATTTCCGCCAATAGTGGCGGGTAGCCAGGGCCGTCCCACATCAGCAAATGCTGGTCCTGGCGCTCTAGCCAGGCCATTGCGGCCAGTGCACCCTCACGAACTTCGGCACTGCGCCGGGCATCGATGGTGGCCTGGGGTATGCCCAATGCGCGCCAGGCGCCGGCGGGTGCACACAGTGCCGAAGAGGCACTGCCAAAAGCCTCAAGCAAGGTGTTAAAGCGACGCAATCCCGTCTCCGGCAGCCGGTGCAGGCGTAATCGGGCCTCCAGTTCGGCAGGCGGAAGAGGCGACGAATGGTAGGTCTGCATGGGGATCATCCTTGATCGAAACGGGGCCATCGACGTGGCACAAACTGTGGATAACTTTGTTGATAACGCTTTGACAACCTGTCCATCGAATGGGCAATAAGCTGGCCCTGAAAACCCTAGACGAGCTTTCCCAGGTGCTGAAATCCTCGTTTCCCTTTATTATGTGTGCTCAGTTTTCAACCGAACGCACAGTGACTGCCTGACCTTATGGCCATCTTGAACATTCTCGAATTCCCGGACCCGCGCCTGCGCACCATCGCCAAGCCGGTGACGGTGTTCGACGACGCCCTGCGTCAGCTGATCGACGACATGTTTGAAACCATGTACGAAGCCCCTGGCATCGGCCTGGCCGCCACCCAGGTCAACGTGCACCAGCAGGTCGTGGTCATGGACCTCAGTGAAGACCGCAGCGAGCCGCGCGTCTTCATCAACCCTACGGTCGAAGAGCTGACCCATGACATGGGCCAGTACCAGGAAGGCTGCCTGTCGGTACCTGGCTTCTACGAGAACGTCGACCGCCCGTTGCGTGTGCGGGTGAAGGCCCAGGACCGCGACGGCAAGCCTTACGAGCTGGAGTGCGAAGGCCTGCTGGCGGTGTGCGTGCAGCATGAGTTCGATCACCTCAACGGCAAGCTGTTCGTCGACTACCTGTCGCAGCTCAAGCGCGACCGGATCAAGAAGAAGCTGGAAAAGCAGCACCGCCAGCAAGCCTGATCCCCACCTTCCAGAAGGCTTGCTCCGGCAAGCCTTTTTCTTTTTTGAAGCGAGAACTCCATGCGCATCGTCTTTGCAGGCACTCCAGAGTTTGCCGCCGAACACCTCAAGGCCCTGCTCGACAGCCCGTACGAGATCGTGGCCGTCTACACCCAGCCCGACCGCCCCGCTGGCCGTGGCCAGAAGCTGATGCCGAGCCCGGTCAAGCAACTGGCTGTGGCCCAGGACATCCCGGTGTTCCAACCGCCGACCCTGCGCAACGCCGAAGCCCAGGCCGAACTTGCGGCGCTGAAGCCGGACCTGATGGTAGTGGTCGCCTACGGCCTGATCCTGCCGCAGGTGGTGCTGGATATCCCGCGCCTGGGCTGTATCAACAGCCATGCTTCCCTGCTGCCCCGCTGGCGCGGTGCCGCACCGATCCAGCGCGCCGTGGAAGCCGGCGACGCCGAGAGCGGTGTGACCGTGATGCGTATGGAAGCGGGCCTGGACACCGGCCCGATGCTGCTCAAGGTGGTCACGCCGATCAGCGCCGAAGACACCGGCGGCAGCCTGCACGACCGCTTGGCCGAGATGGGCCCGCCCGCAGTCGTACAAGCCATCGCCGGCCTGGCCGATGGTTCGCTGCAGGGTGAAGTGCAGGACGATGCCCTGGCCACCTACGCGCACAAGCTGAACAAGGACGAAGCGCGCATCGATTGGAGCCGCCCGGCCGTCGAGCTGGAACGCCTGATCCGTGCCTTCAACCCGTGGCCGGTGTGCCACAGCACCCTCGATGGCGAAAGCGTGAAAGTGCTGGCCGCCAACTTGTCCACAGCGATAGGCACCCCGGGTGAGATCCTCTCCGCCAGCAAGGACGGCCTGGTTGTCGCCTGCGGTGACCAGGCACTGAGCCTGACCCGTCTGCAACTGCCCGGCGGCAAGGCACTGAACTTCAGCGACCTGTTCAACAGCCGTCGCGAGAAATTCGCCAGCGGCAAGGTGCTGGGCCAATGAACCCACGCCTCGCCGCCGCCCGTGCCCTTGCCGCTGTACTCAGTGGCAAGGCCTCGCTGAACAGTTCGCTGCCAGCGCAACTGGACAAGGTCGATGAACGCGACCGCGGCCTGACCCAGGACCTGGCGTTCGGCACCGCGCGCTGGCAGCCACGCCTGGACCTGCTGGCGGCGCAGCTGCTGCAGAAGCCGTTCAAGGCCGCCGATGCCGATGTGCAGGCGTTGCTGCTGGTCGGCCTGTACCAGCTGTTCTACAGCCGTATCCCGGCCCACGCTGCCATCGGCGAGACCGTCGGCTGTGCCGACAAGCTGAAGAAACCGTGGGCCAAAGGCCTGCTCAATGCCGTGCTGCGCCGCGCCCAACGCGAAGGCGAAGAATTGCTGGCCGGCATGGAGCGCGACCCGGTGGTACGCACTGCCCACCCGCGCTGGCTGCAGAAGTCGCTCAAGGCCTTCTGGCCAGAGCACTGGGAGGCCATCTGCGCCGCCAACAACGCCCACCCGCCGATGATCCTGCGGGTCAACCGTCGCCACCACAGCCGCGATGCCTACCTGGCACTGCTGGCCGAGGCAGGCGTTGGCGCCAGCGCCTGCCAGTACAGCCGTGACGGTATCGTGTTGGCCGAAGCCTGCGATGTGCGCGGCCTGCCAGGCTTTGCCGAAGGCTGGGTGAGCGTGCAGGACGAAGCCGCGCAGCTGTCCGCCGACCTGCTGGAACTGGCCCCCGGCCAGCGCGTGCTCGACGCCTGCTGTGCACCGGGTGGCAAGACCTGCCACCTGCTGGAAGCCGAAGCCGGCCTGGCCCACGTGGTGGCCATCGACCTCGAAGCCAAGCGCCTGACCCGCGTGCGCGAGAACCTCGACCGCCTGCAATTGGACGCCGAGCTGATCGCCTGCGATGCCCGCGACACCGCCAGCTGGTGGGACGGCAAGCCGTTCCAGCGCATTCTGCTCGATGCCCCCTGTTCGGCCACCGGCGTGATCCGCCGCCACCCTGACATCAAGCTGACCCGTCAGGCCGACGACATCCCGGCCCTGGCCACGCTGCAAGGTGAGCTGCTCGATGCCCTGTGGCCGACCCTGGAAGTGGGCGGCATGCTGCTATACGCCACCTGCTCCAGCCTGCCGACCGAGAACACCGAAGTGATCGATGCCTTCCTTGCCCGCACCCCGGGCGCCCGTGAGCTGGACCTGGCCACCGAAGCCGGCCTGCGCCAGCCCCACGGCCGCCAGTTGTTGGCCCAGGAAGGCGGCCACGACGGTTTCTACTATGCCAAGCTGATCAAGATCGCCGCCTCGCGCGGATAAAAACAAAAGGTAGGGAGTAGCGGATGAAGATCATCATCCTCGGCGCAGGACAGGTAGGCGGTACGCTGGCGGAGCACCTGGCCAGCGAAGCCAACGACATCACCGTGGTCGACACTGACGGCGACCGCCTGCGCGACCTGGGCGACCGTCTGGATATCCGCACCGTTCAAGGCCGCGGCTCGCTGCCTACGGTGCTGCGCCAGGCCGGTGCCGACGACGCCGACATGCTGGTGGCGGTAACCAACAGCGACGAAACCAACATGGTCGCCTGCCAGGTGGCCTATTCGCTTTTCCACACCCCGACCAAAATTGCCCGGGTGCGCGAGTCGGCCTACCTGACCCGCGAAGAGCTGTTCGACAACGACCATATCCCGGTCGACGTACTGATCAGCCCCGAGCAGGTGGTGACCAACTACATCAAGCGCCTGATCGAGCACCCAGGCTCGCTGCAGGTGATCGACTTCGCAGAAGGCAAGGCCCAGCTGGTGGCAGTGAAGGCGTACTACGGTGGCCCGCTGGTAGGCCAGCAACTGCGCCAGATCCGCGCGCACATGCCCAACGTCGACACCCGCGTGGCGGCCATCTTCCGCCGCGACCGCCCGATCACCCCGCGGGGCGACACGGTGATCGAAGCAGACGACGAAGTGTTCTTCATCGCCGCGAAGAAGGACATCCGCGCGGTGATGGGTGAGCTGCGCCGTATCGACGAAACCAACAAGCGTGTGGTCATCGCCGGTGGCGGGCAAATCGGCGAACGCCTGGCCGAGGCTATCGAAAGCCGCTACCAGGTGAAGATCATCGAGATGAGTCCGGCCCGTTGCCGACACCTCTCCGACACCCTGGAAAGCACCGTGGTGCTGCAGGGCAGCGCCTCGGACAAGGACCTGATGCTGGAGGAGAACATCGCCGACGCCGACATCTTCCTGGCCCTGACCAACGACGACGAGGCCAACATCATGTCGTCGCTGCTGGCCAAGCGCCTGGGCGCCCGCAAGGTGATGACCATCATCAACAACCCGGCCTATGTCGACCTGGTGCAGGGTGGCGACATCGACATTGCCATCAGCCCACAGTTGGCCACCATCGGCACCCTGCTGGCGCACGTGCGCCGGGGCGACATCGTCAGCGTACACTCGCTGCGCCGCGGCGCGGCCGAGGCGATCGAAGCGGTGGCGCACGGGGATTCGAAGTCGAGCAAGGTGGTCGGCAAGGCGATCGAAGACATCGCGCTGCCACCGGGCACCACCATCGGCGCGATCATTCGTGACGAAGAGGTGATGATTGCCCACGACGACACCATGATCGAATCGGGCGACCATGTGATCCTGTTCGTTGTGGATAAAAAGCATATCCGGGATGTGGAGAAGCTGTTCCACGTCGGCTTGAGTTTCTTCTAGGAGCACAGGGCATGCGCGAATCGCTGGAGAAGATGCTGGCCAAGGGTGTGGATAACCCGTTGTTGAGGTTCGGCCTGGGCAAGGCCTGGCTGGACGAAGGCAATGGTGCTGAAGCGGCGGTGCATCTGGCACGGTGCGTGGAACAGGACCCGAAGTACTCGGCGGCGTGGAAGCTGCTGGGCAAGGCGCATCAGCTGCAGGGTGACCTGGCGGCGGCGCGCAAGGCCTGGGAGGAGGGGATCGTGGCGGCGCAGGCCCATGGGGACAAGCAGGCCGAGAAAGAGATGACCGTGTTTCTGAAGAAGCTCAGCAAGACATCAGGTTAACGCGGTCCCTGTGGGAGCGGGTTCACCCGCGAATGCGATGTTGGATTCACCGACGCATTCGCGGGTAAACCCGCTCCAACAGGGGACAGTGAAAATCTCAGTACCAGCGCGCCTCGCCAGCCGGGCGCTTCTTGAAGCGCTTCATGCTCCACATGTACTGGCTCGGGTACTCGCGCACATAGCGCTCGACCACCTTGCTCATCGCCGCCGCCGACACGGTCACATCGGTGCTGTACATCTCTTCCGGCGCCGCCTCCAGGAACACCTTGAAGCCCGAGCCGTCAGGCAACCGCAGGGCATGCAGGAACACTCCAACCGCCTTGCCCCCGGCCAGCATGTTCGGAACGAACTTGCTGGTCAGCGCCTGGGTACCCAGGAACGGCACGAACACCCCGGCCGACTCCGCCGGCTCCGGGTCGGCAGGAATACCCACCTGACCACCACGGCGCACTTCCTTGATCACGCTGAGGATGCCTTCCTTGGTCGAAGGCGCCACGCGGTTGCCCATCTGCACCCGCTGCTCGCGCAGCAGGTCATCCACCGCCTTCAGCTTCGGCGGGCGATAGAAGATGATCGGTTTGCACTGGTTGCAGTAGAAGTGGTTCAGCACTTCCCAGTTACCCAGGTGGCTGGTGATGCCGACCACGCCCTTGCCCGAGGCCAACGCCTGCTCCAACACTTCCAGGCCGTGCACTTCCTTGACCAGCTCCAGCGAGCGCTGCGGCGGCCAGATCCAGGCACAGGCACTTTCGACGAAGGATTTACCGATATCCTTCAACGCGCGGCCCACCAGCTGCTCGCGCTCGGCCGGGTCCATCTCCGGGAAGCACTTGGCCAGGTTGATGCGCACGACATTGCGCGAGCCGTTGGGGATCTTCCACATCAGCCAGCCGATACCGGCGCCGACGCGCTGCACAGCGCCCCAGGGCAGCTTGGCAAACAGACGCAGCACCCCGACCATCAGGGCGCCCTTGAACTTTTCCACAGGCGAATTCCTTATTTCAGCAAGGCGCGCATTGTAACCCCTCAGCGCAACAAGGCGGCGTAGCGATCGCAATCGGTGGTGTGGTCCATGACCATGCCGGTGGCCTGCATGAAGGCATAGCAGATGGTCGGGCCAACGAACGTGAAGCCGGCTTTCTGCAGGGCTTTGCTCATCGCCTTGGCTTCATCGGTAACCGCTGGCACCTCGCTGCGGCCAGTGAAGTGGTTGATCTTCGGCGCACCACCGACGAATGACCAGAGCCAGTCGGCGGGGTTGTCCACAGCCAGCCAGGCCTGGGCATTACGCCTGGCAGCCTTGAGCTTGAGGCGGTTGCGGATGATGCCGGCATCCTGCATCAGCTCCTCGATGCGTTCGTCGCTCATGACGGCGAGTTTCACCGGATCGAAGCCGTGCATCACCTCGCGATAGCGCTCGCGTTTGCGCAATACGGTGATCCACGAAAGCCCCGCCTGGAACCCTTCGAGCAAAAGCATCTCGAACAGCAACGCCGGGTCACGCTGGGGCGTTCCCCATTCCTGGTCGTGGTAGGCCTGGTACAACGGATCGTCGGTACACCAAAAGCAGCGTGGCATAAGGCTCCAATGAGTAGAGGGCGAGGCGAATCAGGTTATACTCCCGCTCTTTACATCCGCATCCCCAGATACAGGTGAATTTCGTGAGCCAGCCTACGCCAGCCGTGCGTACCTTCCAAGACCTGATCCTCGCCCTGCAGAACTACTGGGCCGAGCAAGGTTGTGTGGTGCTTCAGCCCTACGATATGGAAGTAGGCGCCGGCACTTTCCACACCGCTACATTCCTGCGCGCCGTGGGTCCAGAAACCTGGAACGCCGCCTATGTGCAGCCTAGCCGTCGCCCTGCCGACGGGCGGTATGGCGAAAACCCCAACCGCCTGCAGCACTACTACCAGTTCCAGGTGGTACTGAAGCCCAACCCGGCCAACTTCCAGGAGCTGTACCTCGGCTCGCTGAAAGCCATCGGCCTGGACCCGCTGGTCCACGACATTCGCTTCGTCGAAGACAACTGGGAATCGCCGACCCTCGGCGCCTGGGGCCTGGGCTGGGAAATCTGGCTCAACGGCATGGAAGTCACCCAGTTCACCTACTTCCAGCAGGTAGGCGGCATCGAGTGCTACCCAGTCACTGGTGAAATCACCTACGGCCTGGAGCGCCTGGCCATGTACATCCAGGGCGTCGACTCGGTGTACGACCTGGTGTGGGCCGACGGCCCGTTCGGCAAGGTCACCTACGGCGACGTGTTCCATCAGAACGAGGTGGAGCAGTCGACCTACAACTTCGAGCACGCCAACGTCGACAAGCTGTTCGAGCTGTTCGACTTCTACGAAAGCGAAGCCAACCGCCTGATCAAGCTTGAGCTGCCGCTGCCGACCTATGAAATGGTCCTGAAGGCCTCGCACACCTTCAACCTGCTGGACGCCCGCCGCGCCATCTCGGTAACCGAGCGCCAGCGCTACATCCTGCGTGTACGTACCCTGGCCCGGGACGTGGCGCAAAGCTATCTGCAAGCCCGCGCACGCCTGGGCTTCCCGATGGCCACCCCTGAACTGCGTGACGAAGTGTTGGCTAAGCTGGAGGCTGCACAATGAGTGCTCAAGATTTCCTGGTAGAACTGGGCACCGAGGAGCTGCCACCGAAGGCCCTCGCCAGCCTTGGCGAAGCCTTCCTGGCGGGTATCGAGAAGGGCCTGCAGGCCGCTGGCCTGAACTACACCGGCAAGCAGGTTTACGCCGCGCCGCGCCGCTTGGCCGTGCTGATCCGCCAGCTCGACGTGCAACAGCCTGACCGCAGCATCAATATCGACGGCCCGCCCCTGCAGGCTGCTTTCAAAGACGGCGAGCCGACCCAGGCTGCCTTGGGCTTTGCCAAGAAATGCGGTGTGGAGCTGTCGGAAATCGACCAGAGCGGCCCCAAGCTGCGCTTCTCCCAGCACATCCCGGGCAAGGCCACCACCGGCCTGCTGCCGACCATCGTCGAAGATTCGCTCAACGACCTGCCGATCCCCAAGCGCATGCGCTGGGCGGCCAGCCGTGAAGAGTTCGTGCGCCCGACCCAATGGCTGGTGATGCTGCTGGGCGACCAAGTGGTCGACTGCACCATCCTGTCGCAGAAGGCAGGCCGTGAATCCCGTGGCCACCGCTTCCACCACCCGGAAAACGTGGTCATCACCACCCCGGCCAACTACGTCGAAGACCTGCGCAAAGCCTACGTGCTGGCCGACTTCGCCGAGCGCCGGGAGCTGATCAGCAAGCGTACCGCCGAACTGGCCATGCAGCAGGAAGGCAGCGCCATCGTGCCGCCGGCGCTGCTGGACGAAGTGACCGCCCTGGTCGAGTGGCCAGTGCCGCTGGTGTGCTCGTTCGAGGAGCGCTTCCTCGAAGTGCCGCAGGAAGCCCTGATCACCACCATGCAGGACAACCAGAAGTACTTCTGCCTGCTGGACAGCGAAGGCAAGCTGCTGCCGCGCTTCATCACCGTGGCCAACGTCGAGAGCCGCGACCCGAAGCAGATCGTGCAAGGCAACGAGAAGGTCGTGCGCCCACGCCTGACCGACGCCGAGTTCTTCTTCAAGCAGGACAAGAAGCAACCGCTGGAAACCTTCAACGAGCGCCTGAAGAACGTGGTGTTCCAGGCTCAGCTGGGTACCGTGTACGACAAGGCCGAGCGCGTTTCTCGGTTGGCCGCCTTCATCGCCCCGCTGATCGGCGGCGACGCCCAGCGCGCCGGCCGTGCCGGCCTGCTGTCGAAGTGCGACCTGGCCACCGAGATGGTCGGCGAATTCCCTGAAATGCAGGGTGTTGCCGGTTACTACTACGCGCTCAACGACGGTGAGCCGGAAGACGTGGCCCTGGCCCTGAACGAGCAGTACATGCCGCGCGGTGCAGGCGCCGAGCTGCCGCAGACCCTCACCGGTGCTGCCGTGGCCATCGCCGACAAGCTCGACACCCTGGTCGGCATCTTCGGCATCGGCATGCTGCCTACCGGCAGCAAGGACCCGTACGCCCTGCGCCGTGCCGCCTTGGGCGTGCTGCGTATCCTGATCGAGAAGCAGCTGGACCTGGACCTGACCGGTGCGGTCGAGTTCGCGGTCAAGCAGTTCGGCGCCAAGGTCAAGGCCGCCGGCCTGGCCGAACAGGTGCTGGAGTTCATCTTCGACCGCCTGCGTGCGCGTTACGAAGACGAAGGCATCGACGTGGCCACCTACCTGTCGGTCCGTGCCCTGCAGCCAGGTTCTGCCTTGGACTTCGACCAGCGCGTGCAGGCTGTACAAGCCTTCCGCAAGCTGCCGGAAGCCGAGGCCCTGGCCGCGGTGAACAAGCGCGTGTCGAACCTGCTGAGCAAGGCCGAAGGCGCCATCGCCGATCACGTCGAGCCGAAGTACTTCGACAACGCCAACGAGTTCTCCCTGTACTCGGCCATCCAGCAGGCCGACCAGGCCGTGCAACCGATGGCTGCTGCACGCCAGTACAGCGAATCGCTGGCCCGCCTGGCGGCCCTGCGTGACCCGGTCGACGCCTTCTTCGAGGCGGTGATGGTCAACGCCGAGGATGCCAAGGTACGCGCCAACCGTTATGCCCTGCTCAGCCGCCTGCGCGGCCTGTTCCTGGGCGTGGCCGACATTTCGCTGCTGGGGTAAGCCTTGAAACTGCTGATTCTCGACCGTGACGGAGTAATCAACTACGACTCCGACGCCTACATCAAGACGCTGGACGAGTGGGTGCCGATCCCTGGCTCGGTCGATGCGATCGCGCAGTTGAGCAAGGCGGGCTGGACGGTGGCCGTGGCCACCAACCAGTCCGGCATTGCCCGTGGCTACTATGCGCTGACTACCCTCGAGGCCATGCACGCGCGCCTGCGCGCGCTGGTGGCCGAGCAGGGTGGCGAAGTGGGCCACATCGTGTATTGCCCGCACGGGCCGGACGAAGGCTGCGATTGCCGCAAGCCCAAGCCTGGCATGCTGCGGGCGATCGCCGAGCATTACCAGGTCGGCCTGGAAGGCGTCTGGTTCGTTGGCGACAGCAAAGGTGACCTGGAGGCCGCCCTGGCCGTCGGTGCACAACCCGTGTTGGTGAAAACCGGCAAGGGCGAGCGGACCCTGGAAAAAGGCGTCCCAGAAACTACACTGATTTTCGACGATCTGGCAGCTATCGCCAGAGAACTAATTTAAACAGTGCGCCTTCGGGCGCATTTTTCTCAGGCGGGCATGCCCCGCAATGGTACAAGCCACTATGTCGATCCTGCAGGCGATCAGAATCTTTCTTTTTTACCTGCTGCTGGGCACCAGTTCGCTGCTGTGGTGCTCGCTGAGCTTCTTCGTTGCGCCGTTCCTGTCGTTCCCCAAGCGCTACAAGTTCATCAACGTGTACTGGTGCCGTTGCGCGTTGTTCCTGGTGCGCACCATCCTGGGTATCGACTACAAGATCACTGGCGCCGAGAACGTGCCTGATGAGCCTTGCGTGATCCTGTCCAACCACCAGAGCACCTGGGAAACCTTCTTCCTTTCCCAGTATTTCTCGCCGCTTAGCCAGGTGCTCAAGCGCGAGTTGCTGTACGTGCCGTTCTTCGGTTGGGCCATGGCCATGCTGCGGCCGATCGCGATCAACCGCGATAACCCCAAGGAAGCCCTGCGCCAGGTAGCCAGCAAGGGTGACGAGCTGCTCAAGCAGAAGACCTGGGTGCTGATCTTCCCGGAAGGCACCCGCGTGCCATTCGGCACCATGGGCAAGTTCTCCCGTGGCGGTACCGCGCTGGCAGTGAATGCCGGCCTGCCGGTGCTGCCGATTGCCCATAACGCCGGCAAGTTCTGGCCCAAGACCGGCTGGGGCAAGCGCGCGGGCACAATCGAGGTGGTGATTGGCGAGCCGATGTACGCCAACGGCACCGGGCCACGGGCCATTGCCGAGCTCAACGACCGCGCTGCGGCGTGGAACGAAGCGACCCAGCGGGCCATGGGTTCGCTGCCGCCAGCAGAGGAAAAACCCCAGGAACAGATGGCCTGACCTTCTGTGGATAACTTGTGAACTGTTTTGGATTAAAAGCCTGAAGTGATCGCTAAGTGTTTGAATTAGCTGTTTATTTCTGTGTATGACATTTTTCTGAAAATCGTGCATAAGTTTTTTGGGGCATAAGAAAACCGGCTTTTACAGCCGGTTTTTTATTGCCTCATGCGGGCGTGTAGAAAGGGCCCGTTGCAGCCGTCAGATCTTGTCGATATCCACATCCCTGGTTTCTTTCAGGCAGAAGATCCCCACCACCAGGCTGATCCCGGTCACCAGCACCGGGTACCACAGCCCATAGAAGATATCCCCGGTGTACACCACCAGCGCGAACGACACCGTTGGCAGGAAGCCACCGAACCAGCCGTTGCCAATGTGGTAGGGCAGTGACATCGAGGTGTAGCGGATGCGAGTGGGGAATAGCTCGACCATCACCGCCGCCAGCGGGCCATAGGTCATGGTCGCGATCAGGATCATCGCCACGATCAGCACCACCACCATCACCTGGTTGACCTGCCCAGGGTCGGCCTTGGCCGGGTAACCGGCCTGTTCCACCGCAGCACGCATGGCTGCTTCGTCGAAGCCGTTGATGGTCTTGTCACCGATGTTAACCACCACATCGCTGCCGGCCACATCCACAGAGCTGTACGGTAGGCCTTGCTTGACCAGGAAGGTCTTGACCTTGTCGCACGGGCTGTCGAAACGCGCCTTGCCCACCGGGTCGAACTGGAAGGTGCAGCCTTGCGGGTCGGCAGTGACAACGATCGGCGCCTGGCGGCTGGCTGCGTCGATCTGTGGGTTGGCGTAGTGGCTCAGCGCCTTGAACAGCGGGAAGTACAGCACCGTGGCCAGGAGCAGGCCGAGCATCAGGATCGGCTTGCGGCCAATACGGTCGGACAACCAGCCGAAGAACACGAAGAACGGCGCACCAATGACCACGCTGATGATCAGCAGGGTGTTGGCCTGGGCCGGGTCCATCTTCAGCATCTGGGTCATGAAGAACAGCACGTAGAACTGCGCCGTGTAGAAGGTCACGGCCTGCCCGGCGTTGATGCTGAACAGGGCGGTGAGCACCACTTTAAGGTTCGGCCAGGAGGTGAACGACTCACGGATCGGCGACTTGCTGACCTTGCCCTGGGCCTTCATTTTCACGAAGGCCGGCGACTCGTGCATGCTCATGCGGATCCAGGTGGAAATCGCCAGCAGCACGATCGACAACAGGAACGGCAGGCGCCAACCCCAGGTTTCGAACTGGTCGCCACTGATATAGCGGCTGCCCAGCACCACCACCAGCGACAACAACAGGCCAAGGGTGGCGGTGGACTGAATGAAACCCGTGTGGAAACCGCGCTTGCCGGGCGGCGCATGCTCGGCCACATAGGTGGCCGCACCGCCGTATTCACCACCCAACGCCAGCCCCTGCAGCATGCGCAGGACCACCAGGATGATCGGTGCCGCGATGCCGATGCTGGCGTAGGTGGGCAACAACCCCACCGCGAAGGTGGACAGGCCCATCAGCACGATGGTGACCAGGAAGGTGTACTTGCGCCCGATCATGTCGCCCAGCCGGCCGAACACAAGCGCACCGAACGGACGCACCAGGAAGCCGGCGGCAAAGGCCATGAGGGCAAAGATGAAGGCTGTGGTGTCGTTCACGCCAGCGAAGAACTGCTTGCTGATGACCGCTGCCAGCGCACCATAGAGAAAAAAGTCATACCACTCGAAAACTGTCCCGAGGGATGACGCGAAAATGATCTTGCGTTCTTCACGACGGCTGGAGCTGCTGGCCGCCGCACTCTGCTCTTGGATGTAATCCGACATCGTTGCTGTCCTCGGCCCGCAGGCCACAGTGATTATTCTTCTTGTTCCACTGTCGGCAGCTTCTGACCGCCAGCTGCCGGTACTGCACGCACCCGGGGTCAGGGCGTCGGTATCGCGTCTTCGTTCAAATAGGTCTGGGTGGCAGCTCCTTTGAGGATCAGTTGCGCCGCCTTCTCGGCGATCATCAGGGTGGGTGAACAAGTATTGCCGGAGGTGATCTGCGGCATGATCGAGGCGTCCGCCACACGCAGGCCAGGGATGCCGTGTACGCGCAACTGGTTATCTACAACGTCCAGTTCGCCATTGCCCATGCGGCAGGTGCCGACCGGGTGGAAGATGGTGGTGCCGATCTTACCGGCGGCTTCGAACAGCTCTTCTTCGGTTTGCAGGGCTGGGCCCGGCAAGTATTCCTTTGGGTCGAACGCAGCGAGGGCAGGGGCCTGGACGATACGCCGGGTAAGACGAATGGCATCGGCGGCGACGCGCAGGTCCTGGGGGTCGCTGAGGTAGTTGGGGTCGATCAGCGGCGTGCTGTTCATGTCGCTGCTGCAGATATCGATACGCCCGCGGCTGGCCGGGCGCAGGTTGCACACCGAGGCGGTAAAGGCCGGGAACGTGTGCAGTGGTTCGCCGAATCGCTCAAGTGACAGCGGCTGCACGTGGTACTGCAGATTGGCGGTGGCCTGCTCCGGGCTTGAACGCACGAATGCACCCAGCTGGCTCGGGGCCATGGCCAACGGGCCACTGCGGTCATAGAGGTAGCGCAGGCCCATGCCCATCTTGCCCCACAGGCTGTTGGCCATCTGGTTCAGGGTACGGGTATTGCGGATCTGGTAGATCAGGCGCAGTTGCAGGTGATCCTGCAGGTTGCCGCCAACGCCTGGCATGTCGTGTCGCACGCCAATGCCCAGGCTTTGCAGGAGCTGCCGCGGGCCGATGCCGGAGCGCTGCAGGATACCGGGAGAGCCCACAGCGCCCGCACAGAGGATGATCTCGCGACGTGCCGCAAACTCGTGCCAGGCACCCTGCCAGAACGCCTTCACCGCCCGTGCACGGGTGTTGTTGAGCAGCACCTGGTCAACCTGAACGCCGGTCAGCACGGTGAGGTTGGGGCGGTCCTTGATCGACCGCAGGAAAGCCTTGGAAGCGTTCCAGCGCACACCGCTGCGTTGGTTGACCTGGAAATATCCACAGCCCTGGTTGTCGCCGGTATTGAAGTCATCGACCTTGCCGATGCCGCTTTGCTCGGCGGCATCACGGAAGGCATCGAGGATCGGCCAGCTATAGCGCTGGCGCTCGACCCGCCATTCGCCATCACCACCGTGGTGCTCGCTGGCGCCGGCAAAGTGGCTTTCGCTGGCCTTGAACAGCGGCAGTACGTCCTTCCAGGCCCAGCCGTCGTTGCCTTGCTCGGCCCAACGGTCGTAGTCGGCAGCCTGGCCGCGCATGTAGATCATGCCGTTGATCGAGGAGCAGCCACCTAGCACCTTGCCGCGAGGGTAGCCCAATGCACGACCACCCAGGCCGGGCTGCGCCTCGGTCTTGAAGCACCAGTCGGTGCGCGGGTTGCCGATGCAATAGAGGTAACCGACGGGGATGTGGATCCAAGGATAGTTGTCGCGGCCACCCGCTTCCAGCAGCAGTACGCGGCAGGAAGGGTCGGCGGACAAACGATTGGCCAACAGGCAACCGGCGGGACCGGCTCCTACGACCACGTAGTCGAAGACAGAATCGGCTGATGGCATGTGCAACCTCGGGCCTGATTATTATTCTTGTCCCGATCCATCTTAGTGAGTAATTTCGTGGAGGAAACACGAGATTTCGCGCAGCCGCTGTGCGTTTTAGCACAGTGGTAAGTCTGTACTGGCCTCTTCGCGGGCACGCCCGCTCCCACAAGGTAACGCGATCCCTGTGGGAGCGGGCTTGCCCGCAAAGGGGCCGGAACGAACTGCCAAAAAGGATCAGCATGTTCGACTGGAACGATCTGCGGTTTTTCCTCGAGTTGCAGCGCAGCGGCCGCCTGCTTACCGCCGCCAAGCGCCTCAACACCACCCACAGCACCGTGGCCCGGCACATCGAGAGCATCGAGCAAAGCCTGGGGACTGCGCTGTTCGTGCAGCATGCCCAGGGCTATGAACTGACCCCCTCGGGCCAGGCCCTGCTCAAGCACGCCGAAGCCATGGAAAACGTCGCCCTGCTGGCGCAGGAAGAAATCACCCAGGCCATCACGCCGCTGGGCAAGATTCGCCTGGGGGTGACCGAAGGCATCGGCATCATGTTCTTCACCCCGCGCATGAATGCGCTGTTCGACCGCTACCCCGGCCTGGAAGTGGAGCTGGTGGCAGTACCGCGCTTCGTCAGCATCCTCAACCGCGAGGCGGAGATCAGCATCCACCTGGAACGGCCCAACGCCGACCTGCTGATCACCCGCAAACTCACCGACTATCGCCTGGCCCTGTACGCCAGCCAGGACTACCTGGATCGCGCGCCCCCGCTGCGCAACCGCGAGGACCTGGCCCGGCACAGCTGGATCGGCTACGTCGACGACTTGCTGTTCAGCCAGGAACTGCTGTTTCTCAACAGCTTCTGTCGGGCCCCCAACGTGGTGTTTCGCAGCACCAGCGTGATCGCCCAGCAAACCGCCGCCCGCGCCGGGTTGGGCATCGCCGTACTGCCCAACTACATGGCCCGCCACGACTCGACGCTGGTGCGCGTGCTGCCTGGCGAAACCATCCAGCGCAGCTACTGGATCTGCACCCGCCGCGAACTGCACAAGTCAGTGCGCCTGCGGGTAGTGTGGGACTACCTGCTGGCGCTGTGCGCGGCAGAACAGAGCGAGCTGCTAGCCCAGTAGCGCCTTGCCGGCCAGCAGCAGGGCCGCAGCCCAACCGGCCACGGCAAACATCTGCTGCAAGCGCGGCCCGGCCAGCCTGGCCGCCAATGGCCGCGCCAGCAGCAGGCCGAGCACCGCACCGACGGCGAACGGGGCGCCAACCTGCCAGTGCATGACCCCTGCGAGGCTGGCGCTGACCACACTGCCGGTGGACACCAGCGCGATCACCGCCAGCGAAGTGGAGACGATGCTGGCCATCCGCAGGTTGGTGTAGCGGTTAAGGGCCGGGATGATGACAAAGCCACCGCCCACGCCGAGCAGGCCGGAGAGCAGCCCGGACAATGCGCCGGTGAAGGCCAGGGCGCGCGCGCAGGGCAGGGTCCAGCGCAAACGGCCCTGCAGCGGGTTCAGCACGCAGGGTTCGATGTAGCGATGGGCATCATTGGCTTCGCCGCGCAGTTCCTTGGCCGCCTTGCGCCAGATGCGCAGACAGGCATACACCAACACCCCGGCGAACACCAACTGCAGTGGCGTGTTCGGCAGGCGGTGCGCCAGCGTCAGCCCGAACGGCGCCGCTGCCACACCGATCAATGCGATGAACAGCGCCGCCCGGTAGCGCACCAGGCCTTGCCGCAAGCCCAGCACAGCACCCACCGCTGCCGCGATGCCTACGGCCAGCAGGCCGACCGGTGCCGCCTCGACCATCGACAGCCCCAGGCCGAACACCAGCAAAGGCACTGCGAGAATGCCACCGCCGGCACCGGTCAATGCCAGCACGGCACCGATGATCGCGCCCAGGCCCGCTCCCAGTATTTGATGTTCGATCACTGCCGACCCTCGGCTACCAACGGCTGTGGCCGTGCCAACCACTCGCGGCCCTTGAGCATGCCTTTCCAGTACAAGGGTGGCAGCACCTGCGCCTTGAGCAACCAGGCCAGACGTGTCGGTTTACGACCATCCAATAGCCAGTTGGGGAAGCTCGGTGCCAGCTTGCCTCCATAGGTGAACTCGGCCAGCACGATCTTGCCGCGCTCGACGGTGAGCGGGCACGATCCATAACCATCGTACTGGGCCATGGTAGGCAGCCTGCCCAGGGCCACCAGTACATTGTTGGCCACGACCGGAGCCTGCTTACGTGCAGCGGCGGCGGTCTTGGCATTGCTGGTATTGGCCACGTCCCCAAGGGCATGGACATTGGTGAAGTGGCGATGGCGCAGGGTATGCGGATCGACATCGACCCAGCCGGCGCTGTCGGCCAACGGACTTTCACGAATGAAGTCCGGTGCCACCTGCGGCGGTACTACATGCAGCATGTCGAAGGCCTCGATACGCGTTTCGTTGCTGCCATCGGCCAATGTGCGCACGAAGGTGGCGCGCTTGTTCGGACCGTCCACGGCGACCAGGCGGTGGGAAAAATTGAGGTCCACGGCGTACTTGTCGATGTACTTCAGCAATGCGGGCACGTAGTCCGCCACACCGAACAATACTGCGCCAGCATTGAAGAAACTGGCTTTCACAGCCCCCAGGTGACCATGCCGCAGCCAGTGGTCGCAAGACAGGTACAGCGCCTTCTGCGGCGCGCCTGCACACTTGATCGGCATGGGCGGCTGGCAAAACAGGGCTCGGCCTTGCTTGAGCTTCTGTACCAGTTCCCAGGTGTAGGGCGCCAGGTCGTAGCGGTAGTTGGAGGTGACGCCGTTGCGGCCCAAGGTCTCGCTGAGGCCATCAATGGCCGCCCAATCCAGCTTGAGGCCGGGGCAGACCACCAACTGTTCATAACTGATGGCGCGGCCGCCTTCGAGGAGGACCAGTTGGCCCAGCGGGTCGAACCCCTGCACGCGTGCCTTTATCCAGCGCACGCCGCGCGGAATGGTCGAGGCCATGGTGCGGGCAGTGCTTGGCGCCTTGAACACACCGGCACCAACCATGGTCCAGCCGGGCTGGTAGTAGTGCACTTCGGCGGGGTCGATCAAGGTCACATCCAGCGACGGGTCACGGCTGATCAAACTGGAAGCGGTGGCGATTCCGGCGGCGCCGGCACCGACGATGACCACTTTGTGGTGGTCGGTATTGGCAGGGGACAACAAGGCAGGCATGGCGGTAAATCCTGTAAATCTGGTTATGGGGCAGGGCGGTCACAGCTTGTTCAGCGGAATCTTCAGGTAACTCACACCGTTATCTTCCGGCGCGGGGAACTGGCCGCTGCGCATGTTCACCTGCACCGAAGGCAGGATCAGCACGGGCATGTCGAGGGTCTTGTCGCGGGCTTCACGCATGGCGACGAAGCTGTCCTCATCGATGCCCTGGTGGATATGAATATTGTTGGCGCGCTGCTCGGCCACGGTGGTGACGTACTGCATGTCACGGCCACCTGGCAGGTAGTCGTGGCACATGAACAGCCGGGTCTGGTCGGGGAAGGCCAGCAGGCGACGGATCGAGCGGTACAGGGTGCGAGCATCAGCCCCAGGGAAGTCGCAACGGGCGGTACCGTAGTCGGGCATGAACAGGGTGTCGCCGACGAACACCGCTGTCTCGCCGGCGTCCTCTATCATGAAGCTCATGCACGCAGGTGTGTGCCCCGGGGTGTGCAACGCACGGGCATGCAGGTTGCCAATGCGGAAACCTTCCTCGTCCTCGAACAGCACATCGAACTGGCTGCCATCGCGGGCGAAGCCAGGCTCGGCGTTGAACAGGGCACCGAACACTTTCTGTACCTGGGTGATATGCGCGCCGATGGCGGTATGGCCGCCAAGCTGTTCCTTCAAATAGGCCGCCGCCGAAAGGTGGTCGGCATGCACATGGGTTTCCAGCACCCACTGCACGTCAGCTCGCAGCTCCTTCACCCGGTCAATCAACTGGTCCGCCGAAGCAGTGCAGGTACGCCCCGACTTGGGGTCATAGTCCAGGACACTGTCGATCAACGCACACTTGCGCGTTTCGCCGTCCATGACCAGGTAGCTGATGGTCGAGGTCGCCTTGTCGTAAAAAGCGTCCACGTGCAGGTTGTTGCCGATGATCATCGCGTTCTCCAATTTATCCGCCCAGCCTTGTACAGGCGTAGGCAGTGCCAGGAGGTTTATCAAGATGCATGCCAGGCATTTTCCTGCGTTTGGGCCAATGAAACCGGCCCGTTGCTGACAATTGCCGACGACAGTGGCAGCGCAGATGGCAGTCGACTGTCAGCCGATGGCAGTGTTTGGCAGTCCTTGTTACCCTGCGCCGGTCATCCAATCGGTGCCGTCATGCCTGAAGCCCATCCCCTCATCCTAGCTTTGGTTTCCTATCTTGAGCACGATGCCCTGCCAACCATCGTGCTGGATACCGACTACAACATCCTGGCGGCCAACGCTGCCTATCGCCGCCAGTTCGGTCGCCATGAGCAGGCGCCGCTGGGTGAGAAATGCCACAAGGTCTCGCACCACTACGCCGTGCCTTGCGACCAGGCCGGCGAGCATTGCCCGATGCGCAAGGCGTGGCACAGCAAGGCACCGGAGCGGGTTTTGCACATTCATCACACGCCACGCGGCCCCGAGCATGTGGATGTAGAGCTGCGGCCGATCCTGGATGAACAGGGCAGGGTGGTGGCCTTTGTCGAACGCCTGACCAGCATTACCCTCGCGTCGGCGCAGCCTCAGGAACAAGGGCTGGTCGGCCGCGCGCCAGCATTCAAAGCGGCCCTGGCCAGCCTGCAACGTGCAGCACCGGCGCAGATCCCGGTGTTGCTACAGGGTGAGTCGGGTACCGGCAAGGAACTGTTCGCCCGCGCTGTGCACTTGGGTAGCCCCCGGGCCAACGGCCCGTTGGTGGTGGTTGACTGTACCGGCCTGACCGAGTCGTTGTTCGAGAGCGAGTTGTTCGGCTACGAGAAGGGCGCGTTCACTGGCGCCAACCAGCGCAAGATCGGCCTGGCTGAAGCGGCGCATGGTGGCACCCTGTTTCTGGATGAAATTGGCGAGGTCCCGCTGGCGATGCAAGTGAAGCTGCTGCGCCTGATCGAGTCCGGCAGCTTCCGCCCGGTAGGTAGCCTGCGTACGGTGCATTCGGATTTCCGCCTGGTATCGGCAACCCATAAACCGCTGAAGCAAATGGTCGCGGACGGCACCTTCCGCGAAGACCTGTACTACCGCATCAGCGGCTTCCCGATACGTCTGCCGGCATTGCGCGAACGAGCAGAAGACCTACCGTTGCTCGCCCAGAGCCTGCTGCAGCGCATGGCCGGCAAGCCGACACCCAGGCTGAGCGACGAGGCCTTGCAGAAACTCGTGCTGCATCCATTCCCAGGCAATATTCGCGAACTTCGCAACATTCTGGAAAGGGCGCGTTTGTTTGCGGACGACGGACTTATCCGGCCCGAGCATTTGCCGGAGGACATTGGGTCGACAGGGGCGATCACGGCAGATGGCCGGCGCAATCACCTGGGTGAGCTGGCCCAGGCACTGCAACAGTTCAAGGGCTCGCGCAGTGAACTGGCCCGTCACCTTGGCCTGAGCGAGCGCACCCTGTATCGCCGGTTGAAGGAGCTTGGCCTGAATTGACGCCTTCGGTTAACGCGCTCTACAAGGGCCTGCTTATTCCCGACGGCAACACACATCCTGTGGGAGCGGGTTCACCCGTGAACACCGGCGAAGCCGGTGCCATCCACCGTGCCTCCTCAGACCTTTACCGGACCTTTACCTCTGTCCTGACATTAAGCGGGAATGATTGTGGTCTGATCAGTTAACCGAACCTGGCAGCCAGTCAGCTCCCGCCAGGCGTCAACATGCAGAGGACCGCAAAATGAAGAAAACCCTGACCGTGATCTGCGCCGCGCTCATGCTCAGCGCCCCCTTGGCCAGTTTCGCGCAGCCAGGCCCACCTGACCGGCATGATGGCGACCCATTGCACCAGGGCAACCCACCGCATGGTCAGCCACAGTACCAAGGCCGACATGATAATGGCCGCGGTCCCGCTTATCGCGACCCGAATTTCCGCCCACAACCGGGCATGCCGGTTCCGCATCAGCAGTGGCAGCGTGGCCATGTGGTTGATCCGCACTACCGCGGCGACCGTTACTGGGTGACCGACTGGAAAGCACGCCACCTGTATGCGCCACCACGTGATCACCGCTGGTTGTATGTCAACGGGGACTATGTGCTGGTGGCTATTGCCAGTGGTGTGATCGTCAACGTCCTCAGCGGTTACTGATTTCTACAGGCACTAAAAAGCCCGCTTTCGCGGGCTTTTTAGTGCCTGGCGATCTACACCGGATGTAGGTTCACAAAATAGGTGATAGGCCAGACCCCGTGAAATTGGAATCTTCGCCATTTTTTTTGTGAAATGAAGGGGTGCTTTTCACAGAAAAGCCGAGAAATCCCTACTCACCAATCACAAAAGTTGATTGGCCTGGAAAGGGCCGTTTACGACCGACGCGTGACTTTTCGGTAAGGGATGAGGAGTAGTCGCAGCGATCCTTTAGCTCCTAGTCTGGCGACCTTGGGTTCAGAATCCGACTGGCAATGCCCGCCGTCACTACTTCAGAGGAACCAGCTTCCTCTGCTGCCAAAATTGCGGGGGCTCATGCTGGTACCCAGGCCCGACAAATGCGCAGTTGCAGCCCTCAATTGCAAGGCTATCCAAAGCGGCACGCGTGTCAATCAAGATCTGATGCATGACGATGGCCGGCCTCACGGAGGTGAAACCGGAGATTCAGAATGACTAAACCGACCCCGTAGACACCAACCTCCACGAAGGCCGCTATCGACCCAAAGCTGTCCTTCAAGAAAGGCAGCTAACGGCGAGAAGCGGTCATTTTGTATCTACAGGTTTCGGGGCGATTCACTCGTCTGATGCTCAGGAGCACCAGGATGGGCGTCAAGGAGGTGGTCATCTTGAGGTGGACTATGCTGACCAGTTGCTCTCAAATCTAATCGTGAGGTCCTCCATGGCAAACCCCAATCTGCTGGCTCTATTCAGAGATGAAGTCCTTCTGACCGGGCCTGAAAGCTCCCTACCTAGCAACCTATCTCAGTTCTGGCTTGAGGAGCTCCAGAATCATCTGGAGAGGTATTTCGACGGTTTGAACTCGGAGTCAGATGCAGAAGAGAAGGATCTCGACATCTCCCTCCCACTCGCAGCGATCATCCACATCTTGTTCGCAAAAAATGGTGGGGAGGAGATATCCGAGAGCTCTGAAAAGCTGTACGAGTATTTCCAAGACTACCGGCTCGAACTGGCCCTTGAAGAGATCACGCGAAAGACTCATGTGGCTGCCGAGGCTGCAACCATTGAGACCATCTTCACCAACCGAGACGTCCTGGTGGAGCAAAGCCCCCTTCTTCAATAGGTACCTCCACCGATGCCATCGCCGGCGGGCACGCTCCGAGGCATTGATGGAATGCATTTTGACGACTGCCGAGATCAGCGAATGAAAGAAATTGCTGCGCCGATGTTCGATCTAATCGCTTTGTCGCTTCCACGAGGGTTGGGGTTTGGGGACAGCCCGCCAGTAGGGGCATGGCTTAGTGAGGACGGAATTTCTTGTGCCGCTCTAACCCGAAATATCAATTCCGGCAGCTTCGGAATTGTCACCTTGCGGCGTCGTGTCGATAGCGTGTGGGTGCTCCTCAGCCATGGTGAGTGCACCACTGGCGAGTCCGAAGCCCGCGCCTCAATCAGCCATTTTCTCTATACCCAAGCCCATCCGCTTCCACTCCCTTCAGGTGAACGACGACGTGCTCCTCTAAGCAGAATGGGTAAGCGCACACCAAGCGTGGTGTTCAAATCACTATTTGATCCAAGCCGCCGTATTGGGGCGTGGGCGCTGAATCAACTGTATCTCGCACTGCCATCCCCAGACAGAAATTGGGTTCCCGATTGCCAGACTGAGAATTTTCACACCCGCCTCTGGGAAGCCCACCTATTAGCGATTTTTCGTGAACAGGGACTCTTGGTCATCCAGCCTAAAGAATCACCCGATTTTCACATCGAGAATAGGCTGGGAGATGAGGCCTGGGTTGAAGCAGTGACAGCCAACCCGGAAGAGCGGTATGAGCATTTTGGCGCCTCGCCGGTCCCCCCACCCGCTGACCGACATGAGCGTTTCTTAGGAGCGGCTGCAGAAAGGTTTGCGAGGACCATCCAAAACAAATTGGACAAGCGTTACGAATCCCTACCGCACGTGGAGGGTAAGCCGCTCATTCTGGCCTTAGCCGATTTCCATGCGCCCAGTTCAATGCTGTGGAGCAGGGAGTCGCTCATCAGCTATCTCTATGGCTTTGCAGTTCACTCATCTGCGCATCGTGGTACGCACCTGATAACTGTGGAGGAAGAGACATCTCTGCTATCAGGGCGCCCCAACGGCCTATTTACGCTAATGGAAAATGCCCATCTTTCAGCGGTCATTTTCACCAATGCCTGCACAGTGCCAAAGCTCAGCCGAGTGCCGATCTCAGGTGGAGCTCATCTAGACGGGTACCGATACTTGCGGTTTGGTGAGTTTTTCGACCGTTCTCCGGGAGCATCACGAGGTATCCCATTTCTGTTGGATGTAGCGTCCAGCGACTACGGTCAGCTCTGGCCGCAATATGGCTACGATCCGTGGTCTGCTGAAGTGGAGGTATTCCATAACCCTATGGCACTATACCCGGTGCCTAATGAGTTGATACCAGAAGTCACCCACTGGAGAGAAGTAAACGGAAGAGTCGAGTGCGAATCTTTCTTTGATGTATCCATACTCCGATCCAGAACACTCGTCCTCAGTGCAAACGCTAAGGTTCCGTCACTCGATGAGTTGCTGACAGCAGCCAGTCCTCCAGAGCTCTGACGGCGGCGGGGTGGCCGCATCGTTGCCACGCAGGTAGATGAGAATTTCTCAGCAAGCTACCCAGCCAGGGGAAGGACATGAGATCCCCTGCGCAATTCAGGACCGTTGAAGCGTCACCTCTCTTCGGGTAAAAGCATGACCGTCATACAACGCTACAACAGCGTCATACCCGAGAGCATAGGAAGAAAAATGTCGATCCAAGGACTAAAACGATACTTTGGAAACAAGATTCACGCAGTGATAATGATGGCCCCGCTTAAGCGGGAAATGATACGCCTCGGCATATGCACCCTTATGGCGATTATTCTGAATATCATCTTGTATACCGGCGTTGAAGTAGACGGCACCATCAAGCCGTGGGCAGAAACCCCGATAAAACTGTTTGCATCGTCGATGTTATTCGCCTTCATGATCAAGGCTTTTCTGCCAGTTCTCGGCTGGACGATACTGAAAGCAATGCTGTTGAGTGCGAACAATGCCTTCAGCGGCATACTGAGTTTTTTGGGCAATCAGTTCACAGGCGTCATGTACTGTACCGGAATTATTATGGGTTCTATCACGATTAAATTGTATATGGTTTCCGGGGTTTTAGACTCTGAGTTTGCTTATCTGTCCGCAATCGTATTTGCTTCCGGGGTTTTATATTTCTATGTGCTGCAATGCGCCATTCAAAAAACAATGAGTCCGGCCCTGCGTACACCAGCAGTACCGCGTTAAACCACTAGGCTGTGACTATTCATCTCTGGTGCTCAGTAGGCGCTCGCTCTGCTGAACCCTCACCCATACACAACCATTAATGGACTGGCCCGCCTTCGACTTTATGAAGAAGGCGAGCGAGCACGTGACTGATTGCGCATGTATTCCGAGATGAGACTTTCGAAATTGATGTCCGCCTCCTCAACGAGAATATTGACGTGACAGTACAGCTCTTCAGGACCTCTGAGATAATTGAAAATCCTTGATCTAACGATGCCGCAAACCCCTTCTTTGACCGCCGTAGAGGGGAGGTTGATAACATCGCCAACGCACGGGATAAGAGCTAGGCCATGGTCGCTGTTGAAGACAATGTCAGCTGGACAGGCATCAATGCTGGCATCGGATTGTCCTTGCGAAACCTGCTGATAATCAATGCTATACCTCATGTACAGCCTACCTCATTTGTTGAGTGAGGAATCAGCGCCGCGGATCGTAAACAGAAACCTCAAGTTCGCAAGCGACGGGAGCATGTAGCGGATTTTCGGTACTAGAGAGCTTGGCAACTATCGTTTTTCAAGCACATACCCTACGCCCCGAAGCGTATGTATCAGTTTGGTCTCGAAAGGGTCATCTATCTTGGCTCTGAGTCTTCGAATCGACACCTCTACAACGTTTGTGTCGCAGTCAAAATTCATATCCCAAACCTGCGAAATAATTTGGGTGCGGCTCAGCACCACACCGGTATTACGCATCAGGTAATGCAGTAACGCGAATTCTTTCGTGGTCAGGTCAATGCGCTGACCGTCCCTGAATGCCCTGTGCCGGCTCTGATCAAGCTCCAGGTCAGCGACGCGAATGACCTCTACGGATGCAGGGTGATCTGACCTGCGCATCAAGGCGCGAACCCGGGCCAGCAGCTCAGGGAACTCAAATGGCTTGATCAGGTAGTCATCTGCTCCGTTCTCCAGCCCCCGGACCTTATCCGCCAGCCGGCTTCTCGCCGTCAGCATCATGATACGGGAAGGGCAGTTTTTACGACGCAACAACTCAAGGACCTGCCAACCGTCCATCTCTGGCAGATTTATATCCAGGATAATCAGCTCATATTCGTGCTGCTTAGCCAAGAATAATCCATCTGACCCGGTGTGGACGCAATCTACGACATAGCCACATTCCGTCAGACCTTGACGCACATACTCCGCAGTTTTTACTTCATCCTCAATTACCAGAATTCGCATGGGATTTTGTCTCGATATCACTGAGCAATTAACCGCGCACGCGCGCCGGCATTATTGAAAGGGATGGTAAATCAAAATGAGCGTGCCGGGGCTCAAATGACGGATTTGTAATTTCTAGGTAATACAGTTGATAGTCTGGCGGTATATCTTGTCGCGGTTTGGGTTTGACAGTTGCGGGCCCTCTCTCCAGCAGGTGATTTGACCTTATGAAGTATTGGGTTATTTTCTTCTTTGTGCTGGCTTCGTTCCGCTCAGATGACGGCGAGGTCGCTCACATTGAAGAGACTGGTCATTGGTGTAGTCATGAACTTCACCGGCATGCGATGCGTACAATCGAACGCCTACTTGAATTTTAGGCAAAAAAAAGGCGCCCAATGGGCGCCAAATATCCACCTTTTACCAAAGGAGCACTTAAGCCACTCAAGGTGAATGCGTAATGCTCGTTTTACTAACAGGACCCGCCAATGGATAACTGGCCCAGTTAGCGAATTACAGAATCGAAAGCGGGTACTCGATGATTACACGAGTTTCATCCAGATCCGATTCGAAAGCAGTGGCACGCGTGGTTGCCTGGCGCAACCGGAAGGACAGATCTTTTGCCGGACCGGTTTGGACAACGTATTTGACTTCGACGTCACGCTCCCAACGCTTCTGATTGTCGAGCGGGTTGCCGTTGTCGTCGGTGCGCATGTAGAACTGGTTAGCGTTCGAGTAATCCGCACCCGAGCCTCTGGCGTAGCGCGTCATGAACGTCAGGCCTGGAATGCCGTAGCTGGTGAAGTTCAGGTCATAGCGCAGCATCCAGGAACGCTCTTTCGGCGAGTTGAAGTCGCTGTACTGGATGGAGTTGTCGACGAAAATCGAGTCCGACTGACGCAGGTAGTCGAAATCGTCGTCGCCGTTGTTGCGCTGATGCGACAGGGCCAGGGTGTGGGCACCGTAACGCACACCGACCTTGGCACTCCAGATGTTGTTGTCGAATTCACCCAGGCGCTTCTTACCTTCATCTACGGCTTTGTAGTAGTTGAAGCCACCGATCAGCGCCAGATCGTCGCTCAGCGGGTAAACCACGCTTGTGCCGGCGTAGTACTGATTCCAGACGTCTTTCAGCTGGCTGGCGTAGACGCTCACAGTCCAGTTGTCGTTGATCGAGTAGTCACCGCCACCGTAACCGATCCATGGCGAGTTGACCGGGCCGCCGTAGAACGTCACGAAGTTGTCGTTCAGGTTGCTTGAGACCGGCTGGCTCATCGCATGCAGACGACCACCCTGGAGGGTAAGGCCCTGGATGCTGGTGTTCTCAACGGTCACACCGCGGAAACTCTCTGGCAGCAGGCGAGAGTCACCCGATGCGACGACCGGGGTCGATGGGAAGACATCACCCACTTTCACGATGGTATCGAACAAGCGGACTTTGGCTGCGCCGCCGACCTTGGTGTATTCGTCGCGAGCTTCACCCTTGTTATCAACGGGCAGCACGTCGAAGGAGCTACGGCCGCCGTTGCGCCCATCACCGGTGTCGAGCTTGAGGCCGATCATGGCAAAGGCATCAACGCCAAAGCCAACGGTACCTTGGGTAAACCCGGAGTTGAATTTGCTGATGATCGCGTGCGCCCAGGCTTCGGAGTAGCCGTTCGTATTGCCCTTGCCACTGTTGTAAGTGGGGGCGGTGCTGTCGCGGTTATCACGGTTGAAGTAGAAGTTACGGTTCAACACTGTAAGGCTGCTGCCTTCAATGAAGCCTTCTGGCTTGTCTTCAGCTTGTGCCGAAATAGCATAGCTTCCAGACAGCGCAGAAACTGCCGCCAAATACAGTGGTACTTTGATTTTCATCCGATGCTCCTTTGATTCACGGCAGTTTTTATTATGTTTACCGGCGCGGGTGTCGTTAGTTGTTCTGACCCGGCGGCGCGCCTAGCGTAGCGCGAGCTCATATTTGCAGGCCGAAGATAACGGGAGGGTGATAGGACAATTACAATTTCGTCATCTACCTGTTATTCGGCACCTTCGCACCGCGTGTTTGCCATCTCTGTTGCTTGTATCGAAATCATCGTGTCGGGTTGGGTTTCCCAGTATTTACGGGCATTACAAAGCTTTCTTACGAAATTGTAATTTTCTAGCCACCCCTCTGATAGCTACCGCTCATTAGAGTGCCATCACCTAATCAAGTGGGGCTTGGCAGCTGTTTCGGCGTTCTCGCCAAGCTTTATCGAAGTTTGTGCACGAGGACCATCAAAGTGCCCCGGTATAACCGCAATGTCTTACCCAAGACCCCCGTCTCGCCCTGGAAGATCGCTGCACTCTGTGCAGTCATCTCTGGGTTGATGGCGCCTGCAGCCCTTGCCCAAAGCATCAGCTTGCCCCAGGCGCTTTCGACGGCCATGGATGCCAACCCAGACCTGGCCGCGGCCAGGCAAGAAATTGGGATCGCTGATGGTGCTCGCAAGCAGGCCGGGCTTATCCCCAACCCCACAATCTCGTATGACGTGGAAGACACCCGTCGTAACACCAGCCAGACGACTGTCTCTCTCAGCCAGACCCTTGAGCTGGGCGGTAAGCGGGGGGCTCGTGTTGACGTCGCCACATACGGGCAGACCGCCGCACAGCTTGAGTTAGACCGTCGCGTTAACGGCCTGCGTGCAGATGTCGTCCAAGCCTTTTACGCCGCGTTGCGGGCCCAGACAGGTCTCGACCTGGCCAAGCAATCTCTCGAACTGACTGAGCGCGGTCTTCGCATCGTCGATGGCCGTGTTCGCGCAGGTAAGTCGTCCCCAGTGGAGGCGACCCGCGCTCAAGTGCAACTGGCCGAAGCCCAGCTGCAAGTTCGACGTGCAGAAACGGAAAAAGCGACCGCTTACCAACAGCTCGCTCAAATTACCGGGAGCTCAGTCACCGTGTTTGATCGACTCGAATCGCCAACCCTCTCCCCGGGCTTGCCACCTCGCACTGAAGATCTGCTGGCTAAGCTCGACCAAACAGCAGAAATGCGTCAGGCCGTGGTGCAGATAGACAAGAGCGATGCCTCGCTCGGCTCAGAGAAAGCTCAGCGTATCCCGAACCTTACTGTCAGTGTAGGTAGCCAGTACGACCGCTCTGTGCGCGAGCGGGTCAACACTGTGGGCCTGTCTATCCCTTTGCCGCTGTTCGATCGTAACCAGGGCAACATTCTTTCCGCTTCTCGTCGTGCAGATCAGGCCCGGGACCAGCGCAATGCTGTTGAGCTGCGCCTGCGCACCGAAACCCAAACCGCGTTGAACCAATGGTCCACCGCCATGCAGGAGGTCGAGTCCTACGACAAGACCATTCTGCCTTCAGCCCAACAAGCCGTAGAGACCGCAACCCGCGGCTTCGAGATGGGCAAATTCGGTTTCATCGAAGTGCTGGATGCCCAGCGCACCTTGATCGTCGCTCGTGGCCAATACCTCGAATCGTTGGCAGCGGCGACCAATGCGCGTGCGCAGGTGGAAAGGGTTTATGGCGAAGTCGGCTCAACCGCCGGCACTCGCTGAACGGGCCAAACATTTTCTTCGGCACACAGCCTTGAACAAGCCGGTGCCTACGATCAGCAGGAGTAGCAATGGATAACAAACGCAAGATCGCCCTCGCGGTAGCCGCTGTGGCAGCCCTCGGATTTGGCAGCCTTGCCTGGAACAACAGTTCCGGACAGCAGGCCGCCAGTACTGCCGAGCATGGCGCTAACGATGGCCATGGCGACGAAAAGAAAGCCGCATCTGCCGCCAAAGAGGAAGGTGATGAGGGCCATGGTGAAGAAGGCCACAGCGAAGAGGGCGGTGAAGAAGAGGGCAAGCTGACGCTCAGCGCTGAACAGATCAAGGCCGCTGGTGTTGCCCTGGAAGCTGCAGCGCCTCGTGACCTCGGTACCGTCGTGAGCTTCCCTGGCGAAATTCGCTTCGACGAAGATCGTACTGCCCACGTGGTTCCTCGTGTTCCTGGCGTTGTTGAGGCTGTCCAGGCCAACCTGGGCGAGACGGTCAAGAAAGGGCAAGTCCTCGCGGTAATCGCCAGCCAGCAGATCTCTGACCTGCGCAGCGAACAACAGGCCGCACAGCGTCGCGTCGAACTGGCGCGTGTGACCTTCGAACGTGAGAAGCAACTGTGGCAGGACAAGATCTCTGCAGAGCAAGACTACCTCCAAGCACGCCAAGCGCTGCAAGAAGCGGAGATCTCCTTGGCCAACGCCAAGCAGAAGGTCGGCGCAATCGGTGCCTCGGTTAACTCCGTTGGCGGTAATCGTTACGAGCTCCGCGCTCCCTTCGACGCCGTGGTAGTGGAGAAACACCTGACCGTCGGCGAAGTCGTCAGCGAGGCGACCAACGCCTTCATCCTTTCCGACCTGAATCAGGTCTGGGCGACCTTCGCAGTTCCGCCGACAGATCTGGGCAAGGTCACGACTGGCCGTGCAGTGAAAGTCTCTTCGCCTGACATGAACGTCGAGGTCGAAGGGAAGGTGGGTTATGTCGGCAGCCTGCTGGGCGAGCAAAACCGTGCAGCTACTGTCCGCGTCACCTTGACCAACCCCAACGGCGCCTGGCGTCCAGGCCTGTTCGTAAACATTGCGGTCACCTCCCAGACCGATCGAGTTGCCGTAGCGGTCCCTGAGCACGCTGTGCAGACCGTTGAAGACAAACCTTCGGTATTCGTACGCACCCCAGATGGCTTTGACACCCGCCCGGTAAAACTGGGTCGCCGCGACAATGGGTACGTGGAAATCATCGACGGTATTGAAGCCGGCGCCCAGGTAGCAACCAGTGGCAGCTTCACACTCAAGTCCGAGCTCGGCAAAGCTTCTGCCGAACACGGTCACTGATGCGAACTGACAGGATGATTTCTCATGTTTGAACGTATCATCAGATTCGCCATCGAGCAGCGCATCGTAGTAATGATCGCCGTTCTGATCATGGCGGGTATCGGTATCTACAGCTATCAAAAGCTGCCCATCGATGCGGTACCCGATATCACCAACGTCCAGGTGCAGATCAACACTGCAGCGCCTGGTTACTCGCCCTTGGAAACCGAACAACGGATCACGTTTCCAGTTGAAACGGCCATGGCCGGTCTCCCGGGCCTTCAGCAGACCCGTTCCCTGTCTCGCTCTGGCCTGTCTCAGGTCACCGTGATCTTCAAGGATGGCACTGACATCTTCTTTGCCCGCCAGTTGATCAACGAGCGGCTGCAGGTTGCGAAGGAACAGCTGCCAGAAGGTGTAGAGGCCGTCATGGGTCCGGTATCTACCGGCCTCGGCGAGATCTTCCTGTGGACTGTTGAAGCCGAAGATGGCGCGGTCAAAGAGGACGGTACGCCGTACACCCCGACCGACCTGCGCGTGATCCAGGACTGGATCATCAAGCCTCAGCTGCGTAACGTCCCGGGTGTGGCCGAGATCAATACCATCGGCGGTTATGCCAAGCAGTTCCTGGTTGCGCCGGATCCAAAGCGCCTGGCTACCTACAAGCTGACACTCAATGACCTGGTCGCAGCGTTGGAAAGTAACAACGCCAACGTCGGTGCCGGCTACATCGAGCGTAATGGTGAACAGTTGCTCATCCGTGCACCGGGTCAGGTAGGCAATATCGAAGACATCGCCAACATCGTGATCACCAGTGTGGATGGTGCACCGATTCGCATCAGCAGCGTTGCTGACGTCAGCATCGGTAAAGAGCTCCGTACAGGTGCTGCTACTGAGAACGGCCGCGAAGTCGTGCTCGGTACCGTGTTCATGCTGATTGGTGAAAACAGCCGCACCGTATCTCAAGCTGTCGCCGCCAAATTGGCGGACATCAACCGCACCCTGCCAAAGGGCGTGGTGGCTGTGACTGTTTACGACCGTACCAACCTGGTTGAAAAAGCCATCGCGACGGTGAAGAAGAACCTGGTGGAAGGCGCGATCCTGGTTATCGCCATTCTGTTCCTGTTCCTCGGCAACATCCGTGCGGCTCTGATCACCGCGATGGTGATTCCGCTGTCCATGCTGTTCACCTTCACAGGCATGTTCAACAACAAGGTCAGTGCCAACTTAATGAGTTTGGGGGCACTCGACTTCGGCATCATCGTCGACGGTGCCGTGGTTATTGTAGAAAACGCGATCCGTCGACTGGCTCATGCGCAACATAAGCATGGCCGCATGCTCACCAAAACCGAACGCTTCCACGAGGTCTTTGCCGCGGCGCGAGAAGCTCGCCGGCCGCTGATCTTCGGTCAGCTGATCATCATGGTGGTGTACCTGCCGATCTTCGCCCTCACCGGCGTCGAAGGCAAAATGTTCCACCCGATGGCCTTCACCGTTGTGATGGCGCTGCTGGGTGCAATGGTCCTGTCCGTTACCTTTGTTCCTGCAGCTATTGCCATGTTCGTCACTGGCAAGGTGAAGGAAGAGGAAGGCGTGGTCATGCGCACAGCTCGACTGCGCTATGAACCGGTTCTGCAATGGGTGCTGGGACATCGGAACATCGCTTTCTCGGCCGCAGTAGCCTTGGTCGTGCTCAGTGGTTTGCTGGCAAGTCGTATGGGTAGCGAGTTCATCCCAAGCCTCAGTGAGGGTGACTTTGCGATGCAGGCCATGCGTGTGCCTGGAACGAGCCTCACTCAATCTGTCGAGATGCAGCAGCGTCTGGAGAAAGCGGTGATTGCGCAGGTGCCTGAAGTTGAGCGGATGTTCGCACGCTCGGGTACCGCAGAAATTGCATCTGACCCGATGCCGCCGAACGCCTCTGACGCCTACATCATGCTCAAGCCTCAGGATCAGTGGCCTAACCCGAAGAAGCCTCGTGATGAGCTGATTGCTGAAGTGCAGAAGGCCGCAGCGGGTGTTCCAGGAAGCAACTACGAGTTGTCGCAGCCAATCCAACTGCGTTTCAACGAGCTGATTTCGGGCGTGCGTAGTGACGTCGCTGTGAAAGTCTTCGGCGATGACATGGACGTGCTCAACAACACCGCCAACAAGATCGCGGCAGCGCTCAAAGCGGTCCCGGGCTCATCGGAAGTGAAAGTTGAGCAGACATCCGGCCTGCCGGTGCTGACCATCAACATTGACCGCGAAAAAGCAGCACGCTACGGCCTGAACATCGCGGATGTTCAGAACTCGATCGCTATCGCCGTGGGTGGCCGTCAGGCCGGCACGCTGTATGAGGGCGACCGTCGGTTCGACATGGTAGTACGCCTACCAGAGACCGTTCGCACCGACGTAGCGGGTATGTCCAGCTTGCTGATCCCGGTACCTGCCAATGCGGCACAGGGTGCCAATCAGATCGGCTTCATCCCGCTGTCCCAGGTCGCCAATCTGGACCTGCAACTGGGCCCGAACCAAATCAGCCGCGAGAACGGCAAACGTCTGGTTATCGTCAGCGCCAACGTTCGAGGCCGCGATCTGGGGTCCTTCGTTGAGGAGGCGACCGCATCGCTGGACAAGAAGGTGCAAATCCCTGCGGGCTACTGGACGACTTGGGGGGGCCAGTTCGAGCAGCTGCAGTCGGCTGCCAAACGCCTGCAGATCGTTGTTCCAGTCGCCTTGCTGCTGGTCATGACCTTGTTGTTCCTGATGTTCAACAACCTGAAGGACGGCATGCTGGTCTTCACCGGTATTCCATTCGCACTCACCGGTGGTGTTGTGGCGTTGTGGCTGCGGGACATCCCACTGTCGATCTCGGCAGGTGTCGGCTTCATTGCACTGTCCGGCGTTGCAGTACTGAACGGCCTGGTGATGATTGCCTTCATCCGCGGGCTAAGGGAGGAGGGACGAACGCTCAGACAGGCAGTCGATGAAGGTGCATTGACCCGTCTGCGACCTGTTCTGATGACAGCCTTGGTAGCGTCCCTGGGCTTCATCCCGATGGCTTTGGCCACCGGCACCGGTGCCGAAGTTCAGCGGCCATTGGCGACGGTGGTGATTGGCGGGATCCTGTCCTCCACCGCACTGACCTTGCTGGTACTGCCTGCCCTGTATCACTGGGCACACCGCAAGGATGAAGACGGCGACGAGGCCGAAGTGGTTAGCTAACAGCCTCCGCTAAAGAGAAGCCCACAACACGTGTTGTGGGCTTTTTTGTTTAAAGTGAAGTAGATGCACTTACCTTTCAAAATTGTAAGTTTCTCGTCATGCCGGTGATGCCTATGCATTGCTAAGGTTACGCCCGAGAAGTTTTGAAATTGAGAGGGTTTTATGAAAAAGCTAATTATCGCTGCTGCACTTGTTGTTTTCTCGGTGGCTTCGCAGGCCAACACTTTCTCCGAGAGCAAGCAGCTTCAATACACCAAGGAACACCAGACCGCAGTGGCCAAGTACGCGGAGAAAAATGGCAAGCCAATGCCAGAGATTCAGGATTACAAATATGGCATGAAGATAGACGTTGCGAAATTCGTACGTCAGTCGCAGGACCCCCGTACCTGCCAGGTCTATCCACGGTTGATGACCTTCGAGGACTCCCAGGGCACGCTCAAGACTGTTCGTTACTCGATGTATTCGCAATGCATCAACAACAAGTAGTAAACGATTTGAACAGAACAATTAGAGAATTCATAAATGCCAGGCAGTGCCTGGCATTTTTTATTACGCCCGATACCCCATAGCTTCGAAATGTTAACGCCTGGGCTCGGGCAAACCGTGCAATAGATCTTAGCCAACCAACAGAGACGGCTCCCCAACTGCAGAGGGCAATTGGAAGCCTTGACCCCAGAAGGGACGAGTTATGAAGAGTTTGCTTGAACGCCCTGATGACCAAGCCGGGCATGAAGGTCATAGCCATGAGCATGGCGGCATTTTTGGAATGAACACAGAGCTGATTTTCGCGCTGATCTGTGGTGCTCTCCTGGGTGCCGGAGCTCTCGCAGGAAAACTTGGCCTGATTGATCGTCTGCCTCTGATTCTGTACGTGTCGGCCTACGTGTTCGGTGGATGGTTCACCACTAAGGAAGCGGTTACCAACATCCGTCAGAAACGCTTCGAGATCGACTCGCTGATGCTTCTCGCCGCAGTCGGTGCCGCGAGCATCGGCGCCTGGGCGGAGGGGGCTCTGCTGCTGTTCCTGTTCAGTCTGGGGCATTCCCTTGAAAGCTACGCGATGGGGCGGGCCAAGAAAGCGATTGAGGCACTGTCCAAGCTCGCACCAGCCACCGCGATCGTACGCAGAGCAAATGGCACGGTGGAGATGCCCGTGGAGCTGCTGGTTCCCGGTGACGTTGTCATCGTGCGCCCCAATGACCGCCTGCCGGCCGATGGTTTTGTAGTCGTAGGCTCCTCAAGTATCAACCAGGCGCCAGTAACCGGTGAGAGCGTCCCCGTGGACAAGCAACCTGTTCCTGATGCCGAACTCGCACGCAGCAAGCCAGATGCAGTGGATGCAGCCTCGAAAGTCTTCGCCGGTACCATCAATGGCGAAACGCTCATCGAGGTTGAGGTAACCCGGCGCTCTACGGAGAGTACCTTGGCGCGGGTCATCAAGATGGTCAGTGAAGCCGAAGTCAGGAAGTCACCGACCCAGCGATTCACGGACCGCTTCCAACGCATATTCGTCCCGTTGGTTTTACTGCTGGTAGTCGGGCTGCTATTTGCCGGCATTTTCCTTGACGAGCCGTTCCGTGACTCGTTCTACCGGGCGATGGCCGTACTGGTTGCAGCCAGCCCCTGCGCGCTCGCGATCGCTACACCAAGCGCCATTCTCTCTGGCATCGCCAGGGCAGCCCGAGGTGGCGTGCTGATCAAGGGCGGTGCGCCACTTGAAGAGCTTGGATCATTGAATGCCATGGCATTCGACAAGACCGGTACCCTGACCGAAGGGCGCCCACGTATCACCGATGTAATACCCATAGGCGGCACGCAGATCGAGGATCTGCTAAACGTCGCCATCGCTGTGGAGTCGATGAGCGACCATCCGCTGGCTGCGGCAATTGTGCGTGACGGTGAAGAGATGATTGGCACACGGTGCCGATTCCAAGCCAAGAACATGAGCAACATGATTGGCCGCGGCGTGCGTGCTGAGCTTGATGGGCAGTTCGTCTGGATTGGCAAGGTCGAGATGTTCGGTACCAATGGTATTCCCGCACTCAGCAAGGCAGCCCTGGAGGCTGCGGAGCGTCTACGTCAGTCAGGCCGTACCACCATGGTGGTACGGCGTGCTGACAAGGATCTGGGCGCTATCGGGCTATTGGACACACCCCGGGAGGGGGCCAAAGAGGCACTCCAGAAGCTTAGAGAGATGGGCATCGAACGCATGGTCATGATTTCTGGAGACCACAACCGCGTTGCAGAGGCTGTAGCCAAACAAGTTGGCTTAGATGAAGCGTGGGGAGACCTGATGCCGGAAGACAAGGTCAAGGCCATCAAAAACCTGCGCCTTAGCGCCAAGGTGGCCATGGTGGGTGACGGCGTCAATGATGCCCCTGCCATGGCCAGTTCGAGCGTTGGTATCGCAATGGGGGCTGCTGGATCTGATGTTGCCCTGGAAACGGCTGATATCGCGCTTATGGCTGACGACATCAGGCAACTCCCATTTGCGGTGGGGCTGAGCCGTCACACGCGATCGATCATCCACCAGAATCTGTTCGTCAGCTTGGGGATTGTGGCCATCCTGGTTCCGTCCACCATCATGGGCTTGAGCATTGGTGCCGCTGTTGCGATCCATGAGGGCTCCACACTGTTGGTCGTCTTCAACGCCTTGCGCCTGTTGGCCTACCGCAGAAGCACCTGATCCCTGAGCTTCAATCATGAAGCTAAGCAGGGAAATGACCTGAAGTAGAAGTACGGGTCGTGCGCGATCAGCGCACGACCCGTACTTTTCTCTCACTCGTCGATCCCGATGCGCTTGAGGCTTTCAAGGGCCTTTCCGCACTCAGGTGAGCCATGCCGTAAGCCGCAGGCCAATGCAGCTTTGAGGCTCATGACACCGGCTACGAAACCGACTTGATTGCCGACTCCGTGTCCGTCCGCAAATCCCTGATCATACGCAATCTCGACAAGCGCATTGATCGCCGCCAGGGTGTCCTGTTTGTTTTTACTCTTTTGCATATCTACTCCGCGAGCATTCAGCTCATATCGCTCGGTTAGGTGGCGGCGCCTTCAGGTTTGGGGTGAGCGAATCCCGCTCCCATAGCCAATCCCTAACGGGGGGCTCAGCCCGCCACCGTAAGGAAAATCAGCTATTGAGAGCAGATGACTCGTTTTGGTCACCCGTGCTGCTCGCCTCACCGCATTGGCACTGAGTGGGTACATCCGGGTAGTCGCTGTGATTCTCAATGAACAGCGTTCGGCAGGTTTCGCACCCATAGATCCGGGGCAGGGATTTAAGGCCGCTCGGAAGCACGTCACTCAGAGGCTCGTTATGCCAAGGAGCCCCGTCAAGGATTCTTGAACGCAGGATGTTTCCCAGGCGCCAGGTGTCACTTTGTGCGCGCCAGGACCACATCGGCGCAGAAAGCGAATACTGGATGAAGGTCTCTTGTGACTGCCTGGATAGCGGGTACTTGGGGCGGGTCCAGCCGGAATCGATGATGCTGAACCCCATGCCCATTTCTGCGCTCGGGTGGGTCTTTTCACCAAAGAAACGGTCATGCGTCGCTGGAGCCGTCGCATGATGGTCAGTCGGTGGGAATACCCACAGATAACACTCATCCCGGTTGACCATGCTGATGAGCTCGCTTGGCCCCCGCATGGGGGAATTTGCAGCCAGGGCGAAGCGATCCTTCCACGACATTTTGGGAGGCGGCGCAATACCAGCAGCGATGGCCAACGTGGCAGTCTTGGGGACGAAGCGATCGCCTAGCTCGTTCAGATCCAGGTTCTTGCAGAGAGCCTTGAAGGCCTTTTTGCGAGTCTTCGAGCTGAAGGAGGGGTCAAGGAGCAGGCGAACCTGGTTCACGCCGATTCCCGCAGTTCGTAGCACCTCAATGACTTCTTCAGCCACACCGACTGCTTGAAGATCGGTCAATCCTAAGCACGTTTTCGCCCGCTCGACCGCCGCGTAGAGGTTGTACTGCCGTGTCTCGTTGTCACGACAGACCTGAATTGGCAGCTTGTCTTGGATGGCAACTTGCGGTGCAACGGAGCCGATGGCCGCGTGGAACAGCTGGTGGAGGTGCAGATGAGAGTACGGGCGGCCAGAAGCCGAGAACGAGGCGTGCAGCTGAGCAGCGAGAGGTTGAAGCAGCTTTTTTGCAGGCATGACTATCCCCTAATGAGCGACGTTGGGGTAGCTGCGCTTGTAGGGCCGTTAGACGCGAAGCTGGACGTCGAATCAGGTTCAATCATGAATAGGAGTCAGGTTTGATTTGCTTGCACGGCCACCATGCAAAGCCCGACGCGGCAATCACATCAGATTCGCCGAGCTTTGGCAAGAGCGGTCATCGGTAAGCGAAAGCAGGTAGGAGGAGGGCGCTCCATGCTTGATCACCTCCAGAAACAGGAAAGCCGGAAGCACGTTGAGCGCTTCCGGCTTTCTCACGTCAGACTGATGAGAGGGATCAGAAGACGTATTGCAGGCGGGTCACGATGGCATTGCCGCTGTCGTCGCCCACGGTGTTCTCGTTGTTGTCGGTGCGCACGTTGATGTAGTTGGCACTGACTTTCACCGCCTCGTTGACGTACCAGTTCACACCCACCGTGTGGCTCTTGGCCTTGCGCTCGTTCGATTGGTCCGCCGCGGTGACCAGGTTGCCGTCTTCGACCTTGATATCGTCAAAGCGGTAGAAGACTTCCCAGGCCCCCAGTTCCTTGTTCTCTGGTTTGATAGTGTCGAACTTGGCACCATCGAGCTTGTAGATACGCGGCTCGCCGGTCAGGGTGTAAGCCATCTGGGCGTAGTAACCGGAGGCCTTCATGTCGTTGTTGGCCTGGTCAGCTTTCAGCTTGCGGCGAAGGTATTCCGCTTGAACCGAGAACGGGCCGGTGGCCCAGGCACCTTCGAGACCCCAGACCGAGTCGTCCTTCCACAGGCCATCTTGTGCAGCAGCACCGCCAAACAGCATGCGGTTGCCGTTGGTGCCGGCATCGCCGCCGCCATTGGTATCTACACCGCGGACGCCCAGACGCGAACGAATCCGGGTATCGACCGCACTGTTTTTGAGGTCGCGGTAAGCGTACTGAGCACCGACGTGCAGGACGTTGCCATCACTGTGCAGCGGTGCGAACACGCCACGTACGTTGTAGCGCTTGGTGCTGTCGCCATCCGAGTTGTTATTGGTTTCGCTGAAAACGCTACCGGAAACATAAGCCATGTCAGCGATGGTGCTGGTGGCTTGAACACCCATGCCGGCGTTGTCGTTGATCCAGTCCGCCAGGTCGTACGAGAGGTTCCGCTCCATGGCGGTGGTCCACTTCGAACTGGTGGCTTTCTCAAGACCGAAGTCGGTGTAGAAACGGCCAAAGCGCAGTTGCACCGGCTTGAAACCCGTGTAGGTCAGGCTGGCTTCGTCGAAGTAGCCGTCGGAGTCGTTGCCCGTGTTGCGGGAAAGGTCGTAGTTGAGCTGATACTTCCAGTCGCGGTACAGCACGCCACCGAGCTCAAGGTAGGCGCGACGGAAGTAGCCTGCGTCAGCGGTATCGCCATTCTTGGTGAAGACACCATCGAAACGGCCGTAGTCGGCCTGAACTCGGCCGCCCAGTTTGAAACTGAATTCCTTGTCAGAAGTCGATACTTCAAGACCGCCCTTGGTCTTCAGAACGATGTCAGCTCCGTCAGTGGTTACTGTTCCGGAGAATGCTTGCGAGGAAAATGTGCCTATTATTGCGGCAGCCAACAGCTTTTCCCGCATGTTCGAAGAACGGATCATTGCTTGCCTCTCGTATGTTAAGTGCTTAGCTACCGACGTTATATTTCGCCCTGCGCCGGCCTAAATTTATCTTGCAGATGGGAGCAGGCCACGGTTGTCACCTGCTGTAACAAGATGCCTTTGTTCTAAGCACTCTGACTAGGTTGCAAGCGAATATGACAGTTGTGTTTCTGTAGTGTTAACGGAGGAGTTTCAAACCTAACAAAACTGTTACCGAACAAGCCAGTCCTTCTTATCAAAGAAGCTCTTCTTGATCAATCTTCGAATTTCCAAAACCTGCGGATTGCGGACAAGCTTCGTTTTGATAACAAGATAGACATCTTTCTCCTCCAGGTCGTCCAGGAAACCCGGCACGGGTAGGATATTTCTCTCCAGTTTTCGGCTGTAGTCGGGCAGCACTCCAATACACGCACCGCCAACGACAAGGCCTCGTGATAGGTTGTAGCTCTTGACCCGAGTGGTACCGCCCTGATGCTCAGCCATTATCGATGCCCACTTTCGTGAGCCCGCCAAGATCTCTTCATCCCAAGGGACAACGAGCATGAAGTTGTGCAAATCCAAGCTCTCCACTGGAAGGGTGACGCTTCTTGAATAGCGGCTGGAAATGAACAGGGCGTGCCCAATCCGGCCAAGCCGTTCAAACCTATACGTAGGATGGCGATCAAGCGCGCCTTTATCATCTGGGCTCACCAAAGCGATACCCACATCGACTTCACACTCAGAAAGCATCTGCGTTGTGCATTCTGAATGGATTTCCAGCTGCATTTCGGCATGATCACGCACGTAGGCGACTAGATCGCGGTTTACGATGTCGTTCAGCACTGGCTCTGTGATCGCGATGGTAAGCCTGGGGACTTCCTTTTCACCGGACTTGCCAAGGCCGTCTGGGCCGAAGAGCTGGCACAGGTAATGGCTGACCCTCTCGCCTGTGCGGGTCAGGGCAAGCTTGTTGTGTTTGTAGACAAACACGGGAGCACCAATGTGCTCTTCCAGTTTCTCCAAGCGTTTCCGCAGGCCTACCACTGGCACATTGAGCCCTCGGGCAGCCTGTTTGAAACTGGCACAACGTGCTGTTGCGAAAAACTCTACGGCCAGCTGATCATCAATTGGCAAATCATCCAATATGTCAGGGCTGTAAGGAACAACGGTGCTTGTATATGTTTCATTTTGTGTAACCATTAGGTCCCCCTTAATTCGGGGAATCTATCTCAATGCCACCCGGTGTTTCCTTATCTTGTCAACATTGTAATCCACGGGTCATGCATGCGTTATCGGAAGGCTTTTATTTCGAAAGCGTAATTTTCAGGCAATCCCTCTGATATTGTAGCGTGCTAGCCTAGTGCGCCGACTTGTTACTTACCATATATAGATTCGGCTAATTACGCATTTACATTTAGTTCACTATTTTTTCACCTTTGCCTCCATAGGCTTTGGGCATGGAAAATCAAACCCCACCTCTTACTACCTTACTGATTCGTTATCTGGGGATCGGCTTCATAGCAACGGGAGTCCATTATGCGGTGTTCCTATTGCTGGTTACGACAGAATTCGTTACTCCGTTACTGGCCAGTATCTGTGGCGGCATGGTTGGCGCAATCGCGAGCTTCATTGGAAATAGGGCGCTCTGTTTTGTGGCAGATGGCTCTCGTAAGTTTCAGCCTGTCAGGTTTGCACTGGTCGCGTTAACCACAAACTTCGGCAATGGCGTGGGTATGTGGTTCCTCATCAAGTCGAATCTGTCACCGCTCATCTCCCAAGTCGTAGTGACCTTAAGCCTCACTGCACTTGGATTCATTGCACATCGTTTTTGGACATTCAATCATGCAGACATTACATCGCTTTCCCGAGCGCCCTGATCCCTTGTTAACCATCGTGGTCCCTTGCTTCCAGGAAGAGGAAACCATCCCCGAGTTCCACCAGCGAATCACCCGCGTGGTGAAGCGCTTACCCGTCTCCTGCGAAATCCTCTATGTCGACGACGGCAGTAATGACCGGACGGCCGACATTCTTCGCCACTATCAGGATGGGTCATCTGTACGTTGCCTGTCCCTGAGTCGCAACTTCGGCAAAGAGGCTGCACTGAGCGCCGGGATAGACCATGCCCGTGGCAGTGCGCTGATCTTCATTGATGTCGACCTGCAGGATCCACCAGAGCTCATCGCGGCCATGGTGGACTACTGGCAACGCGGCTACGACGTGGTGAACATGCAGCGCAACCTGAGAATCGGTGATTCGTGGTTCAAGCGCATGAGTGCCCGGGCTTACTACTGGGTCATGCAGCGCCTGGTGGAGAAGGTGGACATGCCGGCCGATGTCAGCGATTTCCGATTGATTGGGCCTGCGCCGCTGGCAGCCCTGCGGGCCCTGGATGAACGCTCCAGGATTCTCAAAGGCATGATCGGCTGGGTAGGCTTTCGTACCATCGAACTGCCCTACAATCGCACTGTTCGCCATGCCGGGAGCACCAAATGGAATGCAGCTGGCCTGTTCAATCTGGCCATCGAGAGCATCGTCAGCTTCTCTCGCAAACCACTGCGCATTTTCAGCCTCATCAGTTTCGGTCTTTTCGTCTCCAGCATCTGCTACATGCTTGCGTCGCTTGTGGCAGGCAGTTTCGACATCCATCACCTGATCGTCGGAATGGCTTCATTCATGTGCGTCGGTGTCGCCATGGTGGGGGAGTACCTGGGCGTGACACTCGCGGAAGTGAAGCGCCGGCCTCTCTATTTCCTGAAGCACAGCAACAAGGCAGATCCCGTGTCACTCCACCCTTCGATGGCTTCGATCGAGGGTAAGAAATGCTGAACCTGAAGAACGAGAGGACGCTGTGGTGGGTCCTGGGTTCGATTTTGCTATTGCGTTTGGTGGGGCTGGGCATCTACCCGCTGATGGACACATCTGAGGCCCGTTACGCTGAAATGGCTCGCAAGATGGTCGAGTTGAATGACTGGATCACGCCCATGTTCGACTACGGGGTACCGTTCTGGGGCAAGCCTCCGTTGTCCTTCTGGACCCAGGCCGCGAGCATGACGGTCTTCGGCGTTAACGAGTTCGCTGCGCGCTTCCCAGCGTGGCTACTCCACCTGGCAAGCTGTTTCATCATCATCAAACTCGGCACGCAGCAGATTTCTCGTAACGCCGGCATCTGGGCTGCCATTATTTTTTCCAGCACCACACTTGGCCTGGTCTCCAGCGGTGTTGTGCTGACTGACCCTGTTTTGTCGTTCTCGATTCTGCTGGCCAGCTACGGTTTCTGGCGTTGGATGAAGTGCGCCAGCAAGGCGGATGCCTACCTGATGTTCGCAGGTCTCGGGCTGGGCTTGCTTGCCAAAGGGCCGCTGACCCTGGTGCTTATGGGGGCGCCGGCATTCGCCTGGTTCGTTATCTACAAGGAATGGGGACGGGTACTGAGGCTTCCCTGGATTAGCGGCCTTGTACTCATGTTCGGTATATCCGTGCCATGGTATGTCGCGGCCGAGATGAAAACGCCCGGCTTCATGGAGTACTTCTTCGTTGGTGAGCACTGGAGCCGCTACGTCGTCAGTAACTGGGCAGGGGACCTCTATGGTAGTGCTCATGCCAAGCCGTACGGCAGCATCTGGATCCAGCTCGGATTGTCGCTACTGCCATGGGCCTTGTTTCTACCACTGTTGATCCGCAAGCGTGGATCGATGCAGCGCTTCAAAGCCTACCTCTGGCTGTGGGCCTTGGCGACACCGGTCTTCTTCACATTTGCAGGCAACATTCTGTGGACCTACCTGCTACCCGCGCTGCCAGCGTGGGCATTGCTGCTGTCTGCACGGGTCAGCGAAGTTGGCCCGAAGACCACCTGGGCTGCCGCTGCGAGCGCATTGGTGTTGCCAATCATCGGTGCGGGCATCATCTACGCCGGGGTACTAGAGGAGCGCCCTCAGAATCAGCGGGATGTGGTTCAAGCCTGGCTCAATGTGCAGTCTGCTCATTCCGCTCCCCTGATCTATCCTGGCCGCCGCTCATACTCGTCGGAGTTTTACAGCAGCGGGAAGTCCGAGAACATCAAGGATCCTGCCAAGTGGCCGCGGGATGGCTCGTTCTATCTGTCCAGGCGCTTGCGAGACAGCAAGGATGGTCTGCCCGCTGATCTAGCTTGCACATCGATCACCGAAGCGAACGCCAGCCAGCTCCTGCTGTGCCATTGGAAACGCCCCGCACAAGGTGCCGAGGGTCTGGCCGGAGAAAGCAATGCGGAAACGCCTCGCAAGAACGAAGGCTAAATTCCAAGCACAAAAAAGCCAGGTTTTACCCTGGCTTTTTTGTCGATTTCTTTCGTCATTTGAAGTCCTATTTAACCGCCGATTAATTGTCGGCTTGTTCCTTACCATCCTTGCTTTCTTTCTTTTGCTCTTGAGCGACTTGTTGTTTGTTCTGGTCCGAAGAGTCATCGCTCCATAGGCGAGCCTGTTCGGTTCGGAAGTTCTCGTTGAACTGTTTCGTTCGCTCGAAGCCGCCTTCAGCGTAAGCGGTACCCATGAGACCCAGCAGCAGGCTGCCAATAGCGATAGATTTGACAAATTTCATTGTGAACCTCGGTTCATACTAGGCCAACCTGATTAGCGGCCTTTGTTGGTTTGTAGTTTAGGAACGCGAAGCTAACGACAAGGTGAGTCAATAATTACAATTCCGTAATTTTGGCTGCAGATAGGATGCGTTAAATCTTCAAATCTGGAAGGATCATGTCTATCTCGGCACTGTCGAGGGCGACTTCGAATTTTCTCTTAAATTACAATTTTGATATCTAGCGCGTTAATTCAGCGCGGCGTTGTTGGCCGCCCTAGGAGATAGCCATGAATGACATAGAGCCCTGGGCAGTTGCTATCGGTGACTTTCGCCGCTGCACTGAAAAACTCACTGTCCAGCTCGATGAGCTGACCTCGCAGACGCGCACCTCCAGCGCTGTTCTGGAGAGGTCGAACGAACTGGTGGAGCAGGTGGACGCTGTCGGCCGGCAGATTCAGGAGGAGGTGCGAAAGGCGGAGAAGGCTTGGTCGAACGCGGAGGAGGTTGCCTTGCGCGCCGCTGCATCAGCGTATTCAGCTGCATGCCGCGGAGTCGACACCGCCATCCAGCCACTGATCTCGGAGCTTACAGCAGCGACAAAGGCGGCGGACGCCTCTATCCAGGAGCTCAAGCGGGCACCGGTGCTGGCCAAGCGTTATGTGATGGTGGTCGCCACGGCGTTCTTCATTCTGGCGCTGATCTGTGTCTACTCGACCATGCGCCTGATCGATGCCGCCGGCAGCGTAAGTGCTCAAGAGAAAGTGAATGCTCAGTACTTCTCACACCTGTGGAAAAACGCCAATCCTGACGAACAGAAGATTATTAAGTCGGTGATTCTGCGGTCGCCCATGGACCCTGTGGTCCTTCGGCACTGATGCATTGAGGCAAACAAAAGGCCCGTCGATTGACGGGCCTAATCGTGTCTGCGCAATTTAAGCGGCGGTCATTGCCGGCTGCATTTGCTGGGCTTCCGGAAAGTGAAGGTGGAACCAGGTGAAGTTTTCTTCGGTCACCTCCACGCTCGCCGATCCCTGGTGCAGACTCATGATCGACTGCACAATGGCCAAGCCAAGACCGGTACCGCCTTCGCTCCGTGCTCGGCTCTTGTCCACACGGTAGAACCGCTCAAACAAGTGCGCGTGGTGTTCCTTGGCAATACCACGGCCGGGGTTGCCGACACTCAACGTCGTACCGCTCGCACTATGCTGCACCTTAACGTAGACCGTGCGGCCGCGAGGGCAGTAACGGATCGCGTTCGAGACCAGATTCGAGACGGCACGTTGAACCATCAGGCGATTCCCGCGCACCACGTCATCACTGCCGGAGATCTGCAGCTGAATCTCGCCTTCTTCTGCTGAAATGCTGAAGAGATCGCACACTCGCTGAACCTCGTCGACCAAGGAGACGGATTCGAACTCCACCATTGATGCTGGATGACTGACCTGGGCCAAGAACAGCATGTCGGAAACCATGCGGCTCATGCGGTCCAGCTCTTCTGTGCACGACTCCAGAACCTCCCGGTACTCGGAAAGCGATCGTTCTCTGGTCAAGGCAACCTGGGCCTTGCCCATCAGGTTGGAAAGCGGTGCTCGAAGTTCGTGAGCAAGGTCGTCAGAAAACTGCGAGAGCTGCTGAACCCCATCATCCAGGCGAGCCAGCATGATGTTGATGCCGTCGGCGAGCATTTTGAGTTCTGCCGGCATCCCATCAGTTGGAAGGCGATGGTCGAGGCTCTCGGTTGAGATTTTCGAGGCGATCTTGAGGAACTTGGTCAGTGGTAGCAGGCCTCTGCGCACAGTCCACCAGCCAATGGCCAAGATCAGTGCGAGGATGACGGGGGACATCATCAAGGCCCAGGTCAGCAACGCATCGAGCAGCGCCTCACTGGATGACTGGTCCATGGTCATATAGACGCTGACCTCTGTTCCATCGCCCAAACGCATGATTCGAGAAGCACTCAGCAGAGGACGGTCCTGCGTATCACGCCATTCGTGCTCTTTGGGCTGGGCCGCCGGCTGAAACTTGTGCACCTCCAGATTGACCTGTTTCGAGCCAATCGAGAGCAGGGGAGTCTGATTCTGTGAGGTATCGAATATGCTCACATACAGGTTGTTGTGGCCCATGACCAAATCGACAAGCTGATGCGCATCCGCGTTGACGCCGGAGATGTCCGGGATGGTGGACAGGTTGTGAGCCATCCCCGCCATCTTTACTTCCAGGTCTGCTCTGGCATTTCTTTCCAGAGCCTTGCCTACCATCAGATAGCCAAAGGTGGCGAACAGAAGCAGCAACGCTGCGCTCATCAACCCAACTTTTAACCCCAGCTTTGCAGCCAGGCTGAATGGCCTCATGCGCGTTCCTCAAAAACGTACCCAACGCCACGAAGCGTGTGAATGAGCTTGGTTTCAAACGGGTCATCGATCTTCGAGCGCAAGCGCCGGATGGCTACATCGATGACATTGGTGTCGCAATCGAAATTCATATCCCAGACCAACGAGATGATCTGAGAGCGAGTCAGCGCTTCGCCCGTTCGGCTCATGAGCAGGTGCAGAAGCGCAAATTCCTTGGTGGTGAGATCGATGCGTGTGCCACCGCGGAAGACGCGATGGCGGACGGAGTCGAGTTCCAGATCGGCAATTTTCAGCGAGCTCTTCTCGACTAACTCATCACCACGGCGTTGCAGCGAACGGATGCGAGCAAGCAGCTCAGGGAATTCGAATGGCTTCACAAGGTAGTCATCCGCGCCGCCGTCCAAGCCCTTGAGCTTGTCATTGATGCGTCCGCGGGCGGTCAGCATGATGATGCGGACCCGGCTGGTCTTACGGATGGTTTCCAGCAGGTCCCAGCCGTCGATACCCGGGAGGTTCACGTCCAGGAGGACCAACGAATAGACATTAGTGTTGAACAAGTGCAGAGCATCTACACCGTTGTGCACGATATCTACGACATACCCGCTTTCGGATAGGCCCTGCTGAAGATATTCGGCAGTTTTAATTTCGTCTTCCACAACTAGAACGCGCATAACTTATCTCAAGGTGTGAGGAAGGAGTTGGCCTAATCCGCCAAGATTATGGTTGCAGGCTGTTCGAAAGTTTGGCTGAGGGTATGGCATGTGGTAGTCGCTACCTCTGTCCATACGCCGGGTCACCTGAGGACGCTTGAATCTTAACGCGAAGAAGCTGGCCGCGGCGAAATCCTACAAATTTGTAATGTAGCCGCAAGATTTCTGACAGTCATGCAGGCTCCACCCCTAAGCATAGCGGATTCTGGGGCCTGCGGCGGTGTATGACAGATTCGCCTGGCAGGTGGAATCGGCCAGGACAGGCAGCATTTCGGTCGTTAGCTTGCAAGGACTGGTACTGGCCTTGGATCGAGGGCGCCACGCAGGCAGACCCCATGCACGGCCGCAAACCGCAGCGCCTTTCTGCAAATTAGTTCACGTGGCGGCTCGATATTCTCTCGAATAATTATCTTACAATCTATTACATGTCCAAATTGTAATTGCACGATCATCTTGGTGTTAGCCTCCTTTGCTAGTTTAAGGGCAGCGGAAGAGGCATCGCTGCTTTGGAAATTGTCTCATTTCAAAGCAGCTTGGCAAGAGCACCGAGCAGTTGTTCGCGCCAGTGCATTCACCTGTAAACCATACGCTCCTTTGGTAGGTGAATTTTAGCGCCCCCCTACGGGCGCTTTTTTATTAAGGGACTTCTTATGAACACTACTGTATCAGCGATCGCCGTGTTTATGCTCTTTACATCACTAACAGCCAATGCCCAAAGCGGTATGGAGATCAATAAACACATCGAGCGTACTGCTAGAGAGGCTACAGCGGATTATGCTCAACGCGTAAAAAAGCCCATGCCTCAACTAGAAGACTACGCCTATGGCATGGACCTGGACGTTGGTAAGTTGGTGTATGTATCACCCAATGTGCGGTACTGCGGTAATGTAAGAAGCATGATGACCTACGAAGACTCGAAAGGCGAACTGCACATGGTTCGCTACCTGGTGAAGGGCGAGTGTGTTAATAGCCGTTAAGACTCATCAAGATGATCCCTGCGGCCACCGGATCATAGAAGCTCAATGCCGAACCGGCGCAGCAGTATGGCGAAGCCTCCGAAGCTGGCCATTGTGATGAGGATGCTGCTGATCAGTGTCGGCCAAAAGCCGAGCTTAGGTAGCAGCAATGGAAAAGCAATAAACATCGGCAGGGTCGGAAGCACGTACCAGAACGTGTACCAAGCATGGTTGGAGATCTTCTCCATGCTCTGGTTCTCTAAATAGAGCCAGACCAACGTCACGACCGTGACCAAGGGTAGGGCGGCGACCAAGCCGCCCAGCTTGTCGCTGCGTTTCGCCAGCTCTGACACGAGAATCACTATACCGGCAGTGAGTAGGTACTTCGTGATGATCCAGGCCATCGCTGAGCCTTCTGGAGGTTGTTGACGAGGGCAGGCGAAGCCATTCACCAACCCCCTTGAAGCGCTCCTGCCGTTTACGGCATCCCTCACCGCATTTTTTTTGCAACATCACCCTCAGCCAGGAGGGTGATGTGTTTGCATGGTGTTTACCGATCGGTCAGTGCGAGGGTGAGGGAACGCTCTCGTGGAAAGCTGCCCGCTCGATCTGGATGGTGCAGTGATGGATTTCGAATGCATCGCTGACAGCATCCACGACGGCCGCCAACACAGCATCCCCATCTGCAGAATCCCGAACCACTACGTGCGACGTCATCACGTTACTGCCACTGCTGACAGCCCACACGTGCAAGTCATGAACGTCCGTCACGCCATCTACTCCGAGGATGGTGGCCTCGATTGCCGTAACGTCGAGCCCCCTCGGGACACCCTCCATGAGGATCCCCAGGCTTTCGCGAAGCAACTGCCACGTCCGCGGCAGAACCCAAAGGCCGATCGCCACAGCGACAATCGTGTCGACCCAGGTCCAGCCGGTGAAGCGGATGATAAGTGCCGCGATGATTACGCCAAGCGAGCCGAGCATGTCGCTCCAAACTTCGAGGTAGGCTCCTTTGACGTTGAGGCTTTCGTTGCTCGCAGATGCCAGAAGGCGCATCGAAATTAGGTTGATGATCAGGCCGGCGATTGCGATCCACATCATCGCTCCGGTAGCGATCTCCGCCGGCATGAAGAAGCGCTGGTAGGCCTCATACAAGATGTACATCGCCACCAGGAAGAGCAGCACGGCGTTGAACGTCGAAGCCAGAATTTCCAGGCGCGCATAGCCGAAGGTTCTTTTCTGATCCGCCGGCCGCTTGGCTATCTGAAGTGCAATCAGTGAGATCGCCAAGGCGGCAGTATCTGTGAACATGTGAGATGCGTCCGACAGCAGCGCCAGGCTGCCGGTAATCCACGCACCGATCACTTCTGCAATCATGAAGCTGCCAGTCAAGCCGAGCGCCATGATTAGCTTCTTCTGATGCCCCTCGCGTACTGCAGCGCTGCCATGGTCATGATTTGAACCCACGTATTTCTCCTTGCGCAGGGTTGTGGTCTCGTTGGCCTTCCTGTCTACCTAGCCTTAGAGCGTCGCTTGGCCACACTGACTGCAAAATCTTGCTCCTGCACTCAGCAGCGAGCCGCAGGCGGTGCAACCACTCGATAGCGGTGTTCCGCAGTTTAGACAAAAGCGTGCTGACGGATCGTTGGCCGTCCGGCACTGCCTGCAGCCCTGCAGATCTTTGATGGGGGCAGGAGTGGGAGGGCGCCCGCCGTCATACACCTGATTACCGCCGTCGCAGCCCTGCTGCCGGCCATGGCGATCATATTGCTCGGCCCCATGTCCCCCGCTGTGGTGCTTGCCTCCACCGTGGTTTCCACGGCCATGGTGCCCGCCCAGGATGTTTTTGAAAAAGCTCATGGTATTCGCCCCTCATTGATGGGTGACATATTAACGAGCAAAAGTTGAAAATTATGTTCTGCTCGCGAGAAAGACTTGTAAGTTGAATTGAAAGTTCAAAATTAGCCTACGACAAAACGAAACCGTTTTGTTTGTGAAATTAAATTTATCTAGCTGAGCGGAGCATTGCTTTTGGTGGGTAGTATTCCCCTAATTTTGATCATAGCGTGATCAATGACAATCAAAACAGCAGTAATTGGATTTCTGTCAGCATTGTAATCCCGAGGTCATCGTGTCGTTATCAGGTCCCGGAAATAATGCGCTCAGCGAGATTCATTTCTCTTTTTATCCCTATGCCTCACACATACTAAGCGTCCCCAACGCCTAGGGGCCTAAGGCCTCTGACGCTCCGCACATTGCGCAATCGCTCAGCATCTGTCGACGGTTTGCCTTGTAGCTCCCGCTAACTCCATAGCTACCGCCATGGATAAGCAGCTTCCAGAGTTTGATAATGACACCTTCCAAATCCATTGTTCACACCCTGTTAAGCAAATGGATCTTTGCTATTCGCAATGCGCGGCAGAAAGGCATCAGTACTAATTTGCTAATCGGCCTGGTGACTTTTTGGTTACTGCTATTCGCGAACGCTGAGCTCTGGAACGTGCTCTGGAAGCTGGTATTCAAAACCGATGAAGTGAACTGGCAGCTAGCGGCTAGCCTCCCAGTCATAGTATTCGCATGGGTGTTTACCGTTCTGAGCTTGCTGTCATGGGGGCGGCTGGCCAAACCCATACTGTGCCTGGTACTGATCAGCGCGTCTTTTGCGAGTTACTTCATGAATGCCTACGGCATCGTGATCGATTACACAATGTTCACCAACGTTGTGGAGACCGACGTCGCTGAGGCAACCGAGCTGCTGAATTGGAAGCTCGGTCTTTGGGTCGCAATGGTTGGGGTGTTGCCCGTCTACCTGATTGCCCGGGTTCCCCTCCGGCGCAAGCCTTGGGCCAAAGCTTTGGTCAGCAGGTTCATTGCTCTGTCGCTCGCTCTGTTGACCTTATCTGGCATCGCGTTGAGTCAGTACCAGTCGTATGCCTCCTTGCTGCGCAACAATCGGGAGATCCGGCTGATTCTGGTACCTACCAACTTGTTTGCGGCTGGCCATGGGTACCTGAAGCGTCAGCTGGCCTCACCTAAAACGCTGACGGCCATTGGTACTGATGCGGTAGTTAATCGACAGGGTGCGGCTCGTAAACCCAGGCTGCTGGTACTGGCAGTAGGAGAGACCGCTCGCTCCGCCAACTTCTCCCTCAACGGCTACTCCCGTGAAACGAATCCGGAACTAGAAAAGCGAAATGTCATTAGCTTCACGAACGTGAGCTCCTGCGGTACCGCTACCGCGGTCTCGCTGCCATGCATGTTCCTGGACGTGGGTAAGGCCCAGTACAAAGATGGCTTGGCCAAGAGCCGAGAAGGGCTGCTCGACGTGCTTCAACGCGCTGGCATCAGTGTCATGTGGACTGACAACAACTCGGGGTGCAAAGGGGTCTGCGACAGGGTTCCCAACCACAAGGCTGCCTCTCACGCGGATTCCCAACTGTGCACCAGCGAGGAGTGTAAGGACGGGGTGCTGCTCACGGAGATGCAAGACTTCATCAAGCGCCAGGAAGGCGATGCTGTCCTGGTGCTCCACTACAAAGGCAGTCACGGCCCGGCCTACTACAAGCGCTACCCCTCGCAATTCAAGAAATTCGCACCGGTGTGCGAGACCAACGAGCTCGACAAATGTAAGCAGGAGGAGGTGGTCAATGCCTACGACAACTCAATCCTCTACACCGATTATGTGACTGCAAATCTCATCGATATCCTGGCGGCCAACACCAAGTTCGACACTGCGCTGATGTACGTTTCGGACCACGGCGAATCGCTGGGGGAGGGTGGGCTCTATCTACACGGGCTGCCTTACGCGATGGCTCCTGACGAGCAAACAAAGGTGCCGTTGGTACTTTGGATGTCTGACTCGCTCGCGAAGAGCGAAAAGGTCAACGTGGGTTGTTTGAAAGCTCAAACCACGTCACCGCTGAGCCACGACAACCTGTTCCACACCGTGCTCGGCATGATGAACGTCCAGACGTCTTCGTATCGCTCAGCGCTGGATTTCACTGCCCCTTGTAAGCCCTTTGTCGGAGGCTCTTATTCTGGCCTCTGAATGTTCGATGTGGACCGGATCATCGGCCAGGCGGTTCTGCACCAGCCTGCTTTGACAGCTGAGAGAAGCTGGACTAATTACATAGCTGCATTCAACAACCCAAGCGGAAAAGGAAGTTTTGCATGAGCATCAAGCCAGGCCCAAAGCGCACCAATGAAGATGGCACTCCGGACAAAAGGCAGCGAGTCACCCCTGAAAAGCAGAAGGACCATCCGGACCTGAAACCCCACAAGCACAAAAAGGGGGAGTAAGAAAAAAGCAGCTCTCGGGAGCTGCTTTTTTTTTGGGGCTGTGTGCAAACCCTCCCGACCGTCTCGCTGATCAATCGGACCGCGTCGTGAGTCTTCCGCTTGGCTTGATGGATTCTGAAGCTACCTCCGGATCGGTTATCCCTTCAGTGCGGACGACGAGACTGATATCCCAGAGCGTTGAGCTGATACTCGCTGACAGCCCGAAATTGTGATTCTGCGATTTGACGCAGGCGCTCAACCTCTTCGGCAGATGAGCCAGAAGCCTGCGCCTCGTGGTATTGCTTCATCGCATCCACTGCGTCGGTATACATGGGGTGGTCGGGGAGAAGAGCTGGCATCTTTTTCGTCATGTAGCGGCAGGTCCTCACTGGATAGTCGACGGTGGTTTACCTGCTTTGAGGAGCTGAAAATCAATGACCGCCTGATAGAGCGAATCTGCCAATGGGTGAAGACGCTGTACCTCAAGGTCTGGCAATCCAGCAGCCTCCGCTTCGTGGGCCTGTCGGATAGCTTCAAGCGCTTGCCTCATCAGTGGCTCACCAGCCTCGACCATTCCAATGAATGTGCGCTTCACAACATTTTGCTCCATTCAGCTGAAGATGAATTATAGGACACCGCGGCGTGGCAAGGCCCCGAGCAGCATAGGTGTTCGACGCCCGACTGAACGAATCAATGAGGAGCGCGCTGGCCTGGGGAGTGGCCAGGGCGCGTGTCGTAGCTACGTTGTAAACCACTTTTTTTCACTGTAAACCACTGTGGTTACAGTGAAAAAAAGTGGTTTACAACAGGCCTCCTCAGGCCTGAGTCAGCTCCAGCAGATCGCCCAGTTCCTCCCGGGCCATCTTCACTCTATCCATTCTGCGATAAGGATGATCAACCGGCATCCGGATAAGGGATTCGAACCAAGCCGAATCGAATTTGATGACTTCCTTGTGAATGTGCTCAAGCTCACCTCCGCGAGGCTGTGACACTACAAACTCCATGCTTTCAACCAAGCCGGACGCTTCACTGTCTTTGACGATTCGATGGCGGATGAAACTCATTTTGAGATCAAAATATGCCGCCTTCGAACCAGGCACCTTCTTCGATTCCAGCCGACCAGTGCTGCTGATTTCCGCCCCTGGCACCTCAGCGGCAATAGCTTTCACCAGCTCAGCATTTCCAATGACCTTCTGGCCAAACAGGCGGGTGGCGTCCGACATGTAAGCAAAGATCCATGGCACATTGCGAAGCGTCGCGCCGGTATAGAGGTAGCCACGCTCTCCCTTGTAACGCTGCAGCATGCCTCTCAACGCGTTCTCGGAAAGGACCAGTTGGGTCTCTTTCTCCAGGATGTAAACCACGCGATCGAACTGTTCGATCAATAGCTTGAGAATCTTCCGTGGGACGCCGTCAAACCTGGTTTTTCGTTCTGTTTTCTTGTGCTGGCGAGGCTGGAAGTACGGGCAATCGTTACGGGCCTCACTATCAAATGGAGCGATGCCGCGAATGCTCTTAGTAGCATGTTTCCCGAATGGGTTCTTCACGTTAGGCGGTAGCTCATACAGCCCAACCAGCTGGACAGGGTTGTCGCATGCCGGGCATACAGCAAACTGAGCTAGCTTGCCGGCACTTCCAGGCTGGTACCATGGATCTCTGCGGAAGGTCTCGGCCTCGAAACCTTCCTTGTCGATGATCTTGCTTTCTGTGTCTTCGATGCGGACCTTATAGACATCCATCTTTGCTGAAACCGTATCAATAGAGGGTCTCTGGATGGTAACGAGCGAGGATAGGCAGCAGTAGGCCTAACTGACCCTTTTGGTGGTCACCCACTGGTTTGAGGCCCGCCCAAAGCATGCCTGATCGACCTGGGCGGGCCCTAGAAACAACTAACCCCCTGGTGCGCAGTACAGGTCTGGGACCTGCCCGAGGCGTGGGGGCTATTCTTGGAGCGACAGTGACACCGGCTCCGGAGAAAATCAATTGGTTTGTAGAGCAGCCGGTCAGCTAAGGTCAAACCCAGATCCTAAAGGGGAGGCCGATAGCAGCTCAGTCAGCATCATCGGCACCTTCTTCATCTTCATCGGTATCCCCAACACTGAGCCAGTCGTGAAGGTTGTACCGCACGAAGTCTTCCGCATCGAGCATGGTAAAGTCTTGGAGCACCGTGACGTCTGCTCCACCGAAGTACAGCCCATCGTTGAGATTTCTGGCCACCCCGAGCAATTCATTCAGCTGGTCGTGCAGCTCATTTGCGCGCCTGGCGTGCTCTCGTTTGGTCAAAAACCGGAACACCACCTCGTAGGGCTCAGCCGGGTCGCGAATCTCGCCCTTGGGGTTGAAGGAAACCCAAGCACTAGCGAAAAATTGGTTGTTCTGATGGAGGAAATCGTCGACAAGCACGGCGATGCCCTTCATGCCGTCGTCACCTTGGTCTGCCTTCAGGCGGTTGACCAACTCGTCCGGCATCGCAATACGGTTGTAATGGTGGGACATCCAGTATGAGAAATACTGACCGTTTTCTTCGCTCAGCGTGATTACCGGATTTCGGTGGAGCGTCGGAAGCACGGCTCTCTTGGTCCACACACGCTTGTGAATCTTGAGCTCCAAAACCTGCTTTTCCGCGTGCTGCAGGTGCAGCGTACGTGGATTGAGGGCGTGCAGCTGCTTATCAAAGGCCTTTTTCTTTACCTTAACGGCAATCCACTCTATCCACGGCGCATCACAAAGGTTGCGTGCATGCACCGTGCAGGAATGGGAGGCCAACATCCAATAAGCTGGAGCCACCCCCTCGAATTGGCCTTTCAGGACCTCCTCGGATATGTGTTCAATCAAGGCGTCACCTGAGACGGTATCTCCTTGCAGCCAACCAGCAGCGCTAATGGCACTTACGATCTCTTGCTCAGGTGTATCAGCCATAATCAAACCAAATTCGAACCGCCCGATTTTTCTAACCTGGCGATGGTTTTGAGGTCCCTATCACGTAGCTGCTGCGCCTTGCCAGCCAACTCCGCAACCATTCCGTACACACCTTTAGCGCCATTTCGATTCCACGCTTCATCCGAAAGCGCATCCTGAATCAGGCGGCCATCGGCGGTTGGATAGAAAAGCACCCGATGCAGATACTGCGCTTCTTCGGCGTTAACTTGGCGCAACGCCTCAGTTAAAGCCGCAAGCCTCTCGGGAAAACCAGTGGCGGTTTTTCCAGTCCGCCAATTGTACACGGTCTGACGAGACACGTTGAAGATCTGCGCGATGGAGCTATCTGACAACTTGAAGTCGCTCCTAAGCTCCTCGATTAAGGCCGGCGCTACGTCTTCGGTAACATTGGCATCCTGGCTGGTGTCCACCTCGGTCCAGGCACCAGCATGCACGCCATGAAAGCTCATGCCTGCTGAGCCGATAAGTTGTGGATAGGGCAGGGAGGCAGTCCCAGGAGCGACTACTACCGAAACGGCCAGCATCGCTGTGAAAGCAATCGCCAATACAGGGTTTGCTGTCGTGCTACCTACACGCGGAGCAATTTCAGGGTTTTCCCAAGTAGAAGATCTGCTTACAGCAGCCCCGGTAGGATCAATCCATTGCCCATTCATTGCTGTAGTCATTTCGCCTTCCCCCAAACCTCAAAGGCATGATCTTTCGCGACTGTCCTAAAAGCAAAGTTAGCAGTCTTATGCAAACCGTCGAGTCTCGTGCAGATCTCCTCGGTTCCCAGTCGTTCGGCTAACTGCAGCGGCCAATGCGCATCCGTATCGAGAAGAGCACCATTTTCGCTAACAGGCACAAATGCACCTTGCAGAGGAGCACCATGCTTGGATGAATTCCTCGATTGCTTAGCAATTTCGAAAACCATGGCCGGCTCGACCAAATCTTCCGGTATCCACATACCAGTCTGCCGCCAGCATCTGATGTGCAGATACTCCGGATCTAGATGGTAGGTGGTAGTAGAGATTCCAAGCTGCTCCTTGGGGACTTTCCCATGCGCCGCTAGCTCATCGCATTTAAGTGGGAGCATGGCTTCCGGAAGGTAGTCGGCTAGGGTCTCACCTTCAGCTGGTTCAATTTTATCGACGTACCGCATCCCGATAGCGGTGATATCCAATGCACCTGCTTGCCCTACCAGCGCCTCAATGCACTCACGGAAAAGCGCTAAGTGGTTATCAAAATGAAGATAATTTGTGCTTTGCAGGATCATGTGATCCATGGCCAGCACGCACGCGTAGTCAGCATCCCGATTAAGGAACGCCCAAGAATTCGGTTCTCCGCTGTGCATCACCCCAGGCGGCACGCCCTTGACCATCTGGAAGAAGCCCGGGAGGCTCTGACGGATCGTGTGCTGAATGTCTGGGATCAGCTTTGGCAGCTTAAGAATCGGGGCAAATCTGATTACGCTCAACGCATAGATAAGCGGCGCCCTTGCTAAGACCCCTTCGCGTTCTGACATGTTAACTCCTCCACCGCGCCCAACGAGGGACCGGATTCTACATCATTTGACAAATCCTTTGACAAGAACTGTATAGCAGGGCCTTTCGATTTGACAAGCGGTCCCCGTGAGGGATGGAGTGCAGAAAACGCCTCCATCAGGAGCTTACTCGTCATTCCAGAAAAGCCTCTACAGACACCATCGCTAAGCCTCTGAGGAAGCACGAATTTTTAATCAGAGCTCTTCCTAGCAGTGAGAAGAAACTCAACGAATCGTCACCAGATAGCTCAATCCAGGGGAACGCTTGCTCTGATGGGGTGGTTCAGAAACGTGCTGTCTGGTCCAGATTTCTCATCTACGAAGAGCACGAAGAGCTCTTGGATCCAGAGTTTGAGGCCGTGATTGGCTGAATGGAGAGGTCGGAAAGAGGACGGGTGATCCAGTGAAGCACAAGCGCAGTCAGGAGGCTTGCGATGGTGTTCACTGAGATTGAGACGAGAGCATTCCGCATTTTGGAGAGTCCATTTTTTGAAGTGGACCTCTATTTAATGCGCATAAACTGTGTGTCACCACCACCCGCAGAAAATTTCGTCACGCCCCAGAATGGGAATTTGCATTCGGGGCGCACCACGATTCATCTCGTGCCAGAAGCCGCCTGCAGTGCAATCAATTGGCGAGCCAAGACTCGACTACCTCAGCGCCATACTCGTTTTTCCAGGCCTTAAGCGTACGCTGATTACCACCCTTGGTCTCAACAACCTCTCCGCTGTGTGGATTCTTGTAGACCTTTACTTCGCGTGGTTTCCGAGAGGTTTTTGGGGCCATATCAGTGGAAGCCACCGCTTGCGGATCGAGGATCAGCACCACTTGGCGCAGGCCGTAGCCATACTCGTTGAGCAAACTGCGCAGCTTCGTTTCAAATTCCATTTCCTGCTTCAGGGCAGAGTCATTTTTCAGCGCTTCCAGCTCCGCCAGTTGGGCTGCGAGCTGTTGTTCGAGCAGGCGGAATTCAGCGAGACGGGACATAAGATTCTCCAAAATGGGTTCGATGATTTTAGCAATCAAGAAAGAAAGCGTGCTAACTATCTTGATCCCACATGCCTGAATCGGCAATCACGAGGCTGAGCGATCGGTGTGGATAAAAACGTGATGGCTTCAGGATCGTCGATCTGGGCGGCTTCACTTGCGAGGTAATCGATCAGCTTTTTGCTTCTTACCCAAACGTACTGCCGGCAAGCCGCGTTTGGAATGGATGGCCCCGCAACGGGGCGAAACCTGGCCTCCCAAAGGTGCTTGAACGCCTCCCTGGTCGACTTCCCCAAATACACCGCAATCTCCGGTCCCAAGATATAGCCACGCCTGAATCTGTCGATGGCTTGAGGCTTAACCATCAATTGCGTACGCCGGCCTCGTTCGACAGCAGTGCTCCATAGCAGACCCAGTCGAACGAACGCGTATGCGCATTGTTCTTTGACGCCTAACAGCGCAGCAGCCTTGACTACCGACAGGCCGGGAAAGACCGGACTCTTGTTCTCAGCTCGGGCTTGTTGCCACGCTGCAAAATCTTGCGGCTTGAGTAACCACGCCCCTACCGCAACCGAGCCATTCTCAGCTGGGCCGTAAGCGCGAAGTTCACCTGCACGTATTGCCTGAACCAACTCGACCAACCCACCCCCCTTGGGCAGAGAATGCTTGGCCAAGTAGTTGATCGACACCAGGCTCTGGTCAGAGCTGGTAGGCAGCTTCTCATCAATCAATTCGTTGATCGAGCGGCAGTCAATCAGCCACCTTTCGCCTGGGCGCGGTTCTCCACCAAAGAACTGGAGGGTACCACCAGCTAGCAGCTGCCTAACCCGATTGCGACAGAGGCTTAGCAAAGTCGAGGTTTCTTTCATATCAGCCACGCCCTGGAGATGCTGCGAGATTGCCTTCAAATGATCCAGGTCCACGACCGTAAAGACTCGATCTTCATGGACCTTCTCCCGATAGGCGATTTGTCCCTCCTGATGAAGGCGTTTTATGACTGATACCCCGAGACCACAAGCTTCAGCAGCAGAATCGAACGACACCCAACGATGTCTCTCAATCGTCTCCTCACTCAAATTGCGATTTCGCTTCGCTAACGGTGCTTCCCACGCATGCTGCAGAAATGATTCGAACTCTCGACGAAGAAAGTCAAAACAAGAGTCATCCAGATCACGGTGGATGTCGTGGTATATCGGGCCGAACGATCTGCTGAGCGTCCAATGTTCGTTATCGGAATGGACTGCCTTGAGGCCACTCAGCAGTTCTCTGAATGCGAGAGGCCAGTTCATGAGAACCACGCCCGCCGCGTTTGCCATAAGCCGCGATATCTCTAGCGAACCCGAATCAGCAACCTTCAGCGGCTGGGTTCTTTCCGTAGGCAAACTTCTGACAGCGAGACGCGATGACAACTCGTGAAACTGTTCGTAGGTGAGGGCCGCCAATCCCGCGTCAGCTGGCAACGAGTCGGCGTAAAACCTATCTTCAAAGCCAGAGGTGAGCCAGGCGGCCGTATCACTCGCCGGCGCGATCTCAAAATTGGTCCCACTCAATGAGGTGCCACACGCTTGGCAACTATTCGCACTCATTGCGCTTGGATCGGTTTCCTTCAGACAGTTGGGGCACCGCCCGTGGAGTTCAGTGCCGTGGACAGAACACGTCGTAACCAGGGTCAAGCCCCAGCTTTCTCTCCAATAACCGGCTTCGCCCAAACAGATCGGACAGTAACGAGCGTGATGAGTCGTCCATAACTTGACCCCCTTGGGCCTTGGATCACGAAACTCAGCAGATACCGCAGGCCAGCTCAGTGGTCCTTCCATCATCTGCAGCCAGTCCGCAACATCGGTCTCGTCGGCTCGTGCAAAGGCGGTGAGCAGTTCCTTTCTGGGTAATCCGTTGGCTTTCGCCAGGCGCTGCAGGTACCCCAAAAGACTTTCGTCTTGGTGTGGTCGTGGGTTGATTAAAAGACCAAACATTCCTACACATCCATGAAATCGAAGACATAAAAATCAGGGGAGTAGAGCCGGGCCGATAAGCCCGGCCCTTGGCCGTCAGGTACTGCTCTCTTCGAACGTCTCAAACGGCTCCCGCTTCCCGAACAGAGGCTGGAAATTGAAGCTCGCACTGAAGGGGTTTCGATCCTCGGTGGCGTAGCTCCAAACCTCGTCTTCAAAAGCCTGGGCCAGCACAGGAAGTTCAATCCCGACAAGGTCCTGGACTTGAACCAGCCAAACAGCCCTGTCCACAATCTTGATGAGGTAGTCGATCAATCCATAGGAAGCCAGGTAGAAGCGTTTAATCATCGCTGGCTCTACAAAACTGATGGTTTGAACAGGCAGTTCGCCCTCGATTGCCTGCAACAACATCACGAAATGAAGAGACGTATTAGCGGAGAAGGTGAAGCGATCGTATGCCACCGTGGCCGAAAACCTGCGTCGCAGTTGCTCGTTTGCTAGCAGGAGATTTTCGGTGCGCTTCAGCCCAATCAGAACAAACGCGATACTGGTTTCATTCATCAGACTCTTGATCCAGTCTGCTGCCTCATACGCACCATTACGACGATAATCGACCAGGTGCTGCGCCTCATCGAGGACCAACATCTCCACGCCAAGGTTCTTCAGCAGCAGGACTACTCGCGCAAATTTAACCTCTGCCGAATGTCCTCGTGCCTCTGCGAAGGGATCCTTCAGCTCTGCCAAAATGGCTGCTGCCAGGTTCTTTTTGGTTGGAGACGAAGGCATCTCGACGAACAGAACTGTCCGCTTCTGTGGGTCATGGCTCTCCAATTCCTCCAATGACCGAATGTACTCCTTGACCAATGTGCTCTTGCCCACTCCGCTTGGACCTTGGATCAGCAACCCTTTACTTGCTCTGGTACGCCGACTATCGCCGTGGATATCGCCTAGTCGCGTCAACGCTCGCTCGACTTGAGGGCTGTGAATAAAACGATCGCGGAGCGTAAAGCTGTATTCACCATGCTCGTAGCATTCGTACAGATTGATGGCGTTCATGGCTTAGAACTCCCAGCAGGGCGACGAACCGAGACCTTGAAGGCTGCTGGCGGAATGTTAGGAATAGAGTCACCGGTCCATTCCACTTCAGCGAGTACCTTGGGTGGAGGCGTGCTTTCGGTCACTCGACCCTCCTTGTCGATTTTCGCTATGGCAGCTGCGCGTCGTTTTCTGAGCGTCTGCGAACGGCGGGCCTCGTCTGCATCTTCCATAATTTCCTGGTAGCACCTGTGCGTAGCCTCGAAGCTAGGCTGCTCATTATATTTTTCTCGCAGCGCTTTCTCGGCAGCCTTCCACACCTCCCTGCTCTTACCGGCCATTCGCTCATCTTTGGCGGGCACTTTGAAGAACAAGTTTCTGAAGCGGTCGTGAACCCAAACGTGCCCGGCTTCGTCTCGATAGCGGACGTTTACCTTTTCTCCGTCTGCCAAACGCATACGGAGCTCAGCAAGTTCCGTAGAGTGGTAGCCCACTTTGGCAACCTCGATGCCGTAATGGTGAACCTTCACCGAGGCCCGCTTGGCCAGAATGCACTCCAACGAGTCCAGGTCGACGGGAAGGCTGATGACATGGTTCGCCTCGCTAGTCCCCCAGACTTGAGCCGGTGTTCTGTTGTCCAGCCCCCGATGAGGAGTCTGGTGGTAACCATCGACGATCCATTTCACTACCACCGCCTCCAATTGAGGGAGCGTGAAACATGCATTCTTCTCCGAGTCGTAATCGCCACGCTGCTGGATATTCGAGAAGGTGGTACCCGGGAGGTTGTGGATAAGCCCCAGGTTCTGTGTGCTGAAAAAGCGTTCGACGGCACCTTTCCTTTGAGGGGCCCTTGAAGCGGGATACATGATCTCGATACCCAACTCGTTGAATCCCATGATGAGATCGCCCGCGTGAAATTCCGCTGCGTTGTCTGGGACTATTCGAGCCGGCAGCCCACGTGCCCACCATTCATTTCTCACTTTCGGAAAGCGCTTCAGCAATTCGGCTTTTGGACGGATTGAGCGTTCGATCACACGAAGCACGGTTTCCGTATTTGGCGCCGACAGGTGGAGCAAATATCCCATCACCATTCGAGAGAAGCGGTCGAGGACGATCGTCAGATAGGGGCGCCCAATGCACAGCCCCGAGGTTTCATCCACAAGCTGGACGTCCAACAAGGTGTGATCAATTTCCCAACGTTCCAAAATCTCATGGACACGTAGGACACCCGCCGCAACACGGTGCTTCTTGTCTGCTGCGTGTTTTCCGAGCCTCTCCTTATCCACAAGGTACGGATCCAGCTTGGCGATGTACCTTCGGACAGTCATTCCGCTTGGGATCTTGAGCTGATCCGAAGGCAAACGACTTTTGTTCCTCTCTTTTATCTGATCTTCGAATTCTGAAACGACCACGCTGACCGCTGGAATCGTATCCTGCAGGTAGGTTTTATTAATCACCCCTTCAAGAATAACTTCGAGCTCTCCCTGTATCGCGGCAGCCCGACCCTTTTTGGCATGCTGAGGGATAAGCTTTACTACGTTCTGGCCAATGTATTTGGCTGCCCAACGTCGAATAGTGGAAACCGAGGGTGCGCACGCATCCCCAATCTTTTTGGCGATATCTCTAAGTTTCTTGATCATGTCTTCGTCACCCGGTAGCTTGTATTTACCGCGCTTAGTTAGGTCGTCCAGATACTTGCGTCGACGCAATGCCTCATCTCCATGTTTTTTGGGGAAGCATGAAATATCTGGAGGGACGTTCCGCACATACGGAACCTTCCCAAGGTATGGCTGATCAGCGGAGATCTCGATCTCGCGCTTCTCGTAGGCCTCATAGAACTCCTTCTCGGATAGCTTCGTGGGCTCACCAAGCTCATCGAAAAAGAGCAGCTTCCGGTCAATAAGCCTCTTCTCAAGCACCATCAGTACGCCACGAACGATGACGACCAATTTCACCCTAAGGGAAAAGGTTTGCATGACGGTGCCCCCCTTGCAGGAAGACCGGGGAGTCAGTGTCAATTGACCTATCAAGGTCAATGCCCACCACCCCAAGGCCTAACAAGCGCCAGGCTTTCCCCTCACCAACCACGTAGAGCAGATCTGCAACGGTCATAGGCGGCCATTCGTTGAAGGTCGCCATTACCTCCTCCAACGCCTGATGCGAAAGCTCTGGACCGCGCCGGTGATACATCAGCCTTCTAAGATTGGTAGCCAGGGGTTCAGCTTCAATTAACTTTTCAGTGATCACCGAAAAGTTACGGGCAGTGGCGTTGAAGTAGCGCTCAGCGGCATCCAGTCGCTGCCTGACGCTGGCAATCTTCAGTCGGTCGTGAGGCTTCACTTCAAACCACCACTCGCGCCCATCCGCGAGGAAAACCTGTACGTCTGGGTAATATTTGAAGTAGCCCTGGAGCGATGGAACACGTTCCTCACTGGGCTGCGGGACGTAGCCGATGACCGCAGGAGACAGCTCAAGAAGCCGAAAAAGAGCGCCTTCGAGCTGGGACTCCCAGGGCACAGGCTTTTTATTTTTGAGCGATGGGAAGTAGCCGCGGTAATGGTTGGACCGCCGCGTGACCACCTTTCGTACTGTCATGAAACACCTCCGAAAATCTCGAAACGAGCGCCGACGCTGCGCCAAAAAATCAAGGCGCAGGGCGGGCGAAGTGAGGCCTTTCGACAGGCAACACTGTGCCGTCGAGTAACCTCGCTAAGGTCGAAAAAATGGGAGAGGATTGACAGTCGCTTCGAAAAAGCAGACATTGCGGGTTCTGAGGACGCAAGTCTGCTTCGCTAAGCGCGGTCAGTCCTCTCGGGATTGATCGCGTTTTTCTACATTTTCAGGTCTCCTTTTCTCTCATTGGTCATGACTCTCATGACTGATCAGAATCTAAAGCAATCGGCTTGCTCTCTTTATTTCTAAACGGCCACTTCGTGATCGCTGGAGCAATTTGGATCAGGTCTGAAGCTCTCGCTTCAAACAGCTGATTTGGCTGAAAATCTTCAGTGCAAAGCGGAAAAGTTGGTCATAGATCTTATTCCAACATCCCTTCGAAATCTACAAAAAATCCAAAATGGCAACTTCCACCAAATTCCATTTCCATACTAAATTGTTCAAATTAATACTTAACACGTACGCTTAATTAACTATTAAGGTGTTCAAATATTAGTTTTAAAGTCCTCTCAATCTCTCTGCTGCTCAGATCCGCCCGCCGACCCTCTCAGCACTTCCAGCGCCCCATCAAATCACTTCCTCAAATCCCCCCATCTGCATCATTTTCCAATGAGCGGAGTAGGGCGCCCCGGCAGGAATTCCAGGCAAAAAAAAGCCCGCGAAGGCGGGCTTGATGGTGACCGACAGGGGCCATGGTTGAAGCCCGGCCGGTCATCTATTTGTGAAAGCGTGCAGCTTTTCTGTGAACCTACACCGGATCAGAAGTCCAGGTTCGATACCGACAGCGCGTTGCTTTCGATGAAGTCACGACGCGGCTCGACCGCATCACCCATCAGGGTGTTGAAGATCTGGTCGGCTGCGATCGCATCCTCGATGGTGACCTTGAGCATACGGCGGACGGTTGGGTCCATGGTGGTTTCCCACAGCTGCTCAGGGTTCATCTCGCCCAGCCCTTTGTATCGCTGGATGGTGTGGCGCTTGGTGGTTTCGTTCATCAGCCAATCCAGGCCTTCCTTGAACTCGACAATTGCCTTGCGGCGCTCACCGCGCTGCACATAAGCACCTTCGCCCAACAAGCTGGACAGCTTGGCACCAATGTTGACGACGGTACGGTAGTCATTACTGCCGAAGAAGTCCCGGTTGAAGGTGACGTAGCTGGCCAGGCCGTGGGAGGTAACTTCCACTTCTGGCAACCATACGTTGCGCTCTTTGTCTTCGCGCAGGCTGGCTTTGTAAACCAGGCCGGACTTCTGGCTGTTATTCAGACGTTCCTGGAACTGTGCCAGCCAGGCTTGCATCACAGCGTGGTCACCCAGCTGTTCCAGGCTGACCTCCGGCAGGTAGATGAAGTGCTCGGTCAGCTCTTCCGGGTACAAGCGAGACAGACGCTTGAGTGTCTTCATGACACTACGGAATTCATTCACCAATGCTTCCAGCTGTACACCGGAAACCGCTGGTGCCGACTCGTCCAGGTGAAGGCTGGCATCTTCCAGGGCCGACTGGGTCATGTACTCTTCCATGGCCTCGTCGTCCTTTATGTACTGCTCCTGCTTGCCTTTCTTCACCTTGTACAGCGGTGGCTGGGCAATGTAGATGTAGCCGCGCTCGACCAGCTCCGGCAGCTGACGGAAGAAGAAGGTCAGCAGCAGGGTACGGATGTGCGAACCGTCAACGTCAGCATCGGTCATGATGATGATGTTGTGATAACGCAGCTTGTCGATGTTGTACTCTTCGCGGCCGATACCGCAGCCCAGTGCAGTGATCAGCGTGCCCACTTCCTGGGACGAGATCATCTTGTCGAAGCGCGCTTTCTCGACGTTGAGGATTTTACCCTTCAACGGCAGGATTGCCTGGGTACGACGGTTGCGGCCTTGCTTCGCCGAACCACCCGCGGAGTCACCCTCCACCAGGTACAGTTCGGAAAGGGCAGGGTCCTTTTCCTGGCAGTCCGCCAGTTTGCCTGGCAGGCCGGCAATATCCAGCGCGCCTTTACGGCGAGTCATTTCACGGGCTTTACGTGCCGCTTCACGGGCACGGGCAGCATCGATCATCTTGCCAACGACGGCCTTGGCCTCGCTCGGGTTTTCCAACAGGAAGTCGGCGAAGTACTTGTTCATCTCCTGTTCCACGGCGGTTTTCACCTCCGAAGAGACCAGCTTGTCCTTGGTCTGCGAGCTGAACTTAGGGTCCGGCACCTTCACCGAGATGATCGCGGTCAGGCCTTCACGGGCGTCGTCGCCAGTGGTCGCCACCTTGTTCTTCTTGGCCAGGCCTTCCTGTTCGATGTAGCTGTTCAGGCTACGGGTCAGCGAGGAGCGGAAGCCCACCAGGTGAGTACCGCCATCACGCTGCGGAATGTTGTTGGTGAAGCACAACAGGTTTTCGTTGAAGCTGTCGTTCCACTGCAGGGCGACTTCAACACCCACGCCATCGTCACGCTGGACGTTGAAGTGGAATACCTGGGAGTTGACCGGGGTCTTGTTGGTGTTCAGGTATTCGACGAACGCACGCAGGCCGCCTTCGTATTTGAAGAACTCTTCCTTACCGCTACGTTCATCCTTCAGCAGGATGCCGACGCCCGAGTTGAGGAACGACAGCTCGCGGATACGCTTGGCCAGGATGTCCCAGCTGAAGTGAATGTTCTTGAAGGTTTCAGCTGAAGGCTTGAAGTGGATGTGGGTACCGGTGGTTTCGCTGTCACCGACAACTGCCATCGGCGCCTGTGGAACACCATGAACGTAGGTCTGTTCCCAGATCTTGCCGCTACGGCGAACGGTCAGTACCAGTTTCTCGGACAGGGCGTTCACTACAGAAACACCTACGCCGTGCAGACCGCCGGATACCTTGTAGGAGTTGTCGTCGAACTTACCGCCAGCGTGCAGCACGGTCATGATGACCTCGGCTGCGGAGACGCCTTCTTCTTTATGCACGTCGACCGGAATGCCGCGACCGTTGTCGCGCACACTGATGGATTCGTCCGGGTGGATGATGACGGTGATGTCATCGCAGTGACCGGCGAGGGCTTCGTCGATCGAGTTGTCGACCACCTCGAAGACCATGTGGTGCAGGCCGCTACCATCATCGGTGTCGCCAATGTACATGCCGGGGCGCTTGCGCACGGCATCCAAACCTTTCAGCACCTTGATGCTGGAGGAGTCGTACGTTTGATTTTCGCTCATGCATTCACTCCCGATGGTCGTGGGTCTGGGTGATACGGCCTTGTTCCACGTGGAACAAAGCAACTGGCGTTTCCGTCTGCCAGCCTTCCCTCAGTAATTCGTGATCTACACAGGTGATGAACACCTGGCAGCGTAATTCTTCAAGCAAGCGACACAGCGCGCGGCGATGCTGGTCGTCCAGTTCGGACGGCAAGTCATCCACGAGATAAATACAGTGACCGCGGCGAGCCTGACTAACGAGGTGGCCTTGGGCAATGCGCAATGCGCACACCACCAGCTTTTGCTGACCACGTGACAGGATGTCGGCTGCATTGTTGGCAGCCAGACGAAGACGCAGATCAGCACGCTGCGGACCGGCCTGGGTGTGGCCCATCTGCTGATCGCGAAGGAGAGAGGAAGCGAGTACTTCTTGCAGTTCCCGGTCCTTGTCCCAGCCTCGGTAGTAGCTAAGGGTCAACCCGTCCAGCTCGACCAGTTCGCTCAGGGTTCGCTCGAAGACGGGCTTCAAGGCCTTGATGTAGTTGCGACGGTATTCATCTATTTCCGCACTGGCCAGGCACAATTCCCGGTCCCAGGCGGCTTGCGAAGCTGGGTCAAGTGTACCATGCCGTAACCATGAGTTCCGCTGCCGCAGTGCCTTCTGCAGCCGTTGCCAGGCGGGCAGAAAACGAGGTTCCACGTGGAACACCCCCCAATCCAGGAACTGGCGGCGTATTTTCGGAGCGCCTTCCAACAAGCGGAAACTGTCCGGATTGATGAGCTGAAGCGGTAGCAATTCAGCGAGCTGCGCTGCACTCCGCGCATTCTGCCCATCGATGCGAATAGTGAACTCCCCTTGCCGCTCCCGGGATACACCCAAGTTGCTGCTGCCCCCCTCGGCCAACTGCACTTCGCCGAACACGGTACAGGCAGCCTGCTCGTACTGGATAACCGGATTCAGGCGGGTGCTGCGGAACGAGCGCGCCAGCCCGAGCAGGTGCACGGCCTCAAGCACGCTGGTTTTGCCGCTGCCGTTGGCGCCGTAAAGGATGTTGATGCGGGGGGACGGTGAGAGTGTCACCGGGTGCAAGTTGCGCACCGCGGTGACCATGATACGTCGAAGAGACATTTCGCCTGCTACGGGTTACAGACGCATTGGCATGACAACGTAGGAAGAATCGTCATTGCCAGCTTCCTGCAGCAGGGCACTGCTGTTGGAATCGGACAGGATCAGACGAACTTGCTCGGTAGTCATTACGCCCAGCACGTCCAGCAGGTAGCTGACGTTGAAGCCGATTTCCAGCGAGCTACCTTCGTAGTCCACGCTGATTTCTTCTTCAGCTTCTTCCTGCTCGGGGTTGTTGGCCTGGATCTTCAGTTGGCCAGCAGCCAGTTGCAGGCGGATACCGCGGTACTTTTCGTTGGAAAGAATCGCAGTACGGCTGAAGGCTTCACGCAGCGCCTGACGGTCGCCGACCACCAGCTTGTCACCGCCCTTGGGCAGTACGCGCTCGTAGTCCGGGAACTTGCCGTCCACCAGCTTGGAAGTGAAGGTGAATTCACCGGTGGTGGCGCGAATGTGGTGCTGGCCCAGGACGATGCTGACCATGCCTTCCGGGTCGGTCAGCAGGCGTGCCAGTTCGAGGATACCTTTGCGTGGCACGATGACCTGGTGGCGATCATCCTGCTCGATCGGTGCGCTCATGGAGCACAGCGCCAGGCGATGACCGTCAGTGGACACAGCTCGTAGGGTGTTGCGGGAAACCTCCAGCAGCATACCGTTGAGGTAGTAGCGCACATCCTGCTGGGCCATGGCGAAACTGGTGCGCTCGATCAGGCGGCGCAGCTTGCTCTGTTCCAGGTTGCAGGTCAGCGAGCCCGGGCCTTCTTCCACGGTCGGGAAGTCATTGGCTGGCAGGGTCGACAGGGTAAAGCGGCTGCGGCCGGCCTTGACCAACAGTTTCTGCTCGTCGACCTTGATATCGATCAGGACGTCGTTCGGCAGGCTTTTGCAAATGTCCATCAGCTTGCGTGCCGGGACAGTGATTTCGCCAGGCTCGGCCGGCTCTTCCAGTTGCACGCGGCCTACCAGTTCGACTTCCAGGTCGGTACCAGTCAACGACAGTTGCTGGCCTTGCACGACCAGCAATACGTTGGACAGGACCGGCAAGGTCTGGCGGCGCTCGACGACACCGGCGACCAGTTGCAGGGGTTTCAACAGGGCTTCGCGTTGAATGGTGAAATGCATGGTCTAGTCCCTTGCCTTCAATTAGCTGCGCAGACGGCCATCAGGTCGTCAGCGTCCGCAGCAGGTTCTTGTAGTCCTCGCGGATGTCCGCGTCGGATTCCTTCAGTTCGTTGATCTTGCGGCAGGCGTGCAGCACGGTCGTATGGTCGCGACCACCGAACATGTCGCCGATTTCCGGCAGACTGTGGTTGGTCAGTTCCTTGGACAGGGCCATGGCCACCTGGCGTGGACGCGCCACGGAACGCGAACGACGCTTGGACAACAGATCGGAGATCTTGATCTTGTAGTACTCGGCGACGGTACGCTGAATGTTATCCACACTGACCAGCTTGTCCTGGAGCGCCAGCAGGTCCTTGAGCGACTCACGAATCAGTTCGATGGTGATGTCGCGGCCCATGAAGTGCGAGTGAGCGATCACCCGCTTCAATGCGCCTTCCAGTTCACGGACGTTGGAACGGATGCGCTGGGCAATGAAGAAGGCCGCGTCATGCGGCAGTTCGACCTTGGCCTGGTCGGCCTTCTTCATCAGGATCGCCACGCGGGTTTCCAGCTCTGGTGGCTCGACGGCCACCGTCAGGCCCCAACCAAAGCGCGACTTCAGACGCTCTTCCAGGCCTTCGATCTCCTTGGGGTAGCGGTCAGAGGTAAGGATTACCTGCTGGCCACCCTCGAGCAGGGCGTTGAAGGTGTGGAAAAACTCTTCCTGCGAGCGCTCTTTACGGGCAAAGAACTGGATATCGTCGATCAGCAACGCATCCACCGAGCGGTAGAAACGCTTGAATTCGTTGATGGCGTTGAGCTGCAGCGCCTTGACCATGTCCGCGACGAAGCGCTCCGAATGCAGGTACACGACCTTGGCGTTCGGGTTCTTCTTCAGCAGGTGGTTACCCACAGCATGCATGAGGTGGGTTTTACCCAGGCCCACACCACCATAAAGGAAGAGCGGGTTGTAACCATGCTTAGGGTTGTCTGCCACCTGCCAGGCAGCCGCGCGCGCCAGCTGGTTCGACTTACCTTCGACGAAGGTGTCGAAGGTGAAGGTGCGGTTCAGGTAACTGGTGTGTTTGAGCGCACCTTCAACCTGCACGGTACGCTGTTCGGTCCGGGCACTGCCAGACGACGCAGAAGCCGGTTCGGCCATGGCATCGAAGCTGTCACGCGAGGATGGCTCGGCCAGTTCATCGACCAGCACAGGCTCGGCCGCCGCGACGGCGACGGGTTCGACCGCTGCCGGCACTGCCTTCTGTGTCTGGCTCTGGGCCAGCGAGGCGGCCACCGCAGCACTTACTGGCGCGTTGGGTGCGGCACGTGGCGCGGAGCTGCGACGGCTGCCGATCAACAAGGAAAGGGCAGGCGCAATGCCGCTGCCGTTTTCGCCCAACAGCTCGAGCAAACGACCCAGGTACTTTTCATTGACCCAATCGAGAACGAAACGGTTAGGCGCATAGACGCGCAACTCGTCGCCTTCGGCTTCGACCTGTAGCGGACGGATCCAGGTGTTGAATTGCTGGGCAGGCAGTTCATCGCGCAGAAGCTCCACGCACTGCTGCCAAAGTTCCACTGACACGGATATCCCCTGAGTTTGAAAGCCGGATGAGGCAAAAACAAACCGCCATTGTACCGGTCGAGCGTCCAGTTATCCACATGTGGACACGTTAGGAACCATGACAAAACAGCCATTTATCGACCAAAACGGCTTCCTCACACTGTGAATAAGCCCTGTGGATAAGCAGCCATGAGCGCTATGCACAACTCTGAGGTCAGGTCTGTTGATAACTCCGCTGTGGATAAGCGGCGATTTAATCCACAGCTTTTGACCACGAAGAAAACAAGCGCAGCACCGGTTGAGAACACAGTTGTAAAACTCTATACAGCCCGGATTTTCTGGCCTCAAGCAGGTTATCCACAGAAGGTTATCCACTTAAGATTTATAGATTCTTCAGAAAAGCTTTTTATATGTCTCTTCTTTTTTTTCATGTTGTCCCCAATTCGTGTGTCCGATCAAGCACCCTTGAGGGATGGACAAGCACGCACCGTCCATCACGTGCTCTATATGGAAAGACTGGTTGGAAATTGACCTACGGGCTTGCTTTCTCTAGAATCGCCGGTCTCTTAAAAAGGGGGCCATCCCGGCCCGTCGTCGACAAACCAGGTAACACGCCATGAAACGTACTTTCCAACCAAGCACCATCAAGCGCGCGCGCACCCACGGCTTCCGTGCCCGTATGGCTACCAAGAACGGCCGCGCTGTTCTGTCGCGTCGTCGTGCCAAAGGCCGTAAGCGTCTGGCCATTTGATTTTTCGGCACAGGTGGTGAGTCAGGACTTCAGTCGGGAAAAGCGACTGCTTACACCCCGACATTTCAAAGCGGTCTTCGACTCCCCAACCGGCAAGGTTCCAGGGAAAAACCTGCTGATCCTTGCTCGCGAGAACGGCCTCGATCACCCACGCCTTGGCCTGGTGATCGGCAAGAAGAGCGTCAAGCTCGCCGTTCAACGCAACCGCCTCAAGCGCTTGATGCGCGATTCCTTTCGCCTGAACCAGCAATTGCTTGCCGGGTTGGACATTGTGATCGTCGCGCGCAAGGGATTGGGTGAGATAGAAAACCCGGAATTGCACCAACACTTTGGCAAACTCTGGAAACGCCTGGCGCGCAGCCGGCCCAGTCCAGCAGTAACCGCCAATTCCGTAGGGGTAGACAGCCAAGATGCGTAAACTGGCGCTCGTTCCGATCCAGTTTTACCGTTACGCCATTAGTCCTCTGATGGCCAATCACTGTCGTTTCTTCCCCAGTTGCTCCTGTTACGCTTATGAAGCCATCGAAAACCACGGCCTCTGGCGTGGTGGGTGGCTAGCCGTTCGTCGCCTGGGGCGTTGTCATCCGTGGAACGACGGCGGTTTCGATCCCGTTCCTCCCGCTCCTTCCTCCCGAACTTCTTCGATAGCCGAGTAATCATGGATATTAAACGCACGATCCTGATCGTCGCCCTGGCAATCGTGTCCTACGTCATGGTCCTCAAGTGGAACCAGGACTACGGCCAGGCTGCCCTGCCGACTCAGAATACTGCTGCCAGCACCGTTGCCCCGGGTTTGCCGGATGGCGTACCGGCCGGTAACGCCGGCGCCAGCGCCGATGTGCCAAGCGCCAACGCCGAAACCAGCGCAGCCGAACTGGCACCGGTTGCGGTCAGCAAGGACCTGATCCGGGTCAAGACCGATGTCCTGGAGCTGGCTATCGATCCGGTCGGTGGTGACATCGTCCAGCTGAACCTGCCGCAGTACCCACGTCGCCAGGACCACCCGGAAATTCCGTTCCAGCTGTTCGACAACGGTGGCGAACGTGTCTACCTGGCACAAAGCGGCCTGACCGGCGTAAACGGTCCGGATGCCCGCCCTGCCGGTCGCCCTCTGTACGCTACCGACAAGAAGGGTTACCAGCTGGCCGATGGCCAGGAACAACTGGTGGTCGACCTGAAGTTCAGTGACAACGGCGTCAACTACATCAAGCGCTTCAGCTTCAAGCGCGGCGAGTACGACCTGACCGTCAGCTATCTGATCGACAACCAGAGCGGTCAGGCCTGGAGCGGCAACATGTTTGCCCAGCTCAAGCGTGACGCCAGCTCCGATCCGTCGTCGAGTACTGCCACCGGCACCGCCACCTACCTGGGCGCTGCCCTGTGGACTGCTTCCGAGCCTTACAAAAAGGTCTCGATGAAGGACATCGACAAAGGTAGTTTGAAAGAAAATGTGTCCGGCGGCTGGGTTGCCTGGCTGCAGCACTACTTCGTGACCGCCTGGATTCCGGCCAAGTCGGACAACAACGTTGTCCAGACCCGCAAGGACAGCCAGGGCAACTACATCATCGGCTACACCGGCCCGGCCATCAGCGTGCCTGCTGGCGGCAAGGTCGAAACCAGCGCCATGCTGTACGCCGGCCCGAAAATCCAGTCCAAGCTGAAAGAGTTGTCCCCAGGCCTGGAACTGACCGTCGACTATGGCTTCCTGTGGTTCATCGCCCAGCCGATCTTCTGGCTGCTGCAACATATCCACAGCCTGCTGGGTAACTGGGGCTGGTCGATCATCGTGCTGACCATGCTGATCAAAGGCCTGTTCTTCCCGCTGTCGGCTGCCAGCTACCGTTCGATGGCGCGCATGCGTGCCGTTGCGCCGAAGCTCGCTGCACTGAAGGAACGCTTCGGTGACGATCGCCAGAAGATGTCCCAGGCGATGATGGAGCTGTACAAGAAAGAGAAGATCAACCCGCTGGGCGGCTGCTTGCCGATCCTGGTGCAGATGCCAGTGTTCCTGGCCCTGTACTGGGTACTGCTGGAAAGCGTGGAAATGCGCCAGGCTCCATGGATGCTGTGGATTACCGACCTGTCGATCAAGGATCCGTTCTTCATCCTGCCGATCATCATGGGCGCCACCATGTTCATCCAGCAGCGCCTGAACCCGACGCCGCCGGATCCGATGCAGGCCAAGGTGATGAAAATGATGCCGATCATCTTCACCTTCTTCTTCCTGTGGTTCCCGGCTGGTCTGGTGCTGTACTGGGTTGTGAACAACTGCCTGTCGATCGCACAGCAGTGGTACATCACCCGCAGCATCGAAGCAGCCACCAAAAAAGCTGCTGCTTGACAGGCTACTGCGCTAGCCTGTGAATAAAAACGCCCCCTAGTGGGGCGTTTTTGCTATCTGTCGTTTTTGTCGTAGAGGCTTTCCAGCATGAACACTGTGCGTGAAACTATCGCCGCCATCGCTACCGCCCAGGGCCGCGGCGGTGTGGGTATTGTCAGGTTGTCCGGCCCTCTGGCTGCCAAGGCCGGCCAGTTGATCACCGGCCGTACGCTTACCCCGCGCCACGCCCATTACGGCCCGTTCCGCGACGAGGAAGGCCTGGTGCTGGACGAAGGGATCGCGCTGTTCTTCCCCGGGCCGAATTCGTTCACCGGCGAGGACGTGCTGGAACTGCAGGGCCACGGTGGCCCGGTGGTGCTGGATATGCTGCTGCAGCGCTGTGTACAGGTTGGTTGCCGGCTGGCTCGCCCGGGTGAGTTCAGCGAGCGTGCATTCCTCAACGACAAGCTCGACCTGGCCCAGGCCGAAGCCATTGCCGACCTGATCGAAGCCAGTTCCAGCCAAGCTGCGCGCAATGCCCTGCGTTCGCTACAGGGGGAGTTCTCCAAGCGCGTGCACTTCCTGACCGATGCGTTGATTGCGCTGCGCATCTACGTCGAGGCGGCGATCGACTTCCCTGAAGAGGAAATCGACTTCCTCGCCGACGGCCATGTGCTGGCCATGCTCGATACCGTGCGGGGCGAGTTGTCCAAAGTACAGCGTGAAGCCGGGCAGGGGGCTTTGCTGCGTGACGGCATGACTGTGGTCATCGCCGGTAGGCCGAATGCTGGCAAGTCGAGCCTGCTGAACCAGCTGGCCGGGCGGGAAGCGGCCATCGTGACTGATATTGCCGGCACCACGCGGGACATCCTGCGCGAACATATCCACATCGACGGCATGCCGCTACACGTGGTCGATACTGCCGGTTTGCGCGACACCGATGACCATGTGGAAAAGATTGGCGTAGAACGTGCGCTGAAGGCCATTGGCGAGGCAGATCGGGTGTTGTTGGTGGTGGACTCCACCGCGCCCGAGGCCAGCGACCCGTTCGCCCTGTGGCCAGAATTTCTCGACCAGCGGCCAGACCCGGCCAAGGTGACGCTGATTCGGAACAAGGCTGATCTTAGTGGTGAGCGGGTAGCGCTGGAACAGTGCGATGACGGCCATGTAACGATCACCCTCAGTGCCAAAGGGGACGATGCAGGGCTGCAGTTGCTGCGTGACCACCTGAAGGCCTGCATGGGTTATGAACAGACGGCCGAGAGTGGCTTCAGCGCTCGCCGGCGCCATCTGGATGCCCTGCGCCAGGCCAGTGAGCACCTGGAACATGGCCGTGCACAACTGACCCTGGCTGGCGCGGGTGAGCTGTTGGCGGAAGACCTTCGGCAGGCGCAGCAGGCCCTGGGTGAGATTACCGGGGCATTCAGCTCTGATGACCTGCTGGGGCGGATTTTCTCCAGCTTCTGCATCGGTAAGTAATCCACAGCCGGGTAACACCAAGAGCCGCTCCTTCGGGAGCGGCTTTTTTTTTCCTCAAATTTCGCAGCTCTCACGGAAATCGCGCCACACCTGAAGACTCTGCAGATTCCTGTGGGAGCGGGTTCACCCGCGAAGAGGCCGGTGCAGGTTCACATTCTTTTCATTCACCTACCCCAATCTGCTCTCAGGAGCCCTGTGGAAAACTCGCCTTCAGCCCCGTTGATAAGCAGGCTTTTTTTCTGAGGACAAACGTGCTTGTGGGTAAACAGCCATTTAATCCACAGGCTAAATCGTGTTATCCATAACCCTCATGGTACTCCAGCCACAGGGTTTAATTTTGCTCTACACAGCATGGATAAAGGCCTGCATAAGCTTATCCACAGAAAGGCTTGTGCATAAGAATAAACATAAAAACAAAGCTTTTTTAAATTTCTCCTCTTTGATTTCTGTTGGCTGCCACTCATCCACAGACTGGTCAAAATTTGCTCAGACGGTTTCTTTAAAGGGTGTGAAGTCCCTATACTTGTCCGCTTACCTTCTCTATTCGCAAAAACAGGCACGAGGTGCGTGGTGGATTTCCCTTCCCGTTTTGAAGTGATCGTCATCGGCGGCGGCCATGCCGGTACCGAGGCTGCGCTTGCGTCTGCACGTATGGGTGTGAAAACCCTGCTGCTGACCCATAACGTGGAAACCCTCGGTCACATGAGCTGCAACCCCGCCATTGGCGGTATTGGCAAAAGCCATCTGGTCAAAGAGATCGATGCCCTCGGCGGCGCCATGGCGCTGGCCACCGACAAGAGCGGCATCCAGTTCCGCGTTCTGAACAACCGCAAGGGCCCGGCTGTACGCGCTACCCGTGCACAGGCCGACCGCGCCATCTACAAGGCAGTGGTGCGTGAAATCCTGGAAAACCAGCCGAACCTGTGGATATTCCAGCAGTCCTGCGACGACCTGATCGTCGAGCAGGACCAGGTCAAAGGCGTGGTGACCCAGATGGGCCTGCGTTTCTTCGCCGAATCGGTGGTACTGACCACCGGTACTTTCCTCGGCGGGCTTATTCACATTGGTTTGCAAAACCATTCCGGTGGTCGCGCCGGCGATCCGCCTTCGATCGCCTTGGCCCACCGCATGCGTGAACTGCCGCTGCGCGTCGGCCGCCTGAAAACCGGTACCCCGCCCCGCATCGACGGCCGTTCGGTGGACTTCTCGGTGATGACCGAGCAGCCAGGCGATACGCCGATTCCGGTTATGTCGTTCATGGGCAATGCCCAGATGCACCCGCGCCAAGTGAGCTGTTGGATCACCCACACCAATGCGCGCACCCACGAGATCATCGCCTCGAACCTCGACCGTTCGCCGATGTACTCGGGTGTCATCGAAGGTGTCGGCCCGCGCTACTGCCCGTCGATCGAAGACAAGATCCACCGCTTCGCCGACAAGGAAAGCCACCAGGTGTTCATCGAGCCGGAAGGCCTGACCACCCATGAGCTGTACCCCAACGGTATTTCCACTTCGCTGCCGTTCGACGTGCAGCTGGAGCTGGTGCGGTCGATCCGTGGCATGGAGAACGCCCACATCGTGCGCCCGGGCTATGCCATCGAATACGACTACTTCGACCCGCGTGACCTCAAGTACAGCCTCGAGACCAAAGTCATCGGCGGCCTGTTCTTCGCCGGCCAGATCAACGGCACCACCGGTTACGAAGAAGCCGGCGCCCAAGGTTTGCTGGCCGGGACCAACGCGGCCCTGCGGGCGCAGGGCCGAGACAGCTGGTGCCCGCGCCGCGACGAGGCATACATCGGCGTACTGGTCGACGACCTGATTACCCTGGGTACCCAGGAGCCGTACCGCATGTTCACTTCGCGTGCCGAGTACCGCCTGATCCTGCGCGAAGACAACGCCGACCTGCGGCTGACCGAAAAGGGCCGTGAACTCGGCCTGATCGACGACCAGCGTTGGGCCGCCTTCTGCGCCAAGCGCGACGGCATCGAACGCGAGGAGCAGCGCCTGAAGTCGACCTGGGTACGCCCGAACACCGAGCAAGGCCAGGCGATTGTGGATAAGTTCGGTACCCCGCTCAGCCACGAGTACAGCCTGCTCAACCTGCTGGCGCGCCCGGAAATCGACTACGCCGGCCTGATCGAGGCAACCGGCGGCGAAGCGATCGATCCACAGGTCGCCGAGCAGGTCGAAATTCGCACCAAGTACGCCGGCTACATCGACCGCCAGCAGGATGAAATCGCACGTCTGCGCGCCAGCGAAGACACCCGCCTGCCTGTGGATATCGATTACTCGACGATTTCCGGCCTGTCCAAGGAAATCCAGGGCAAGCTGGGCCAGACCCGTCCGGAAACCCTGGGTCAGGCTTCGCGTATCCCGGGCGTGACCCCGGCGGCGATTTCCCTGTTGCTGATTCACTTGAAAAAACGCGGCGCTGGCCGCGAATTGGAGCAAAGCGCTTGAGTTCCCTGGTCACCCCGCAACACGCTGAAGAGTTGTCCACAGGTGCGCGTCAGCTCGGTGTCGAGCTGAGCGCCGAGCATCACGAGATGCTGCTCGGCTACCTGGCCCTGTTGATCAAATGGAACAAAGCCTACAACCTCACCGCCGTGCGTGACCCCAACGAGATGGTGTCGCGTCACCTGCTCGACAGCCTCAGTGTCATGCCGTTTATCCACAGCGAGCGTGATAATTGGCTGGATGTCGGCAGTGGCGGTGGCATGCCCGGTATCCCGTTGGCTATCCTGCATCCACACAAGCGCGTGACGGTGCTGGACGCCAATGGCAAGAAGACCCGCTTCCTGACCCAGGTGAAAATGGAGCTCAAGTTGGACAACCTCACGGTTATCCACAGCCGGGTCGAAGCCTTCCAGCCGGCACAACCTTTCAGCGGAATCATCTCTCGCGCCTTCAGCAGCATGGAGAACTTCACCAACTGGACCCGCCACCTGGGCGACACCGGGACGCAATGGCTTGCAATGAAGGGGCTGCATCCTGCCGATGAACTGGTAGCATTGCCCGCAGACTTCACAGTGGAAAGCGAGCAGGCCCTGACCGTTCCAGGTTGCCAGGGCCAGCGCCATCTGCTGATACTGCGCCGCAAGGCATGACTGGGAACACACGCAACAATGGCTAAGGTATTCGCAATCGCGAACCAGAAAGGTGGTGTGGGCAAGACCACCACCTGTATCAATCTCGCTGCCTCGCTGTCCGCGACCAAGCGTCGTGTGCTGCTGATCGACCTCGATCCGCAGGGCAACGCCACCATGGGCAGCGGTGTGGACAAGCACGAGCTCGAGCACTCGGTCTACGACCTGTTGATCGGGGAATGCGACCTGGCCCAGGCCATGCATTACTCCGAGCACGGTGGTTTCCAGTTGCTGCCGGCCAACCGTGACCTGACAGCCGCCGAAGTGGTGCTGCTGGAAATGCAGGTCAAGGAGAGCCGCCTGCGCAACGCCTTGGCGCCTATCCGCGAGAACTACGACTACATCCTCATCGATTGCCCTCCGTCGCTGTCGATGCTGACGCTCAACGCACTGGTCGCTTCAGATGGCGTGATCATCCCGATGCAGTGCGAGTATTACGCACTGGAAGGTCTCAGCGACCTTGTGGATAACATCAAGCGCATCGCCGCCCGGTTGAACCCGGAGCTGAAGATCGAGGGCCTGCTGCGGACCATGTACGATCCGCGCCTGAGCCTGAACAACGATGTCTCGGCGCAGCTGAAGGAGCACTTTGGCCCGCAGCTGTACGACACGGTCATTCCGCGCAACATTCGCCTGGCCGAGGCCCCGAGCTTCGGCATGCCGGCCCTGGCCTACGACAAGCAATCGCGAGGCGCGCTGGCTTATCTGGCCCTGGCTGGGGAACTGGTACGCCGTCAACGCCGTCAATCACGCACTGCACAAACAACTTAAGGAATCCGTATGGCCGTCAAGAAACGGGGTCTCGGACGTGGGTTGGATGCACTGCTCAGTGGTCCTTCCGTCAGCGCGCTCGAAGAGCAGGCTGTGAAGATCGACCAGAAAGAACTGCAACACCTGCCGGTCGAGCTGATCCAGCGTGGCAAATACCAGCCGCGTCGGGACATGGACCCGGAGGCGCTGGAAGAGCTCGCGCACTCGATTCGCAACCATGGCGTGATGCAACCGATCGTGGTGCGCCCGATCGATGGCAACCGCTACGAGATCATCGCCGGTGAGCGCCGCTGGCGCGCCACCCAGCAGGCTGGCCTGGACAAGATCCCGGCGATGGTCCGCGAAGTGCCCGACGAAGCCGCCATCGCCATGGCGCTGATCGAGAACATCCAGCGTGAAGACCTTAACCCGCTGGAAGAGGCGCTGGCCCTGCAGCGCCTGCAGCAGGAGTTCGAACTCACCCAGCAACAGGTGGCCGATGCCGTAGGCAAGTCGCGGGTAACCGTGGCCAACCTGCTGCGCCTGATCACCCTGCCTGACGCGATCAAGACCATGCTTGCCCATGGCGACCTGGAGATGGGCCACGCCCGAGCATTGCTCGGCCTGGAAGAACACCGGCAGGAGGAGGGGGCGCGTCATGTTGTCGCACGTGGCCTCACCGTGCGCCAAACCGAGGCACTGGTTCGCCAGTGGCTCAGTGACAAACCTGATCCGGTCGAACCGAGCAAACCTGATCCGGATATCGCACGCCTTGAACAGCGGCTCGCAGAGCGCCTGGGCTCGGCCGTGCAGATACGCCATGGCAACAAGGGCAAAGGCCAATTGGTTATTCGCTACAACTCGCTTGACGAGTTGCAAGGCGTGCTTGCTCACATCCGCTGAAACAATTCCCGTTGTAGCGCGCAGTCGGAAATCACTACCGAATAGTTGAATAGGGGTTAATCCACCCCTATACTCTGCGCGCATTTTGTCGGCACAAATTATGCCAAGTCATAACTGACTTGCTGGTCGACTTCCGAGGAGCAGTTGTGATGGAAATCCGCACGCCAAACCGCCTGCCTTTCCATCGCTGGGCGGTTTTCCCGGTACTGCTGGCTCAATTCGTCGTACTGCTGCTGGCAACGTTGGTGTTGTGGCAGTGGAAAGGGGCGGTCAGTGGATATTCAGGCCTTTGCGGAGGTTTGATTGCCTGGCTACCCAATGTGTATTTCGCCTGGAAGGCTTTTCGCTTCAGTGGGGCCCGGGCGGCACAAGCCATCGTCAAGTCGTTCTACGCTGGCGAGGCAGGCAAGATGATTTTGACGGCAGTGCTTTTTGCACTGACCTTCGCAGGAGTGAAGCCACTGGCGCCGCTAGCAGTATTCGGCGTCTTCGTGTTGACCCTTTTGGTCAGCTGGTTCGCGCCCCTGCTGATGAATAAAAGACTTTCGAGACCTTAGGGCGTTTGAGGCAACCATGGCAGCAGAAACCGCTTCGGGCTATATCCAGCACCACTTGCAGAACCTGACCTACGGTCAACTACCAGACGGCAGCTGGGGCTTCGCCCATTCGGCTGCAGAAGCCAAGGCAATGGGCTTCTGGGCGTTCCACCTGGACACCCTGGGTTGGTCCGTCGCGCTGGGTCTGATCTTCCTGTTCATCTTCCGCATGGCGGCCAAGAAGGCGACTTCCGGCCAACCTGGCGGCCTGCAGAACTTCGTAGAAGTGATGGTGGACTTCGTCAACGGCAGCGTGAAGGACTCCTTCCACGGCCGTAGCCCAGTAATCGCTCCGCTGGCGCTGACCATTTTCGTCTGGGTATTCCTGATGAACGCCGTCGACCTGGTACCGGTCGACTGGATTCCTCAGCTGGCCATCCTGATCTCCGGTGACCCGCACATTCCGTTCCGCGCCGTGTCGACCACCGACCCGAACGCGACCCTGGCCATGGCCTTCTGCGTGTTCGCCCTGATCATCTTCTACAGCATCAAGGTCAAGGGCCTGGGCGGCTTCATCGGTGAGTTGACCCTGCACCCGTTCGGCAGCAAGAACATCTTCGTTCAGATCCTGCTGATTCCGGTCAACTTCCTGCTGGAATTCGTCACCCTGATCGCCAAGCCGATCTCGCTGGCACTGCGTCTGTTCGGCAACATGTACGCCGGCGAACTGGTGTTCATCCTGATCGCTGTAATGTTCGGCTCCGGCCTGCTGTGGCTCAGCGGCCTGGGTGTGGTGCTGCAATGGGCGTGGGCTGTGTTCCACATCCTGATCATCACCCTGCAAGCTTTCATCTTCATGATGCTGACCATCGTCTACCTGTCGATGGCTCACGAAGATAACCATTAAGACCGCCTGGCGTGTCTGATAGCCTTCCCCGCCTGTTCGGGGGGAGGGCTTAAAAAGTCCGCAAGGGCATGCTGTACCAAACGATTTGTTTTACCGCTTCAAACTAAAAACCTAACCAATACGACGTAAAAGTCGGGAGGAAAGATGGAAACTGTAGTTGGTCTGACCGCTATCGCTGTTGCTCTGCTGATCGGCCTGGGTGCTCTGGGTACCGCCATTGGTTTCGGCCTGCTGGGCGGCAAGTTCCTGGAAGGCGCTGCTCGTCAACCAGAAATGGTTCCGATGCTGCAGGTTAAAATGTTCATCGTTGCCGGTCTGCTCGACGCCGTAACCATGATCGGTGTTGGTATCGCTCTGTTCTTCACCTTCGCGAATCCGTTCGTTGGTCAGATCGCCGGCTAATCACTCGTCACCACGAGTTGATGGCTGTATGAATTAAGACCGAGCGAGGTGTTGGCGTGAACATTAATGCAACCCTGATTGGCCAATCCGTTGCTTTTCTGATTTTTGTACTCTTCTGCATGAAGTATGTGTGGCCTCCGGTCATCACTGCCCTGCAAGAGCGCCAAAAGAAGATTGCCGACGGCTTGGACGCTGCCAACCGCGCAGCTCGCGACCTGGAGCTGGCCCAAGAGAAAGCGGGTCAGCAACTGCGCGAAGCTAAAGCACAGGCAGCCGAAATCATCGAGCAAAGCAAGAAACGCGCTGCTCAGCTTGTCGAGGAAGCCCGTGATCAGGCCCGCGTCGAAGCTGACCGTGTGAAGGCTCAGGCTCTGGCCGAGATCGAACAGGAACTGAACAGCGCTAAAGACGCCCTGCGCGCCCAAGTGGGTGCCCTGGCCGTTGGTGGTGCTGAAAAGATCCTTGGCGCCACAATCGATCAAAACGCGCATGCGGAGCTGGTTAACAAACTGGCCGCTGAAATTTAAGCGAGGGCGATCATGGCAGAACTGACCACGTTGGCCCGACCTTACGCTAAGGCTGCCTTTGAGCATGCCCAGGCCCATCAGCAACTGGCCAATTGGTCAGCCATGCTCGGCCTGGCTGCTGCGGTGTCGCAAGACGACACCATGCAGCGCCTGCTCAAGGCCCCGCGACTGACGAGCGCAGAAAAGGCCGCCACGTTCATTGACGTGTGCGGTGACAAGTTCAATGCACAGGCACGGAATTTCATTCATGTTGCCGCGGAAAACGACCGTCTCCTGCTTCTGCCGGAGATTGCCGCCCTGTTCGACCTGTACAAGGCCGAGCAAGAGAAATCCGTGGACGTGGAAGTCACCAGTGCCTTCGCGTTGAACCAAGAACAGCAAGACAAACTCGCCAAGGTTCTCAGTGCACGGTTAGGCCAGGAAGTGCGCCTGCACGCGTCGGAGGATGCCAGCCTGATTGGCGGCGTCGTCATCCGCGCCGGTGACCTGGTAATCGATGGCTCTGTTCGCGGCAAAATCGCGAAACTGGCCGAAGCATTGAAATCTTGAGTTTGAAGGGGCAGCAGAGCAATGCAGCAACTCAATCCTTCCGAAATTAGTGAAATCATCAAGGGCCGCATCGACAACCTCGATGTGAGCTCCCAAGCCCGTAACGAAGGTACCGTTGTTTCGGTATCCGACGGTATCGTGCGGATCCACGGTCTGGCCGACGTCATGTACGGCGAAATGATCGAGTTCCCTGGCAGCGTATTCGGCATGGCCCTGAACCTGGAGCAAGACTCCGTAGGTGCAGTGATCCTGGGTGCCTATGACACCCTCGCCGAAGGCATGAGCGCCAAGTGTACCGGTCGCATCCTGGAAGTTCCGGTCGGCAAAGGCCTGCTGGGCCGCGTCGTCGACGCTCTGGGTAACCCGATCGATGGCAAAGGTCCTCTGACCACCACCGAAACCGACGCGGTCGAAAAGGTCGCTCCAGGCGTGATCTGGCGTAAGTCGGTAGACCAGCCTGTACAGACTGGCTACAAGTCCGTCGACGCCATGATCCCTGTCGGCCGTGGCCAGCGCGAGCTGATCATCGGTGACCGTCAGATCGGCAAGACCGCCATGGCCATCGACGCCATCATCAACCAGAAAGACTCCGGTATTTTCTGTGTTTATGTTGCTGTCGGCCAGAAGCGTTCCACCGTTGCCAACATCGTTCGCAAGCTGGAAGAAGCCGGCGCCCTGGCCAACACCATCGTGGTCGTTGCCAGTGCTTCGGAATCCGCCGCACTGCAGTTCCTGGCGCCATACGCCGGCTGCACCATGGGCGAGTTCTTCCGTGACCGCGGTGAAGACGCCCTGATCGTTTACGATGACCTGTCCAAGCAGGCCGTTGCCTACCGTCAGATCTCCCTGCTGCTGCGTCGTCCACCAGGACGTGAAGCGTACCCAGGTGACGTGTTCTATCTCCACTCCCGTCTGCTGGAGCGTGCATCGCGCGTTTCGGAAGAGTATGTCGAGAAGTTCACCAACGGCGCAGTCACTGGCAAGACCGGTTCCCTGACCGCCCTGCCGATCATCGAAACCCAGGCTGGCGACGTTTCCGCGTTCGTTCCGACCAACGTGATTTCCATCACCGACGGTCAGATCTTCCTGGAATCGGCCATGTTCAACTCGGGCATCCGCCCAGCAGTGAACGCCGGTGTTTCGGTATCCCGCGTAGGTGGTGCCGCTCAGACCAAGATCATCAAGAAGCTGTCCGGTGGTATCCGTACCGCTCTGGCTCAGTACCGTGAACTGGCTGCATTCGCCCAGTTCGCTTCCGATCTGGACGAAGCGACCCGCAAGCAGCTGGAGCATGGTCAGCGCGTTACCGAGCTGATGAAGCAGAAGCAGTACGCGCCGATGTCCATCGCGGACATGGCTCTGTCGCTGTACGCCGCTGAGCGTGGCTTCCTGACTGACGTAGAAGTCTCCAAGATCGGTAGCTTCGAGCAAGCACTGATCGCCTTCTTCAACCGTGATCACGCTGAACTGATGGCGAAGATCAACGTGAAGGGTGACTTCAACGACGAAATCGACGCAGGCCTGAAAGCCGGTATCGAGAAGTTCAAGGCCACCCAGACCTGGTAAGCCGCAGCGGGGGCTCAGGCCCCCGCTTGCTAACCTGATAGGTGATACATGGCAGGCGCAAAAGAGATTCGCAGTAAGATTGCGAGCATCAAAAGCACGCAAAAAATTACCAGCGCCATGGAGAAAGTGGCGGTCAGCAAGATGCGCAAGGCACAAATGCGCATGGCTGCTAGCCGTCCTTACGCGGAGCGTATCCGCCAGGTGATCGGTCATCTGGCCAACGCCAACCCGGAATACCGCCACCCGTTCATGATCGAGCGCCCTGTAAAGCGCGCCGGTTATATCGTGGTGAGCAGTGACCGTGGTCTGTGCGGTGGCTTGAACACCAACCTGTTCAAGGCCCTGGTCAAGGACATGAACGAAAACCGCGAACAGGGCGTGGAAATCGACCTGTGCGTGATCGGCAGCAAGGGTGCGACTTTCTTCCGCATCTTTGGCGGCAACGTCGTAGCCGCGATCAGCCACTTGGGCGAAGAGCCATCGATCAACGATCTGATCGGCTCCGTCAAAGTGATGCTGGACGCCTACCTGGACGGCCGTATCGATCGCCTCTCGGTGGTTTCGAACAAGTTCATCAACACCATGACCCAGAAGCCAACGGTCGAGCAATTGGTACCGTTGGTGGCAACCCCGGATCAGGATCTCAAGCATCACTGGGACTACCTGTACGAACCCGACGCAAAAGAGCTGCTGGACGGCTTGATGGTGCGTTACGTGGAGTCGCAGGTGTACCAGGCGGTGGTCGAGAACAACGCTGCTGAACAAGCGGCCCGGATGATCGCCATGAAGAACGCCACAGACAACGCCGGTGATTTGATCAAAGAGCTTCAGTTGATCTACAACAAGGCGCGTCAGGCTGCGATCACCCAGGAGATCTCGGAAATCGTCGGCGGCGCTGCCGCGGTTTAACGGTTCAAATATTCAGAGGATCCAGCTATGAGTAGCGGACGTATCGTTCAAATCATCGGCGCCGTCATCGACGTGGAATTCCCACGTGACGTCGTGCCGAGTGTTTACAACGCGCTGAAAGTACAAGGCGCGGAAACCACCCTGGAAGTTCAGCAGCAGCTGGGCGACGGCGTGGTTCGTACCATTGCGATGGGCTCGACCGAAGGCCTGAAGCGCGGTCTGGAAGTCGTTGACTCCGGCGCTGCCATTTCCGTTCCTGTTGGTAAGGCCACCCTGGGCCGTATCATGGACGTACTGGGCAACCCGATCGACGAGGCCGGCCCGATCGGCGAAGAAGAGCGTCGCGGTATCCACCAGCCAGCGCCTTCGTTCGCTGACCAGGCAGGCGGCAACGACCTGCTGGAAACCGGCATCAAGGTTATCGACCTGGTTTGCCCGTTCGCCAAGGGTGGTAAGGTTGGTCTGTTCGGTGGTGCCGGTGTCGGCAAGACCGTAAACATGATGGAACTGATCCGTAACATCGCCATGGAACACAGTGGTTACTCCGTGTTCGCTGGTGTGGGTGAGCGTACTCGTGAGGGTAACGACTTCTACCACGAGATGAAGGACTCCAACGTTCTCGACAAGGTAGCGCTGGTCTACGGTCAGATGAACGAGCCACCAGGAAACCGTCTGCGCGTAGCGCTGACCGGCCTGACCATGGCCGAGAAGTTCCGTGACGAAGGTAACGACGTTCTGCTGTTCGTCGACAACATCTATCGTTACACCCTGGCCGGTACCGAAGTATCCGCACTGCTGGGCCGTATGCCTTCGGCAGTAGGTTACCAGCCGACCCTGGCTGAAGAGATGGGCGTTCTGCAAGAGCGTATCACCTCCACCAAGGAAGGTTCGATCACCTCCGTTCAGGCCGTATACGTACCTGCGGACGACTTGACCGACCCGTCGCCTGCGACCACCTTCGCCCACTTGGACGCCACCGTCGTTCTGTCCCGTGACATCGCCTCCCTGGGTATCTACCCAGCGGTCGACCCACTGGACTCGACTTCGCGCCAGCTGGACCCGAACGTGATCGGCAACGAGCACTACGAGACCGCTCGTGGCGTTCAGTATGTTCTGCAGCGCTACAAAGAGCTGAAAGACATCATCGCGATCCTGGGTATGGACGAACTGTCCGAAGCCGACAAGCAACTGGTAGCCCGCGCTCGTAAGATCCAGCGCTTCCTGTCGCAGCCGTTCTTCGTGGCCGAAGTCTTCACCGGTTCGCCAGGCAAGTACGTTTCCCTGAAAGACACCATCGCTGGCTTCAGCGGCATCCTCAAAGGTGACTACGACCACCTGCCAGAACAAGCGTTCTACATGGTCGGCAGCATCGACGAAGCGATCGAGAAAGCCAAGAAACTGTAATTCCTGCGCCCCGCAAGGGGCGCTATCAGGTTGAGGCAAGCAGATGGCTATGACAGTCCATTGCGATATCGTCAGCGCGGAAGGAGAGATCTTCTCCGGCCTGGTCGAGATGGTAGTTGCGCACGGTAACCTGGGTGATCTTGGTATCGCTCCGGGTCACGCGCCGCTGATCACCAATCTCAAGCCTGGTCCGATCACGCTGACCAAGCAGGGTGGCGCCCAAGAGGTGTTCTACATCTCTGGTGGTTTCCTCGAGGTTCAGCCGAACATGGTCAAGGTGCTTGCCGATACCGTGCAACGTGCTGCAGACCTGGATGAAGCTCAGGCTCAGGAAGCCCTCAAGGCTGCCGAGAACGCCCTGAATCTGAAAGGCGCGGACTTCGACTACGGCGCCGCCGCCGCACGTCTGGCCGAGGCCGCAGCTCAGCTGCGTACCGTCCAGCAAATGCGCAGAGGCAAGTAATCGGCCCTCGGCTGATAACTTCTGTTGCGATTGAGTAAAAGGGTAGCCTCGGCTACCCTTTTTCTTTTTCTGATTTCTCTCCCCCGGTCATTTCACTGACCACCCAGGATTGGTAGCCAGTAATGTCACTCGATATCGTTATTCTCGCCGCCGGCCAAGGCACCCGCATGCGCTCGGCGCTGCCCAAGGTGCTGCACCCGGTTGCCGGCAACTCCATGCTCGGCCATGTTATCCACAGCGCGCGCCAGCTGCAGCCGCAAGGTATTCATGTGGTCATTGGCCATGGTGCCGAGCTGGTTCGCGAGCGCCTGGCCGCCGACGACCTGAACTTCGTCATGCAGGATAAGCAGCTGGGTACCGGCCATGCGGTTGCCCAGGCATTGCCGGCCTTGACCGCCGAAACCGTGCTGGTGCTGTACGGTGATGTGCCGTTGATTGAAGTGGAAACCCTGCAGCGCCTGCTGGCGAAGGCCAACGAGCAGCAGCTGGGCCTGCTCACGGTGACCCTCGACGACCCGACCGGTTATGGCCGTATCGTGCGTGACGAGCAGGGGAAGGTGACCGCCATCGTTGAGCACAAGGACGCCAACGATGCGCAGAAAGCGATCAAGGAAGGCAACACCGGTATTCTGGCCCTGCCGGTCGCGCGTCTGGCCGACTGGATGGGTCGCCTGTCGAACAACAATGCCCAGGGTGAGTATTACCTGACCGATGTCATCGCCATGGCTGTAGCTGACGGCCTGGTAGTGGCTACTGAACAGCCGCACGACCCGATGGAAGTGCAAGGTGCCAACGACCGTCGCCAGCTGTCCGAACTGGAGCGCCACTACCAGTTGCGTGAAGGCCGTCGCCTGATGGCCCAGGGCGTAACTTTGCGCGACCCGTCGCGCTTCGATGTCCGCGGTGAAGTGACCGTTGGCCGTGACGTGCTGATCGATATCAACGTGATTCTCGAAGGCAAGGTGGTCATCGAGGACGATGTGCAGATCGGCCCTAACTGCGTGATCAAGAACACCACCCTGCGCAAAGGCGCAGTGGTCAAGGCCAACAGCCACCTTGAAGGCGCCGTGATGGGCGAGGGCAGCGATGCCGGCCCGTTCGCCCGCCTGCGCCCGGGTAGCGTGCTGGACGCCAAGGCACATGTGGGTAACTTCGTCGAACTGAAGAACGCTCACCTGGGTGAGGGCGCCAAGGCCGGTCACCTGACTTATCTGGGCGATGCCGAAATCGGTGCTCGTACCAACATCGGCGCCGGCACCATCACCTGCAACTACGATGGCGCGAACAAGTTCAAGACCGTGATGGGCGAGGATGTATTCATCGGCTCGAACAACTCGTTGGTAGCGCCTGTGGAAATCAAGGCTGGTGCGACCACTGCAGCCGGTTCGACCATCACTCAGACCGTTGAGGCAGGCGATCTGGCGGTGGCTCGTGCACGTCAGCGCAACATCTCGGGTTGGAAGCGGCCGGAAAAGATCAAGAAGAGCTGAGTTATACACAGCTGTTTCGATCGAAAGCCGACTTATGTGAATAAGTCGGCTTTTTATTTTGCGGCATATCGCAGCCTCTGTAGGAGCGACCTTGTGTCGCGATGGACTGCAAAGTAGGCCCGACAATTTCTGTTTTGCCTCGAAAACCCTGGGGCCGCGCTGCGGCCCATCGCGACACAAGGCCGCTCCTACAGGGGCCGCGCCAGTGCAGAGAGAATCTATCCACAGGGCAGTGACGACTTGACGAATCGCTCATCTTAGGTTTTGATTGCCATCATTATCTTTCGAATCGAAACTTAAGCGCTCATGTCGAAACGAAACACCCCGCAGCGGCGGCACAACATCCTGGCTTTGCTCAGCGAGCAGGGCGAGGTGAGTGTGGACGCGTTGGCCAAGCGTTTCGCTACCTCGGAGGTCACCATCCGCAAGGACCTCGCTGCCCTGGAAACCAATGGCCTGTTGCTACGGCGTTATGGTGGCGCGGTCCCGGTGCCTCAAGAGCTGCTCGGTGAACCTGCCCAGCCGGTGTCTTCCTATAAAAAGGCCATCGCCCGCGCTGCTGTGGCGCGTATCCGCGAACATGCGCGCATCATCATCGACAGCGGCAGCACCACGGCAGCCATGATCCCTGAACTGGGCCGCCATCCTGGCCTGGTGGTGATGACCAATTCGATGAACGTGGCCCGCGCCATCTGCGACCTCGAACACGAGCCGGTGCTGCTGATGACCGGTGGCACCTGGGACCCGCATTCCGAGTCGTTCCAGGGCCAGGTGGCCGAGCAGGTGTTGCGCTCCTACGATTTCGACCAACTGTTCATCGGCGCCGACGGCATCGACCTCGGCCGCGGTACCACCACCTTCAACGAACTTCTCGGGCTGAGCCGGGTCATGGCCGAAGTCGCCCGTGAAGTGATCGTGATGGTCGAATCGGACAAGGTAGGGCGCAAGATCCCCAACCTCGAGCTGCCCTGGGGCAGCGTGCACACCCTTATTACTGACGAACGCCTGCCCGCAGCGGCACGCGAACAAATTCAAGCCCGCGGCATCAACCTGATCTGCGCCGCGATCAGCCAGGAGCAATAAACCATGTGTGGAATCGTTGGTGCCGTCGCCGAGCGCAACATCACAGCCATCCTGATCGAAGGCCTCAAGCGTCTTGAGTACCGCGGGTACGACAGCGCCGGCCTGGCCGTCCTCACCCAGAACGGTGAACTGCAGCGCCGTCGCCGTATCGGCAAGGTCAGTGAACTGGAAGCCGCTGTTGCCGCCGAGCCACTGGCCGGCCAGCTGGGCATCGCCCACACTCGCTGGGCCACCCACGGTGCGCCGACCGAGGGCAACGCCCACCCGCACTTCTCGGGCCATGAAGTGGCCGTGGTGCACAACGGCATCATCGAGAACCACGAAGAACTGCGCGAAGAGCTGAAGGGCCTTGGCTATGTCTTCACTTCGCAGACTGATACCGAAGTCATCGTCCACCTGATCCACCACACCCTGAAGAGCATTCCGGACCTGACCGATGCCCTGAAGGCTGCGGTGAAGCGCCTGCATGGTGCTTACGGCCTGGCGCTGATCAGTGCCAAGCAGCCTGACCGCCTGGTAGCCGCACGCAGTGGCAGCCCGCTGGTGATCGGCCTGGGCCTGGGCGAGAACTTCCTGGCGTCCGACCAGCTGGCCCTGCGCCAGGTCACCGACCGCTTCATGTACCTGGAAGAAGGCGACATCGCCGAAATCCGCCGTGACCAAGTCTCCATCTGGGACCAGGATGGCCACAAGGTCCAGCGCGAAACCGTGCAGTACCACGAAGGTGCCGAAGCTGCCGACAAAGGTACCTACCGCCACTTCATGCTCAAGGAAATCCACGAGCAGCCAAGCGTGGTGCAGCGCACCCTGGAAGGCCGCCTGGGCAAGGACAACGTTATGGTCCAGGCCTTCGGCCCGCAGGCTGCCGAACTGTTCGCCAAGGTGCGTAACGTGCAGATCGTTGCCTGCGGTACCAGCTACCACGCCGGCATGGTCGCCCGTTACTGGCTGGAAAGCCTGGCCGGGATCCCGTGCCAGGTCGAAGTGGCCAGCGAGTTCCGTTACCGCAAGGTGGTAGTGCAGCCGGACACCCTGTTCGTCTCCATCTCGCAGTCTGGCGAAACCGCCGACACCCTGGCCGCACTGCGCAACGCCAAGGAGCTGGGCTTCCTCGGCAGCCTGGCGATCTGCAACGTCGGTATCAGTTCGCTGGTGCGTGAGTCGGACCTGACCCTGCTGACTCTGGCCGGCCCGGAAATCGGCGTGGCTTCGACCAAGGCTTTCACCACCCAGCTTGTTTCGCTGATGCTGCTGACCCTGGCTCTGGGCCAGGTGCGCGGTACCCTGGAAGCCGGCGTCGAAGCCGAGCTGGTTGATGAACTGCGCCGCCTACCGGCCCGCCTGGGCGAAGCCCTGGCCATGGACGCCACCGTCGAGAAAATCGCCGAGCTGTTCGCCGACAAGCACCACACCCTGTTCCTCGGCCGTGGTGCGCAGTACCCGGTGGCGATGGAAGGTGCGCTCAAGCTCAAGGAAATCTCCTACATCCACGCCGAAGCCTACCCGGCAGGCGAGCTGAAGCACGGCCCGCTGGCTCTGGTGGACAACGACATGCCAGTGGTAACCGTTGCGCCGAATAACGAACTGCTGGAGAAGCTGAAGTCCAACCTGCAGGAAGTACGCGCCCGTGGTGGCGAGCTGGTAGTGTTTGCAGACGAGCAGGCCGGCATGACCAATGGCGAAGGTACCCACGTGATCAAGGTGCCGCACATCGCCGACGCCCTGGCACCAATCCTGTACACCATCCCGCTGCAGCTGCTGTCTTACTACGTGGCCGTGCTCAAGGGCACCGACGTGGACCAGCCGCGTAACCTAGCCAAGTCGGTTACGGTCGAGTAAGCCAGAAGCCAGGGGCGCTTTGCAGCCCCCGGCTATCTCACATCAAATCTGCATCGCCATCCCGTCCACATTCATCGCTGCCTGGCGCAAGGCCTCGGAGCGGGTCGGGTGGGGGTGGCAGGTGAGGGCGATGTCTTCCGCCGAGGCCGAGAACTCCATGGCCACGCAGAACTCACCAATCATCTCGCTGACACTTGGGCCTACCAGGTGCACACCCAGCACTTCGTCGGTCTCGGCATCGGCGATGACCTTGGCGAAGCCTTCGGTCTCGTGGTTGATCTTGGCCCGGCTGTTGGCCGTGAACGGGAACTTGCCGACTTTATAGGCACGCCCTTCGGCCTTGAGCTGCTCTTCGGTCTTGCCCACGGTGGCCAACTCGGGGCGGGTGTAGATCACGCCAGGGATAAGGTTGTAGTTGACCTCGTGGGGCTTGCCAGCGATGCGTTCGATGCAGGCCACCGCTTCGTCTTCGGCTTTGTGCGCCAGCATCGGGCCGGAGGTGACGTCGCCAATCACCCAGATACCCGGCACGGAAGTGCGGTGGTGGTCATTGCCGAGCATGCCGCGCTTGTCGGTTTCCAGGCCCACGCTTTCCAGGTTCAGCCCTCTGGTATAGGGGCGGCGACCGATGGCGACCAGTACATAGTCAGCCTGCAGCGTTTCTGCGGTGCCACCAGCTGCTGGCTCCAGGGTCAGGTTCACGCCATCGGCGCTGGCGTTCGCCTGGGTCACCTTGCTACCCAGCTTGAACACCATGCCTTGTTTGGCCAAGGCCTTCTGCAGGGTCTTGGCGGTTTCTTCGTCGGTGCCCGGACAGATGCGGTCGAGGTATTCGATGACCGTGACCTGGCTGCCCAGGCGGCGCCATACCGAACCCAACTCGAGGCCGATCACGCCAGCTCCGATGACGACCAAATGTTTGGGCACCTGTGGCAGCGACAGCGCGCCGGTCGAGTCGATGATGCGCTGGTTGTCGATGGTCACGCCCGGCAGGGCCGTAGGTTCGGAGCCGGTGGCAATGACGATATCTTTGGCCCGCAGTGCGGTTTCGCTGCCATCCTCAGCCTTGACCACGACCTTGCCGACGCCATCCAGGCGACCCCAGCCCTTGATCCAGTCGACTTTGTTCTTGCGGAACAGGTACTCGATGCCCTTGGTCAGGCCGGTCACGCTCTCGTCCTTCTGTTTCATCATCTGGGCGAGGTTGAGGGTAGGTTTGACTTCGATACCGAGGTGGGCGAACTCGTCACCACTGGCAGCTTCGTACAGCTCGGAAGCATGCAACAGTGCCTTGGAGGGCATGCAGCCCACGTTCAGGCAGGTGCCGCCCAAGGTCGAGCGGCCTTCCACGCAGGCTACGCTCAGGCCCAGTTGGCCGGCGCGGATGGCTGCGTTGTAGCCGCCAGGGCCACCGCCGATGATCACCACGTCATAGGATTTCATGGGTTCAACTCCAGGATGAAGAAGCGCAAGAGGGGCACAAGGTTAAGCTGAGATGCAAGAATTGTATACAATCCGAGGTGTGCATAAGACTAGTTGGTTCTAGACCATGGTCTCGTTTAGAGGAAACATCCCACGAATGAACTACTCTGATCCGGCGACGTTCGAAATATCAGGCGTCGTGGCCAAATACGGACAGGAGGGTCGTTCATGCTTGCGCAACTTCCACCGGCACTGCAGAGCCTGCATCTGCCGCTGCGGCTGAAACTGTGGGACGGTAACCAGTTCGATCTGGGGCCTAGCCCGCAGGTCACTATCCTGGTCAAGGAGCCACAGCTGATCAGCCAGTTGAGCCACCCGAGCATGGACCAACTGGGCACGGCATTCGTCGAAGGCAAGCTGGAGCTTGAAGGCGATATTGGTGAAGCCATCCGCGTATGCGATGAGCTGAGCGAAGCGCTAATGACCGACGAAGACGACACCCCACCGCAGCGTCAGGCCCACGACAAGAGCACCGACGCCGAAGCGATTTCCTACCATTACGATGTTTCAAACGCGTTCTACCAGCTATGGCTGGATCAGGACATGGCCTACTCGTGCGCCTACTTCCGTGAGCCGGACAACACGCTGGATCAGGCACAGCAGGACAAATTCGATCATCTGTGCCGCAAGCTACGCCTGGAAGCGGGTGATTACCTGCTCGACGTTGGCTGCGGCTGGGGTGGGCTGGCGCGTTTCGCTGCTCGCGAATATGGCGCCAAGGTGTTTGGTATCACCTTGAGCAAGGAGCAGCTCAAGCTCGGTCGCGAGCGGGTGAAGGCAGAGGGGTTGGCCGACAAGGTCGACCTGCAGATTCTCGACTACCGCGACCTGCCTCAGGACGGCCGCTTCGACAAGGTTGTCAGCGTTGGCATGTTCGAGCATGTCGGGCATGCCAACTTGGCGCTGTATAGCCAGAAGCTGTTCGGTGCCGTGAGGGAAGGGGGCCTGGTGATGAATCACGGTATTACCGCCAAGCATGTGGATGGTCGCCCGGTCGGGCGTGGCGCTGGCGAGTTCATCGATCGCTACGTGTTCCCCCATGGCGAGCTGCCGCACCTGTCGATGATCAGTGCCAGCATCTGTGAAGCGGGATTGGAGGTAGTAGACGTGGAGAGCCTGCGTTTGCACTACGCCAAGACCTTGCACCACTGGAGCGAGAACCTGGAGAACCAGCTGCACAAGGCGGCGGCGCTGGTGCCCGAGAAGACCTTGCGCATCTGGCGCCTGTACCTGGCCGGGTGTGCCTATGCCTTCCAGAAGGGCTGGATCAACCTGCATCAGATCCTGGCCGTGAAGCCGTACGCCGATGGGCACCATGACCTGCCTTGGACGCGTGAAGACCTGTATCGCTGAATTGCAACAAAGCACGCAAGCGCGACACCATACCCTGTGGAGCGGGTTTACCCGCGAATGCGTCGGTACAGCCACTGACGTCTTCGCGGGTAAACCCGCTCCCACAAGGTCCGCGATACCCTGCAACGGGCGCAGGCGCATCAGAGAATCGGCGAAATCAGCCGAGCAATCCGCATCCCCAGTTGCTGCAGCCGATGAGTATCGCGGCTGTCCTCCGCAGTAATTTCCCGTGCCTGTTCAAAGTCATTGTTCAGCATGTTCTCGACCTGGTCAGCGAAGCCGCGATCGACTGTCAACAGGGTGATTTCGAAGTTCAGGCGGAACGAGCGGTTGTCCAGGTTGGCACTGCCTATAGCGCTGACATCGTCATCCACCAGCACCACCTTCTGATGCAGGAAACCCGGTTGGTAGCGGAACATGCGTACACCCGCACGTACCGCTTCGAAGGCGAAAAGGCTGGAGGCGGCATAGACGATGCGATGGTCTGGGCGTGACGGAATCAGCACTCGCACATCGACCCCACGCAGTACCGCCAAACGCAACGCGGCGAACACCGCCTCGTCGGGGATGAAGTACGGGCTGGTGATCCACACGCGCCGGGTGGCTGAATGGATCGCCTCAAGGAAGAACAGCGAGCAGGTTTCCTGTGGATCGGCCGGGCCGCTGGCCAAGGCTTGGCACAGCACGCCGTTGTCAGGGTAGGCGTCCGGCAGAATCAGCGGCGGTAGTTGGCGCGTGGCCCAGTACCAGTCCTCGGCGAACGACTCCTGCAGGCAGGCTAGCACCGGCCCGCTGATCTGCACGTGGGTGTCGCGCCAAGGTGAAAGCTGCGGATGGCCACCGAGGTACTCATCGCCCACGTTGTGCCCGCCGATGAAACCGAGCAAGCCATCCACCACCACGATTTTGCGGTGGTTACGGAAATTAACCTGGAAGCGGTTGAACCAGCCCCGACGGGTTGCGAAGGCATGAATCTGTACACCACCGTCGCGCATCAACTGGCTGTAGCTTGCCGGCAAGGCATGGCTGCCGACACGGTCATACAGCACGAACACCCGCACCCCCTCGGCGGCTTTGCGAAGCAGCAGTTGCTGCAATGCTTTGCCAAGGTTGTCGTCATGGATGATGAAGAACTGCACCAACACCACGTCGCGGGCTTTTTCGATGGCGGCAAATATTGCATCGAATGTTGCCTTGCCATCGATCAGCAGCTTCACCTCGTTATTGGCAAGGCAGGGCATCCGCCCGAGTTTGGGCATGGCGCGCAAGGCCGCATAGCTTTCCGACTCGCGGGCGGTAAGGGCTTCTTCTACCCAAGGCCGCCAGTTGAGGTTGGCCATGGCCACATGCATTTCCTGGTTGGCCTGGCGCCGAGCCTTGATGTAGGCATAGAACGAGCGCGCACCGAAGATCAGGTAAGGGATCAGGGTGAGGTAGGGGATGAAGAACAACGGCATGGCCCAGGCGATTGCGCCCTGGGCAGTGCGCACGGTGAACAGTGCGTGTAATGCGGCGACAATACCCAGCAAATGAACCAGGCCGAGTAGGTAACCGAAGAAGTAGGGGCTGTGGTAGTCCATATGCATCCTGCTTGCCGAGTACACTTGAGTAACAGAACACGTTCCCGGTCCGCCTTGCAACCTGCAGGTGGATTTGGCGTCTAAGGCACAGACCGGCCCGCTTGGCCGGCTTTTTCCAGGAGCGTTCGTCCATGAAGATTCGTCTGCCACTGTTGGCGTTGGCCCTAGGTGTGAGCAGCCCGCTGGTGCATGCTCAGATGCTACAGCCAGGTTTGTGGGAGCTGACCACCAGCAACATGCAGGTCGATGGCAAGCCGTTACCCGATATGGAGTTCATGCTCGGCCAGTTGAAGAACCTGCCGCCAGAGCAGCGCGCGATGATGGAAGGGGTGCTGGCCAAGCAGGGAGTGACTGTTGGGGGTAAGGGGGTGCGCTCGTGCCTGACGCCAGAACAGGTGGCAACCAACGATATCCCCCTGCAGGACCCGAAGTCAGGTTGTACACAAAAGATAACCGACCGCACCGGCAATGTATGGAAGTTCCAGTTCAGCTGCCCCAAAGCGCAGGGCAGTGGCCAGGCGACTTTCCTCAGTGACCGGGAATTCACCACCCAGGTCAACGGTACATTCAACGCTTCGGGTGTACAGCAGCAAGGCAGCATGAACACCCGTGCCGTGTGGTTGGGTAATGACTGCGGCTCGGTCAAGCCGCGCAGCTGACATCCCATTGCCACTGGCTGGTCGCGACAGCATCGTGGGCATGCAGGCTTTCTGCATGTTCCACGCGCAGCTTGAAGGCCGTGCTCCATTCCATTTGCCGTAGCGCCTTGTGCAGGCGTCGTGCGGCGTCTTCGCAGAACATCAGATTCTGGCCGTTGGCCAAGGCAAAGGCTTGTTCGTCTGCGCGCTTAACTGCGGTCTGCACCGCTGTCCCCAGGCTTGCTTCTATGCGGTCGATCAACTCGGTGATTGGCAGAACCTGCTGATTGCTGCGCAGCCTTACCTGGATTTGCGCGCTACTACGTTGGCTATGGGGCGTCGCTACGATGCCTTCGGCGCTGCCAAGCCACTGCAGCACTGCAGATTTGTCGACCTGCTCTGCACTGAAATGCGCCTGGAACTGCTGCTGAATCAGTTGCCGTGCAAGTGCAGCCGAGCATGGGCAGGTCGAGGAGTAAGGGACAGAAACGGATAGTTCCACGTGGAACATTTCATTTTCGATCCTTGCATCGACTGTGACGGCATAGCTTTTCCAACCCTGCAGCGGGCTGATCAATGCAGGCCTTTTTAGCAAATGCTCGAAGCGCAGACGCAAATAGGCTGAGGAAGAAAGGCCTTCATGGCTGCTGAGGAAGTCAGTCAGCAGCTGGTGGATGGTGAGCGGCGTCAGGGGCTGGTGCTCCAACGACTCCAGGGCGAGATAAAGCCGTGACATATGGATACCGCGTGAGCTGCCGTCTACCAGGCTAACGCCGGCATCGACCGTGGCAGCTGCTGTGCGCCCCTCGAACTGCACAGGTTGGGCGATCCCGCACATACCCACCCAGTTCAAAGGTAAGGCGTATTCATGGGTTTGTGCGGCTATGTCGGGGAGCTTGAGCTGAGTCATCTGCTATTCCAAACAAAAGGGAGATCAGCGGCCACCACCGATCAAGCTGCAATGCCGGGAGGGGCACCCTGGCACGTGGCGGGTTCACTTTTCCTCCCGGTGGGCACTCATTCGTCACGAACGGCTTGGCGAAATTGTATTGTTACTTTATAACATTGTGCAATGCATCGTTTCGAATGCGCTCGCCTGAAGAGGTTTCGCCATGTCCAACCGTCTCCCTGTCACCGTGCTATCCGGCTTCCTTGGCGCCGGCAAGAGCACCTTGCTCAACCATGTGCTGCGTAACCGCGACAACCTGCGAGTCGCGGTCATCGTCAATGACATGAGCGAAATCAACATCGATGCGAGCGAGGTGCAGCGCAACGTAAGCCTCAACCGTGCCGAGGAGAAGTTGGTGGAAATGAGCAATGGCTGCATCTGCTGCACGCTGCGTGAAGACCTGCTCGAGGAAGTGGCGCGGCTGGCTGAAGAAGGGCGTTTCGATTATTTGCTGATCGAGTCCACGGGGATCTCGGAGCCACTGCCTGTGGCCGAGACCTTCACCTTCCGCGACGAACAGGGCCGTAGCCTGTCCGACATGGCGCGCCTGGACACCATGGTCACTGTGGTCGATGGCCTGAACTTCCTGCGTGATTACCAGGCAGCAGACAGCCTGGCCAGCCGTGGCGAAACCCTGGGTGAGGAAGACGAGCGCTCAATCAGTGACTTGCTGATCGAGCAGATCGAGTTCGCCGATGTACTGTTGCTGAGCAAGATCGACCTGATCAGCCAGCACGAGCGCGAAGAGCTCATGGCCATTCTGCGCAGCCTCAATGCTCGGGCGCAGATCGTGCCCATGGTCATGGGCCAGGTACCGCTGGACCGCATCCTCGACACCGGCCTGTTCGACTTCGACCAGGCCGCCCAGGCACCGGGCTGGCTGCAAGAGTTGCGCGGCGAGCATGTGCCGGAAACCGAAGAGTATGGCATTGCCGCCACCACCTGGCAGGCCCGGCGCCCCTTTCATCCACAGCGCTTTTTCGACTTTATCCACAAGCCCTGGAGCAATGGCCGCCTGCTGCGTTCGAAAGGTTTTTTCTGGCTGGCCAGCAAATACCAGGAAGCTGGAAGCTGGTCGCAGGCAGGCGGCATGATGCGCCATGGCTTGGCGGGCCGCTGGTGGCGTTTCGTGCCGCGCGAGCAGTGGCCACAGGATGTGGATAACACTGCCGCGATCTTGAAGAACTGGGTTGCCGAGAGCGGTGACTGCCGCCAGGAACTGGTGTTCATCGGGCAGAATATCGACTTCGAAAAATTATCCACAGCACTCGATGCATGCCTTTTGACCGATCAGGAAATGGAATTGGGGCACATGGGCTGGTTGCGCCTGCCCGATCCGTTCGGTTCATGGCATGAGGAGGCCGCAGCATGAACCCTGCACGCAAGCCTGTGGATATTTTCCAGGTATTTGGCGAGACACCGCAGGTGCTGACCGATGTGCTGCAGGATGGCGTAAACCTGGCGGTATGGCGCCGACGTTTGCCGCCGCAACTGGAGGACTTTGCCGCGCTGGTGGTTAGCCTCGGCCAGCCCTTGGCAGACCAGCGCGTCATCGATGTGGACGAGCGGCACATGCCGGTATTCACCGAACTCTTGCGCGAAGCGGCCGACTTGCACGGCTATGAGGCATTCGTGGCAGATGTGGCCTGGCTGGTGGCGGCCTATACCTGCCTGGTGGGTGCGCAGCGGGTTGGTTTGCGCCTGCGGGTACTGACCGGCCCTATGTGCCCGCGCTTCCATGTGGATAACGTACCGCTGCGTCTGCTCACTACCTACGCAGGTCCAGGTAGCGAGTGGTTGAAAGAGGACGCGAGCCCTCGTGGCAACTTACACACAGCAATACTTCCTGTGGATAACGTTCAGTACTTGCAAGCTGGCGATGTGGCGGTGCTCAAAGGTGAAAAGTGGCAGGGCAACGGAGGCGCGGGTCTGGTGCATCGGTCGCCATCGGGGCAGCAGGGGCGCCTGCTGCTCAGCCTTGACTGGCTGGCCTGACGGCGCATAGTGAGGCATCGCCATCGCCCGAAGCCTCCCCATGCTGCAGAACATTCCCACCCACGTGATTGCCGGCCCGCTGGGGGCCGGCAAGACCACCCTGATCCGTAACCTGCTGGCCCAGCGCCCGGCCAATGAGCGCTGGGCGGTATTGATCAACGAATTCGGCCTGGTAGGCCTGGATGCGGCCTTGCTCAGCCGTGACGAAGACGGCATCGCCATCGGCGAGGTCGCAGGTGGCTGCCTGTGCTGCGTCAATGGCATGCCGTTCCAGGTGGGCCTGGGCCGACTGCTGCGCAAATCCCGCCCTGACCGGCTGTTCATAGAGCCGTCCGGACTGGGTCATCCCTTGCAGTTGCTTGCTCAGTTGCAAAAAGCCCATTGGACTGGAGTGCTGACAATACAGCCATTGCTGATGGTCGTCGACGCGCAGTCGATGGTCCGGAACGAACAGCTTCCGGAGGCTCAACAGCAGGCGTTCGATGCTGCTGAGAGCGTTGTCTTGAACAAATCAGAGGCTGTGGATGAAAACACTAAGTTGTTGATAAATAAGAAATTTAATGAAAAGAAAATATTCTGGACCGTCCAAGGTTGGCTGCCCTTGTCGGACCTTCCGGCTGTACCCCATGGCATTGTCGACAGCTCGCTTGTGGATAACAGTATTGTCGACAATCTTGTAAATCCACCGGCAGCGCTATGGGCAGACCCCGGGCAGCCGATCTGTCTTGCACAGCAGGGAGAGGGGGGTTGGAGCATCGGCTGGCGCTGGCACCCTGGCCAGCAGTTTTATCCACAGCGGCTGCAGGCGTTCTTGCGGGCTTGGCCGTGGCGGCGCGCGAAAGGGGTTATCCACAGCGTGGAGGGCTGGCAATCATTCAATGGCCTGAATGGGGACATGCCCGCCTGGCAGGCCAGCGACTGGCGCAGGGATACGCGTATCGAGCTGATTTTCGACCAGCCGCAATCGCAATCCGCGCTGCAGGCCGGGTTGAGCGAATGTCGTGTCAACTGATCAGTTGCGCCAGCGGTTGTGCTCCTGGCGCCACTGCTGCATCTCGATGACATTGTCGGTGCGCGGTGGGGTCTTGATCTCGAACGGGTAGGGCGCCAGTTCAATCTGCACGCTGTGGGCGCCGAACTGGGTCACGGTACCGGGGTGGCGCTGCTCGCCCGTGACGGTGAACTCGAAGGCGTAGACGCGCGCCAGGCGCTTGCGGCCGTTGGCGTCACGGACAAAGGCGATACGCTTGAGTGCGACCGCGTCGTCGAGCAGTTCGAGGTCGAGCTTGGCGCAATGCTGTTTGACCCGTTCCAGGGCTTTCTCGCGCAACCCGTGGTTGTGCCACAACCAGGCGCCTGCCGTGGCGACCAGCATCAGGACGAAGAGGTTTTCCAGGGTCAACATTTGCATATGCTCCAAACAGGTCGATCCAGCTTAACTGCGTCCCTGGCCTGTCGTACAGGTGGCAATCGAGTTCATACTGCGTCGCGCACAATCCCTGAAACAGCTTTGGAAACCTCCCGCATGAAACGTACCCCGCACCTGCTCGCCATCCAGTCCCACGTGGTGTTCGGCCACGCCGGCAACAGCGCCGCGGTGTTTCCCATGCAGCGTATCGGGGTCAATGTGTGGCCGCTCAATACCGTGCAGTTCTCCAATCACACACAGTATGGCCAGTGGGCAGGTGAAGTGCTTGCCCCTGCGCAAATTCCTGCGTTGGTGGAAGGCATTTCCAACATCGGCGAGCTGGGCCATTGCGACGCGGTGCTGTCCGGTTACCTGGGCAGTGCCGAACAAGGTCGGGCGATTCTGGCCGGCGTCGAGCGGATCAAGGCAGTCAACCCAAAGGCTTTGTACCTTTGCGACCCGGTCATGGGGCACCCTGAGAAGGGCTGTATCGTGCCAGCGGAAGTGAGCGAGTTCCTGCTCGATGAGGCGGCTACCAGGGCCGACATCCTGTGCCCCAACCAGCTGGAGCTGGACAGCTTCTGTGGCCGCCGAGCGCAGTCGCTGGAGGACTGCGTGAACATGGCGCGCAGCCTGTTGCAGCGCGGGCCGCAGGTGGTGCTGGTCAAGCACCTTGCTTACCCCGGGCGCGCCGAGGACCAGTTCGAGATGCTGCTGGTGACCGCCGAGCAAAGCTGGCACCTGCGCCGCCCTCTGCTGGCGTTCCCGCGGCAGCCGGTAGGGGTGGGTGACCTGACCTCAGGCCTGTTCCTGGCCCGCGTCCTACTCGGCGACAGCTGGGTGCAGGCGTTCGAATTCACCGCTGCGGCCGTACACGAAGTGCTGCTCGAAACCCAGGCCTGCTCCAGCTATGAACTGCAACTGGTGCGGGCCCAGGACCGCATTGCGCACCCAAGGGTACGCTTCGAGGCACAGCTGCTGGCGCTTTAAATCGCGTCGGTTTTCAGGTCCTGGTAGCGCTTTTCCAGCTCCTGGCGGATCTGTCGGCGCTGCTGGCCCTGCAGGAAACGGCGCTTTTCTTCACTGCTTTGCGGCTGGCGCGGCGGCACCTGCACCGGGCGACGGTTGTCGTCGACCGCGACCATGGTGAAGAAGCAGCTGTTGGAATGGCGCACCGAGCGCTCGCGGATGTTCTCGGTCACCACCTTGATGCCCACCTCCATCGAGGTGTTGCCGGTGTAGTTTACCGACGCCAGGAAGGTCACAAGTTCACCCACGTGCACCGGCTCACGGAAGATCACCTGGTCGACCGACAGGGTGACTACATAGCTGCCGGCATAGCGGCTGGCGCACGCATAGGCCACTTCGTCGAGGTACTTGAGCAGGGTGCCGCCATGTACGTTGCCAGAAAAGTTGGCCATGTCCGGGGTCATCAGGACGGTCATGCTCAGCTGGGCGTTTCCAGGTTCCATAGTGTGCTCACGGTGAGGTTGCGCGGAATCGGGCGAATGGGGGGCATTATCTGCAGACACTTCTGTTCCCCTCTTTTGAATTTGCCTTCCTGGTACGGGACGTTGGCTGACGCTCCATCGTCACGCCGATCATGCCATCAGCGGCGCTTTTCCAGCCGATCTGTTTCTGCATATTGCACCGCCTCTTTGCGGCGGGGTGCGATGTTAACCTGACTGCACCCATGCAACATGGGCTTTTCCTGCATTCAAAACAGTATGTACTTGCTGCTCGCTCAGGGTTGCCTTGGCAGAGGAGCGGTCTGCCCAGGCATCCAGCAACGGACGAGAAAAGGAGTATCACGCCATGCATGCCATCAGCTTCATCCAGGACCTGGCAGTCATCATGCTGGTTGCTGGCGTGGTCACCATTCTCTTTCACCGCCTCAAGCAGCCCGTGGTGTTGGGCTACATCGTCGCCGGCTTCATCATCGGCCCGCACACCCCACCGTTCGGCCTGATCCACGATGAAGACACCATCAAGACCCTCGCCGAGCTGGGGGTGATCTTCCTGATGTTCTGCCTGGGGCTCGAATTCAGCCTGCGCAAGCTGTTCAAGGTAGGCGCCACGGCGTTCATCGCGGCATTCCTGGAAATCGTGCTGATGATCTGGATCGGTTTCGAGATAGGGCGCTGGTTCGGCTGGAGCACCATGGATTCGCTGTTCCTCGGTGCCATCCTGGCGATTTCCTCGACGACCATCATCGTCAAGGCGCTCAACGACCTGAAGATGAAGAACGAGCGTTTCGCCCAGCTGATATTCGGCGTGCTGATCGTCGAGGACATCCTCGGTATCGGCATCATCGCCCTGCTATCGGGCATCGCCGTCAGCGGCACGGTCAGCTCGGGCGAGGTGTTCTCCACTGTCGGCAAGCTGTCGCTGTTCATGATCGTCGCGCTGGTCATCGGCATCCTGCTGGTGCCGCGCCTGCTGGCCTACGTGGCCAAGTTCGAAAGCAACGAGATGCTGCTGATAACCGTATTGGGCCTGTGCTTCGGCTTCTGCCTGCTGGTGGTGAAGCTCGAGTACAGCATGGTGCTTGGCGCCTTCCTGATTGGCGCGATCATGGCCGAATCGCGCCAGTTGCTGAAGATCGAGAGCCTGATCGAACCGGTACGCGACCTGTTCAGCGCCATCTTCTTCGTCGCCATCGGCCTGATGATCGACCCTCAGGTGCTGATCGACTACGCCTGGCCAATCGTGGTCATTACCCTGGCGGTGGTGTTGGGCAAGATGTTGTCGTGTGGCATGGGCGCGTTCATTGCCGGAAATGACGGGCGCACATCACTGCGGGTGGGCATGGGGCTTTCGCAGATTGGCGAGTTTTCCTTCATCATCGCCGCGCTGGGCATGACTCTGCAGGTGACCAGCGACTTCCTCTACCCGGTGGCTGTGGCGGTATCGGCAATCACGACGCTGCTGACACCCTACCTGATCCGTGCCGCCGACCCGCTGTCGCTCAAGCTGGGCAAGGTGGTACCCAACCGCCTGGCGCGGGTGTTGTCGTTGTATGGCGAATGGTTGCGCAGCATCCAGCCGCAAGGCGAGAGCGCCATGCTCGCGGCGATGATCCGGCGCATCCTGTTGCAGGTTGGGGTGAACCTGGCGCTGGTGATCGCCATCTTCTTCAGTGGGGGCTATTTCGCCGAGCGGATCGGCAACTGGCTCAGCGAGTGGGTCAGCGATACCAGCCAACAGAAAGCGCTGATCTGGGGCGCAGCGCTATTGCTGTCGCTGCCATTCCTGATTGCCGCCTATCGAAAGCTCAAGGCGCTGTCGATGCTGTTGGCAGAGATGGGCGTCAAACCGGAAACGGCCGGACGGCATACTCAGCGCGTGCGCCGAGTTATTGCCGAGGTGATCCCGTTGTTGTCGCTGCTGGTGATTTTCCTGCTGCTGTCGGCGCTGTCGGCGAGCATTCTACCGACCAGCGAGCTGCTGCTGGTGATCGCCGTGGTGGCTGCGGTGGTGGTGGCCTTGCTGTGGCGCTGGTTTATCCGCGTGCATACGCGCATGCAGATTGCCTTGCTGGAGACGCTGGAGAACAGCCGCGAGAATACGCACTGAAGAGAGCAATGCTCCCTGCGCAAGATTTCACCGTCGTCCGAGGGGATGGAGCGGTAGCGATGTCGCCAGGCGCAGAAAGCCTGGCGATATTAACTATACCAGTGGCACTAGGCCATAAGTTTCCCATTTCTGGGCCGGCCTCTTCGCGGGTAAACCCGCTCCCACAGGTACTGCACAATGATCAGCACCTGTGCAAGACCTGTGGGAGCGGGTTTACCCGCGAAGAGGCCGGCACAAGCAGCACCAGATCAGAGATCGAAATCAGCTCTCCAGCCAGACATCCCGCGCCCAGTGCCACACCGATTCCCAGCTGTCTTCACCGACGATTTCCTCTTCGGCATCCCACAGCACCACGGTCCCATCCTCTTCGACGCAGTAGTAGTTGTCGCCGTCTTGGCACAGTGGAATCAGGTCACGCGGTACGCCGGCATCCCAGGCGTTGGCGGCGACGTCGGGCAGGTAGGTATGTGACTGTGGGTCGGTAACGGTCACCGGCTCCAGTGAGCCATACACCACGTCACTGACGGTCAGCAGGAACTCCTTGAACACGAAAGGAATGTTAATGAACAGCTCTTCTTCGATTTCGACCAGCAGGTCCTCGTCGGGAAGCTCAAGGGGCACCGGCACTGGCTCGTTGGCTTCACGGAGTTGTTCGATCACTTCTTCCACGGTTCACTTCCTCTGACCTAGATGACAACGCTGCGCGTTATACCCTAGTAGGCCACTCTGGCAAAAGCAAAAACCCCGGGACAGGCCCGGGGTTTTTTGTGCAGCACGCAGCGGTTAGCCGTTTTGACGGATACCGGCCACCAGCCAAGGCTGGTTTTCGCCCTGGGCGCGAACCATGTGCCAGCTTTCGCTGAACACTTCGCCCTGGTCGAAGCGCGAGTTCTTCGACACGCCACGGAAGGTCAGGGTGGCGTCGGTACGGTCGGCGCGGTCGTCAACACCGTCCAGCTGTACCTCGAGGTTGTCGATGTAGGTGGACTGGAAGCCATCACCCAGTTCGGCGCGCTCGCGCTTGAGGAACTCGAGCATCTGCGGGGTGACGAACTCGGCGATCATGTCCATCTCGTTGGCGTCCCAGTGCTGCTGCAGCGCCTGGAAGTGGTTACGGGCAGCAGCCAGGAAGTTCTGCTCGTTGAACCAGGCCGGGGCGTTGATCACCGGGGCGGCTGCGGCAGCAGGTGCGGCCGAACCACCGAAGATCGACGGCTGGGCCGGCTGCGCGTGAGTTTCACGCTGCATCGGCGCATGGCCCGGCATGGCCATTTGCGGCTGCTGCTGGCGACGGCGCGCGGCGATGAAGCGGAACACCAGGAAGGCGATGAGCGCCACGATCAGGAAGTCCATGATCTGGAAGCCTTCGAAACCGTCGCCCATGAACATGGAAGCCAGCAGGCCACCGGCGGCGAGGCCGGCCAGAGGGCCTAACCAGCGCGAAGCACCGCTGGCGGCCGGAGCGGCACGGCCAGGTGCGGTCGGCGCGGCGGCAGGCGTGGTTGGCGTGGCCTGGCGGGTCTGGTGAATAGGCGCGGAGCCCGAGCTCTTGCCGCCGCCAAAACGCTTGGCGTTGGCGTCCAGGCTCAGCGTCAGGCCGACGCAGAGCGCCAGAGCGATGCTAAGAAAACGTTGCATAAGTGGGATATCCCCTGTTGTGGATTGCACGCGCGTCATGGTGCACAGGTTCCCGGGCACATGACCAGCGACATAATGTTTCGAGCTTTTGCCTGAATGTTACAAACCCGGCACGACCTGCCCTCGGAATGCTGGCGCAATACTTGTGGGAGCGGCCTTGTGTCGCGATAGGGCTGCGAAGCAGCCCCGAGATATCAGCGTCAAAGCCACAATCGTGGGGCCGCTTTGCGGCCCTTTCGCGACACAAGGCCGCTCCCACAAAGGCCGCTCCTACAAGGGACCGCGCAGGCTTTCAGATGGCCTCGAGCTTGGCATACCCCAGCATCAGCCACTTGCTGCCTTCGGCAAAATTCACCTGCACACGCGCCTGGGCGCCGGAGCCCTCGAAGTTGAGGATCACACCCTCGCCAAACACCGCGTGCTGCACACGTTGGCCAAGGTTGAACGCGGTCTGCGGAATGCTGGCATTGGCGAACAGGTTGCTGTTCGTGGCCGTCTTGGCCCCGCCGAACGGTCGGCTGACGCTGTTGGACAGGCGCACTTCCTGAACCAGGCCTGCCGGAATTTCGCGTATGAAACGTGACACCTTGTTGTAGGTCTCGCTGCCATACAGGCGACGCGTTTCGGCGTAGGTCATGACCAGCTGGCGCATGGCGCGGGTGATACCCACATAAGCCAGGCGGCGTTCCTCTTCCAGGCGACCAGGCTCTTCCAGGCTCATCTTGTGCGGGAACAGGCCTTCTTCCATGCCCACCAGGAACACATACGGAAACTCCAGGCCCTTGGCACTGTGCAAGGTCATCAGCTGGACGCTGTCTTCATGCTCGTCGGCCTGTGTATCGCCTGCTTCGAGCGAGGCGTGGCCAAGGAATGCCGAGAGAGGCGAGAGGTCGGCGTCTTCGTCGGTAGACTCGAAGTTGCGCGCTGCGCTGACCAGTTCCTCAAGGTTTTCTACCCGTGCCTGGCCCTTCTCACCCTTTTCTTCCTGATGGTAGATGATCAGCCCGGACTGCTCGATGGTGGTTTGGGTCATGGTATGCAGCGGCATGTCCACGACCTTGGCAGCTAACCCTTCGATCAGCTCGATAAATGCACCCAGGGCACTGGCAGCGCGGCCTTTCAGGGCTTTGGCGGCAAGCAGCTGGCACATTGCTTCCCACATCGAAAGCTGGCTGTGGCGGGCGTGCTCGCGTATGGCTTCGACAGTTTTTTCGCCAATGCCACGTGGCGGCACGTTGATCACCCGTTCCAGGGCAGCATCGTTACCGCGGCCTTCTATCAGCCGCAGGTAAGCCATGGCGTTCTTGATTTCGGCGCGCTCGAAGAAGCGCTGGCCACCGTAGATGCGGTAGGGGATGCGTTCGCGCAGCAGGGCTTCTTCCAGCACCCGCGACTGGGCGTTGGAACGGTACAGTATGGCGATCTCGTTGCGCGCATTGCCCTTCTTGACCAGGCTCTCGATGGTTTCCACCACGTAGCGCGCTTCGTCGTGCTCGTTGTAGGCCGCATACAGGGTCAGCGGTTCGCCTTCACCCATGTCGGTCCACAGCTCTTTGCCCAGGCGCCCGCTGTTGTTGGCGATCAGTGCGTTCGCCGCCTTGAGGATGCCACCGGTGGAGCGGTAGTTCTGCTCCAGGCGGATCATCTCGGCGTCGGGGAAGTCGGCAGTGTACTGGTGAATGTTCTCGATCTTGGCACCGCGCCAGCCGTAGATCGACTGGTCGTCATCGCCCACCGCCATCAGGCTGTCACCGCCGCGCGCCAGCAGGCGCAGCCAGGCGTACTGCACGGCGTTGGTATCCTGGAACTCGTCCACCAGCACGTGGCGGAAGCGCCGCTGGTAGTGCTCCAGCAGGCCCGGGTGGTCGCGCCACAAGTCCAAGGCGCGCAGCAGCAGCTCGGAGAAGTCGATGACCCCGGCGCGCTCGCAGGCCTGCTCATAGGCGGTATAGACGTCGCGCATGGTCGACAGGAACAGGTCGCCCCCGGCCTGGATATGCTGTGGACGCAGGCCTTCGTCCTTTTGCCCGTTGATGAACCACTGGGCCTGGCGTGCCGGCCATTTCTGCTCGTCCAGGCCCAACTCGCGCATCACCCGCTTGATCAGGCGCTGCTGGTCGTCGCTGTCGAGGATCTGGAAGTTCTGCACCAGCCTCGCTTCCTGCCAATGGGCCCGCAGTAGGCGATGGGCCAGGCCGTGGAAGGTGCCGACCCACATGCCCGCCGGGTTGATACCCAGCAGTTGCTCGATACGCTGGCGCATTTCTGCCGCGGCCTTGTTGGTGAAGGTCACCGACAGGATCGAGTGCGGCGATGCCTGCTCCACCTGGATCAGCCAGGCAATGCGGTGCACCAGCACGCGGGTTTTACCGGAACCGGCGCCAGCAAGCACCAGTTGACGCCCGAGCGTGGCCGCTACGGCCTGGCGTTGGGCATCGTTGAGGGAGTTCAGCAGGAGGGAGAGGTCGTCTGTGCGCATCGGGCCATTCTAGGGCGCGGCAGGAAATGGGGCAAACCTCTACTGTATAAATATTCACCTGCCACATGTCCGTTCATCGAGCCGATGGAAGGTGCCAGGCCACCGCTCGGGCGACCTGGCCGGCAGCGGCTCAGTCAATCGCCTCGATGGTACGAATTTCGCAGCGCTGCGAACCGTCTGCATGAATGATCTCCACGGTTTTCCAGCCAGTGCCGCCTGCACGCTCGAAAGCCACGGTTTTTTCCGTCAGCACCTGCGGAGTGATTGCGCCGCTATCCAGAAGTTGAAGCTCAAGCACTTCCCAGCCACCCCTGTGGCGCAGCTTGGGTTCGACCAGCACCGGTTCTATGGCCGGGGAGGCGACCGTAACGGTGCCGTGAACCCTGAAAACCTGCTTGCCGTGGGCGATGTCGTTGATTGCAACGAGGTTGGTGATAGTAGCCATTGTCTGCTCCTGTCTCGGGTTGAAAGTAGCGCCAGTGCGCTGGGCTACTTTCTGCCCTTTGGCCTACCAGGGGAGCAGGGCAGTGCTTCAGCTATGCCAGTGCCTGCCGTGCCTGGCGAGCAGGCTGTTGGCTTGCTCTGGCCCATTACAGCCTGCCGGGTACGGTCGCGGCGCCTGGAAGTGCTCTTCACAGCCCTTGATGATCGGGTCGATCCAGGCCCAGGCCGCTTCCACTTCATCGCGGCGCATGAACAGCGTCGAGTCGCCCTCCAGCACATCCAGCAGCAGGCGCTCGTAGGCGTCCCAGCGGCGGGTCTGGCTGAACACCTGGGCCAGGTTCAGGTCCAGGTCCACAGGTTCCAGGCGCATGCCCTTGCCCGGGCTCTTGGTCATCATGCGCAGGCTGATGCGCTCGTCCGGTTGCAGCTGAATCAGCAGCTGGTTGACCTGGCCACCATTGAAAAGCTCGTGGGGCACCGGCTTGAACTGGATGACGATCTGCGATGAGCGCCGTGCCATGCGCTTGCCGGTACGCAGGTAGAAGGGCACGCCCGCCCAGCGCCAATTGTCGATGTGCGCCTCGATGGCGATGAAGGTTTCGGTGTCGCTGTCGTTGTCGACGTCCTTTTCGAAGTAATAAGCCGGCACTTCCTGGCCGCCGATGCGCCCGGCGCCATACTGGCCGCGTACGGTCTTGTCCTGCACGTCCTGGCCAGTGATGGGCTTGAGGGCCCGCAGGATCTTCACTTTCTCGTCACGCACCGCTTCGGCCTCGAACTGCGCGGGGGGCTCCATGGCCACCAGGCATAGCAGTTGAAGCAGGTGGTTCTGCAACATGTCGCGGGTCGCCCCGGCGCGGTCGTAGTAGGCACCACGGTTCTCTACACCCAGGGTCTCGCAAACGCTGATCTGAACGTGATCAACCTGGTTGTTGCGCCACACCGGCTCCAGTAGGGCGTTGGCAAAACGCAGGGCCATGAGGTTCTGCACGGTTTCCTTGCCCAGGTAGTGGTCGATGCGAAATACCTGGTTTTCCTCCAGCACTGCGCCAATCGCTTCGTTGATGGCGGTAGCCGATTCCAGCGAGTGGCCGATCGGCTTTTCCAGCACGATGCGCGCCTCAGTGTCTGCCAGGCCGGCGTTATGCAGGTGCTTGGCAATCGGCACGAACAGATTGGGGGCGGTGGCCAGGTAGAAGATGCGCGTCAAGCCGCCGGGTTCGCCCAGGTAGCGCGCCAGGCGACCGAAGTCGGCGCTTTGCGAAGCATCCATGGAGAAATAGTCGACCCGCGCGGAAAACCGCTGCCAGACCTCTTCGTCGAAGTCGTTGCGGGCAATCTGTGCCCGGCAATGGCGTTCGGCGAGCTTGAGATAATCGTTACGTGGCAAGTTGCGTCGTGCCAGCGCGATGATCCGCACGGCGTTGTTCAGACGGGCCTCGCGAAACAGGTGGTAGAGCGCCGGAAGCAGTTTGTGCAGGGCCAGATCGCCGGTGCCGCCGAAGACCAGAATGTCGCAAGGAATAGTCAAACCACCACTCTCCACGTTCGTTTAACTGGGCGGGTTGGCGTCCATGTAGTATAACTACAAGAAAGCTACAACCCGGCCAGCCGATCATAACCGAGTCCAGCCTGTGAATCTGTTGCAACATATCGCCCAATCGCGCCACCTGCTGCGCAAATCGGAACTCAAGGTAGCCGACCACGTGCTACTCGACCCGGCTGCCGTCATGCACAGCTCCATGGCCGATCTGGCGCACAGCGTGGGTATCAGCGAACCGACCATCGTGCGTTTCTGCCGCGCGATCGGTTGCTCGGGCTTCCAGGACCTGAAGCTGAAGCTGGCGCAGAGCCTGGCTGCGGGGGCGAGTTTCGGCCAGTTCGCCATCCATGAAGACGACTCGGTCGCCGACTACAGCCTGAAGATCTTCGACACCACGCTGCACACCCTGATGGAAGTGCGCGAGCACCTCGACCCACAGGCGCTGCAGCAGGCGGTGACTGCCATGGCCCAGGCGCAGCGTGTGGAGTTCTATGGCTTTGGCGCCTCCGGTGCGGTGGCGGCCGATGCTCAGCACAAATTCTTCCGTCTGTTGCTCAGCGCGGCAGCCTATTCCGACCCGCACATGCAGGCGATGTCGGCGGTGACCCTGAAACCAGGTGATGTCGCGGTATGCATTTCCCAGTCGGGCCGTTCCAAGGACCTGCTGATTACCGCCAACCTGGTCCGTGAGAGCGGCGCCAACCTGATTACCCTGTGCCCAAGCCAGACACCGCTGGCGGAGCTTTCGACTGTCAACCTGGCGATCGATGTGCATGAAGACACCGAAATCTACACCCCGCTGACCTCGCGTATCGCCCACCTGGTGGTGATCGACGTGCTGGCCATGGGCGTAGCCATGGCGCGCGGGCCGAGCCTGGTCAACCACCTGAAGAGCGTGAAGCGCAGCTTGCGCAGCCTGCGCTTGTCGCCCAAGTCGATCAAGGCTACCGACGACTGAATTCTCCCTGCGCCGGCCTCTTCGCGGGCTTGCTAGCGAATGGGCCGGTACAGGGAGTGAAAATTCACGATTCTGTCACCATTCCACAGCCAAACCGTAAACCACTCAAGCCAGTCTGAAACTCCCGCATCCTATCTGGGAGACAGGCAATGGCTCGTGACTTCGACGGTACGTACCAACCCAGCGCCAAGGCTCGCAAGCAGCAGGAAAAGGATCAGCGCCGCATGGAATACCGCCGCGCGATCGAGAGCTATTGCGACCAACGTCAACTGCTCCGCGAACTAGTAGACTACCCCGAACTGCAAGAGCTCACGGTCTGGCAGGCGTCGGCAGCAGCTTCCCCGAAAAACGCTCAACCAGCGCGCTGATCAGCGCACGTTCGCTGCGGATGAACGCCAGGAAAGCCAAGGCCACCGGCGACTGCCGTTTGGCCTTGGACTGCACCACGCACCAGCTGCGGTACAGCGGCAGTTCTTCCACCGGCAGCTCCCTCAATACACCGGTAGCCAGCTCCAGGTTGACCGCATGGCGGGTAAGCATGGCAATGCCCAGCCCGGCAATTACGCACTCGCGCTGGGCGTCGGCCGAGGCCACCTCCAGGGTCTGGGTGAAATGCACGCGCTTGTCCTTGAAGTATTCCTCGCAAGCCTTGCGCGTGCCCGAACCCTGTTCGCGGACCAGCAGGGTATGAGGCTCCAGGTCCTGCAGGCGCAGTTGCTCCAGCTTGCACAGCGGGTGCTCGGGCGGCGCCACCGCGATGATCGGGTTGTTGAGGAACGGCAGAAACTCCAGGCCCATGTCCTGCGGCACCATGGACATGATGATCAGGTCGTCGCGGTTGTCCGACAGGCGGCGGATGGCCTGGGCGCGATTGACCACCGTCAGGGTCAGGTTGACCTCCGGGTGACGCTGCTTGAAAGCCGCGAACAGGTGTGGCACGAAGTACTTGGCACTGGACTCGATCGCCAGTTTCAACTGCCCCTGCAATGAGCCCTGCATGTCCGAAAGCTGCATGTCCAGGCTCTCCAGGCGCCCGAAGATATCGCGGCTGGCGCGTTGCAGGGCCTCGGCAGCTTCGGTCAGGTAAAGCTTCTTACCCACGTACTCGAACAGCGGCTGACCGATCAGCTCTTCGAGCTGACGGATCTGTAGACTAACGGCGGGTTGCGTAAGCGCCATCTCTTCTGCCGCACGGCTGTATGAACGCAAATCGCACACCTCGTTGAAGATCTGCAGTTGACGCAAAGTCATACGCATCAAGGACTTACGCATTTTTATCCGCCCTTCGGCAACACCTTGTTACCGCACTATAAGCTTTTGCTAATACAGCCCCTAACAAATATTGATTTTTGTTTATCAACCTACAGCGCTAGGGTGAATGTGCGACTGGCCAGCAACGTCTGGTCACGCGCCGACCGGGAGAACCGGCTCGACTGTTCCTACGGCTTTGGGAAGACTCCAGTGATAAAAAAAATCCTGATCGCCAACCGAGGTGAAATTGCAGTTCGGATCGTGCGTGCGTGCGCCGAAATGGGCATTCGCTCGGTGGCGATCTATTCCGACGCCGACCGCCATGCGTTGCACGTCAAGCGTGCCGATGAAGCCCACAGCATTGGTGCCGAGCCGCTGGCCGGTTACCTGAACCCGCGCAAGCTGGTGAACCTGGCTGTGGAAACCGGCTGTGATGCCCTGCACCCAGGTTATGGTTTCCTGTCGGAAAATGCTGAACTGGCAGAGATCTGCGCCGAGCGCGGGATCAAGTTCATCGGCCCGGCCGCCGAGGTCATCCGCCGCATGGGCGACAAGACCGAAGCGCGTCGCACCATGATCGCCGCTGGTGTGCCGGTAACCCCGGGTACAGAAGGCAACGTTGCCGATATTCACGAAGCCCTGAGCGAAGGTGACCGCATCGGTTACCCGGTCATGCTCAAGGCCACCTCTGGTGGTGGCGGCCGTGGTATTCGCCGTTGCAACAGCCGTGAAGAACTGGAACAGAATTTCCCCCGCGTCATCTCCGAGGCTACCAAGGCCTTTGGTTCTGCGGAAGTGTTCCTGGAAAAGTGCATCGTCAACCCCAAGCACATCGAGGCGCAGATCCTCGGTGACAGCTTTGGCAACGTCGTGCACCTGTTCGAGCGCGACTGCTCGATCCAGCGCCGCAACCAGAAACTCATCGAAATTGCTCCGAGCCCCCAGCTCACCCCCGAACAGCGCGCCTACATCGGCGACCTGGCGGTGCGTGCGGCCAAGGCGGTGAACTACGAGAACGCCGGTACCGTGGAGTTCCTGCTCGCCGATGGCGAGGTGTACTTCATGGAAATGAACACCCGGGTGCAGGTGGAACACACCATCACCGAGGAAATCACCGGTATCGACATCGTCCGTGAGCAGATCCGCATTGCCTCGGGCCTGCCGCTGTCGGTCAAGCAGGAAGACATCCAGCACCGCGGTTACGCGCTGCAGTTCCGCATCAACGCCGAAGATCCGAAGAACAACTTCCTGCCCAGCTTCGGCAAGATCACCCGTTACTACGCACCCGGCGGCCCAGGCGTGCGTACCGACACAGCGATCTACACCGGCTACACCATCCCGCCGTTCTACGACTCCATGTGCCTGAAACTGGTGGTGTGGGCGTTGACCTGGGAAGAAGCCATGGACCGCGGCCTGCGGGCCCTGGACGACATGCGCGTGCAAGGGGTGAAGACCACCGCCGCGTACTACCAGGAAATCCTGCGCAATCCGGAATTCCGTAGCGGCCAGTTCAACACCAGCTTCGTCGAAAGCCACCCGGAACTGACCAATTACTCGATCAAGCGCAAACCCGAAGAGCTGGCCCTGGCCATCGCCGCCGCCATCGCCGCCCACGCAGGCCTGTGAGGAACCCCATAATGTCCAAGAAAATTCACGTAACCGACACGATCCTGCGCGACGCCCACCAGTCCCTGCTGGCCACCCGCATGCGTACCGAAGACATGCTGCCGATCTGCGACAAGCTCGACAAGGTCGGCTACTGGTCGCTGGAAGTCTGGGGTGGCGCCACCTTCGACGCCTGCGTGCGCTTCCTCAAGGAAGACCCGTGGGAGCGCCTGCGCAAGCTGCGCGCAGCGCTGCCCAACACCCGCCTGCAAATGCTGCTGCGCGGCCAGAACCTGCTGGGCTACCGCCACTACAGCGACGACGTGGTCAAGGCGTTCGTCGCCAAGGCCGCAGTCAACGGTATCGACGTATTCCGTATCTTCGATGCCATGAACGACGTGCGTAACCTGCGCGTGGCCATTGAAGCGGTCAAGGCTGCCGGCAAGCACGCTCAGGGCACCATCGCCTACACCACCAGCCCGGTGCACACCATCGAAGCCTTCGTGAACCAGGCCAAGCAGATGGAAGCCATGGGTTGCGACTCGATCGCGATCAAGGACATGGCCGGCCTGCTGACCCCGTTCGCCACCGGCGAACTGGTCAAGGCGCTGAAAGCCGAGCAGTCGCTGCCGGTGTTCATCCACTCCCACGACACTGCCGGCCTGGCCGCAATGTGTCAGCTGAAGGCTGTGGAAAACGGCGCCGATCACATCGACACCGCCATCTCCAGCTTCGCTTGGGGCACCAGCCACCCGGGTACCGAGTCGATGGTTGCCGCGCTCAAGGGCAGCGAATTCGATACTGGTCTGGACCTGGAACTGCTGCAGGAAATCGGCCTGTACTTCTATGCCGTGCGCAAGAAGTACCACCAGTTCGAAAGCGAGTTCACCGCCGTGGACACCCGCGTGCAGGTCAACCAGGTACCGGGCGGCATGATTTCCAACCTGGCCAACCAGCTCAAGGAACAGGGCGCCCTCAACCGCATGAACGAAGTGCTGGCTGAGATCCCGCGCGTGCGTGAAGACCTCGGCTTCCCACCGCTGGTGACCCCGACCTCGCAGATCGTCGGTACCCAGGCATTCTTCAACGTGTTGGCCGGCGAGCGCTACAAGACCATCACCAACGAGGTGAAGCTGTACCTGCAAGGCGGTTACGGCAAGGCTCCGGGCGTGGTCAATGAGCAGCTGCGCCGTCAGGCGATCGGCAGTGAAGAAGTGATCGACGTGCGCCCAGCCGACCTGTTGAAGCCGGAAATGGCCAAGCTGCGTGCCGATATCGGCGCCCTGGCCCGATGCGAAGAAGACGTGCTGACTTTCGCCATGTTCCCTGACATTGGCCGCAAGTTCCTCGAAGAGCGTGAAGCCGGCACCCTGACTCCCGAGGTTCTGCTGCCAATTCCTGAAGCGGGCGCAGTGGCGTCCCACAGCGGTGAAGGCGTACCGACCGAGTTCGTCATCGATGTGCACGGCGAAACCTACCGTGTCGACATCACCGGTGTGGGCGTGAAGGCCGAAGGCAAGCGCCACTTCTACCTGTCGATCGACGGCATGCCGGAAGAAGTGGTGTTCGAGCCGCTCAACGAATTCGTCGGCGGCGGCAGCAGCAAGCGCAAGCAGGCCAGTGCCCCGGGCCACGTCAGCACCACCATGCCAGGCAACATCGTCGATGTGCTGGTCAAGGAAGGCGACATGGTCAAGACCGGCCAGGCCGTGCTGATCACCGAAGCCATGAAGATGGAGACCGAAGTGCAGGCGGGTATCGCTGGCAAGGTCGTGGCCATCCACGTGGCCAAGGGCGACCGTGTGACTCCGGGCGAGATCCTGATCGAGATCGAGGGCTGAGATAAGCCCTCATCTACAAGCGGTTAACCTCTGGGGAGCGGATGCTCCCCTTTTTTTGCGTTGAATCTGACGGCCTCTTCGCAGCACAAGGCTGCTCCTACAGGCCCCCGCAAGCCTGAGGTCAGTACCCGCGAAGAGGCCGGCGGATCCAACACAACTCTCAACCTTTACGGCATGCCTCAAGTGTTTCTACCTGACCTCCAGGTTGTTGGTTGGTATCGCTCAACCACCGCTCGAACCCGGCGGCCACCGCTGGCCACTCATCATCGGTAATCGAATACCACGCCGTATCCCGATTGTGGTCCTTCACCACAAGGTGCTTGCGGAACACTCCTTCATAGACAAAGCCAAACCGCTCCGCAGCACGCTTGGAGCGGGCGTTGGCGTTGTTGCACTTCCACTCCAGCCGGCGGTTGCCCAGCTCGAAGCCCAGCTTGCCCAGCAGGTACACCGCCTCGGTGCCCTTGGGTGTACGCTGCATGGCGGCGCCGAAGGCGATGTGGCCAATTTCGATGCGACCGTGGTCGGGCACGATCGACATCAGGCTGAGGATGCCCTGGGCCTGGCCGCTGGTGCGGTCGATGACGGTGTAGAACAGCGGGTCGCGGCCGGCGGCGTTGCCTTCCAGCCAACGGTCGAAGGCGGCACGCTCGGCAAATGGGCCATAGGGCAAGTAGTCCCACAGTACCGGATCGGCAGCCGGGCCTTGCAACACCTCCCAGAGGTCGTCGCCATGTCGCGCCGGGTCAAGCTTTTCGAGGCGGATGAAACGGCCGTCGATAGGGTCGGCCTGTGGGACTGCGGCGGGTTTCCAGTTCAATGCGTCGGTCATGTTCGGCCTTAGAACTCTTTGCGGAATTGGATGAAGCCCGAGCGCTCGGCAACCTGTTGGTACAGGCTGATGGCGGTGGCGTTGGTCTCATGGGTCACCCAGTACACCTTGATGCAGTTGTCGGTCTTGGCTTGGGCGTAGACGTGCTCGATCAGCTGGCGGCCGATGCCCAGGCAGCGCTGCCCGCTTTCCACGTACAGGTCCTGCAGGTAGCAGGCGTTGCCAATGCTCCAGTTGGAACGATGGTAGATGAAGTTGACCATGCCCACCGCCTTGCCATCGACCCAGGCCAAGGCTGAATGGGTCGGTTCGTTTGGGTCGAGCAGGCGTTGCCAGGTGCTGAGGCTGACCTCATCGGCCAATTCGGATTCATAGAAGTGCAAGTAGGCCTGCCACAGGGCGAGCCAGGCAGCATGGTCTTGGGTGGTGACAGGACGCAGGGTAACGCTGGACATGGGCTATTCCTTCAGAGTTGGCGCATATGCGCCGCGAGTTGGTTATCCAGGTAATCGGGGCTGGCGCTAAGGCCTTCACGCACGCCGGCAATGTCTTGCTCAGAGCGGTTCTGGCTTAGCTTGCGCGCGCCTTGCAGGCGGGTGATGGGCAAGCGAACACCGACGATGGCGCGGAGCATGCCATCGAGGTAATCACGCGGGGCGTCGGTGACTTTCCACGGTTCGTCGCGGCCTTGTTCGTGGCGCTCGGTCAGTCGGCTGACAATGGCCAGCAAGGTTTCGGCTTCGTGGATCACTTCGGCTGGGCCATAGGCGTGCACCGCCAGGTAGTTCCAGGTTGGCACCACCTTGGGGTTGTCGGTCTTGCTCGGGTAGTAACCGGGGCTGACATAGGCATCGGCGCCGGGGAACACCAGCAGGGCTTCGCCACCTTGCCTCAGGTCGTGCCATTGGGGGTTGGCCCGCGCCAGGTGGGCATAGACGGTGCCGAATTCGCCTTCGGCAATATCGACCAGCACTGGCAGGTGCGTGGCCAGCAGGCCTTGTTCGCCCTGGCTGACCAGGATGGCCAGGCGGGTGTCGAGCATGTGCTGGTGCAGGCGCCCGAGGTCGTGTTCCTGATGGGGTTTGCTGTTGTACATGCTCGGTTTCCTTGTGCGATGGCTCCATCCTAGGCAGGCTATTGGTTCATAGTAAGAGCCATTAACAGCTGTTTTTATAGGTCCAATGCCATGAGCGAGCGCCCCCTCGTGTTGCCTTTCGACCCTGCCGGGATCGACCTCGATCGCCGCCGCGGGCTCAGCCAGCAGCTGTACCAGGCGCTACGTGCGCGGGTGCTGGACGGGCGCCTGAGCAGTGGCACGCGGCTACCGGCCACTCGTGATCTGGCCGCCATGCTGGCGCTGTCACGCAATAGTGTGGTGCGGGCCTATGACCAGCTATATGCCGAGGGCTACATCGAAAGCCGGGTAGGCGATGGCACCTATGTCAGCCAGTTACCGAAGCTCTCCACTGCAAAACTATCCACACAAGTATCCACAGGGTTATCCCGTGGGTTATCAACAGACTTATCCACATCTCCCTCAGAAAATACTGAGGATTTATCCAGCAAGCGTCGTTCCAGCGAGCCTTTGCAGCGCCTGAAAAGTAACCATCTGCCGCCCCCAAGAAGCGGTGCACCGCGTGCTTTTCGCGTCGGTATTCCGGCGTTCGACCTGTTCCCGTTCGACGTCTGGGCCAAGCTGCAGGCGGGTTTCTGGCGCAACCCGGCTCCGGCGCAGTTGGGTTATGGTGACCCGGCAGGCGAGCCGCTGCTGCGCGAACTGATCGCGGCCTACCTGCGTCGCTCGCGTGGGCTGAGTTGTACCGCTGAACAAATTGTGATCACCAGTGGTGCGCAGCAGGCAATCAGCCTTTGTGCACAGTTGCTGTTGCAGCCGGGCGACGGTGTGGCTGTGGAAAACCCGGGTTACCGCGCAGCCGGGCATGCCTTTGCGCTGGCCGGTGGCAGGCTGTGTGGCGTGCCGGTGGACGAGGACGGCATGGACTGTCGCCGGCTCGGGCAACTGACGGATTGCCGGCTGGCCTATGTCACGCCAGCCCACCAGTACCCGACCGGGGTGACCATGAGCCTGGCGCGACGCCTGGAGCTGCTGGCATGGGCCGAGCGCAGCGAAGGCTGGATCATCGAAGACGACTACGACGGCGAGTACCGGTACAGCGGTGCGCCCTTGGCCCCGCTAGCGGCGCTCGACCGGCACGGGCGGGTGCTGTACGTCGGTACCTTCGGCAAGATCGCCTTTCCGGCGTTGCGCCTGGGCTATCTGGTACTGCCACCACAACTGGCGCAGCCGTTCAGCCAGGGCAGGGCGCTGGCGGTGCGGCATTCGGAGGTCAGTAGCCAGTGCGTGATGGCAGAGTTCATGGCACGGGGGCACTTCCAGCGGCATATTCGGCGCATGCGCAAGGCGGCGTTGAGCCGGCGCAATGTGCTGAAGGCTGGCTGGCCCGTGGATATTCCGGGTTTGAGCGGCATGCCGGAGGTGGCGGCCGGGCTGCATGTGAAGGTCGATGTGGATAACTTTGCGCGGGAGCAGGAGTTGGTGGCCAAGGCTGAAGCGGTGGGGGTGGAGGTGACGCCGCTGAGCAATTTCTGGCTGGCTGACAGCGAGGTGCCTGTGGATAAAAGGGCAGGGCTGGTGCTGGGGTTTGCAGCGGTGCCGGAGGGGGAGATTGCCGAGGCGTTGATGCGCTTGCGCAAGGCCTGGAGGAAGTGAATAGGGCCGCTAGTCGGCCAAATCGCCGGCAAGCCAGCTCCCACAGGTAGTGGAGATCCTGGACTGCCCCCAAAAAGTTGGACAGTTTAAGCTGCCGCCTGGGTCCTGTACTCGACAGGGCTCAGGCCATTGAGCCTCAGCTTGATGCGGTCATGGTT
>NZ_NEJN01000011.1:0-169737 GCF_002113105.1 Pseudomonas sp. B22(2017)
AACTCAGCAGTGAAACGATGCATCGCCGATGGTAGTGTGGGGTTTCCCCATGTGAGAGTAGGTCATCGTCAAGATTCATTTCGCAAAACCCCTATCTGCACATGCAGGTAGGGGTTTTGTCTTTGTGGTGCAAAAATTCCCGGGCATACAGCGGGTTCACCTGCGAACACCAGCAAGACCGGTGCCATCCACCGCGTCGCCTGCTTTGCGGCGAAAGCCCATAAGTGCGGCGGGGTCTTCAGGGTATGCTGCAGGATCCCCATCGCCCTGCCGGCGGGCCCTTTTCCTATGCAAGCCAACGGCCCATAGCTATCATGCCTGCCTTATTCCAAGTCGAGACTGGCATGCTGAAGTTGTTGAATCTCCTCAAGGATGGTCGGTTCCATTCCGGAGAAGCTCTGGGGTCGGCCCTCGGGGTAAGTCGCAGCGCCGTTTGGAAGCAGCTGCAGCACCTGGAGAGCGAACTGAACCTCACCATTCACAAGGTTCGTGGGCGCGGCTATCAGCTGGCGGCGCCACTGGCTTTGCTCGATGCACAGGCGATCTCCGAGTTTGCCGAAGGCGAGCATTGGCCCGTGTTCATCCACGAAACCATCGACTCGACCAATGCCGAAGGCTTGCGGCTCGCCGGGGAAGGGCAGATCGCTCCATTCCTGGTCCTGGCCGAGCGCCAGAGCGCCGGCCGTGGTCGGCGCGGTCGGCAGTGGGTCAGCCCGTTTGCCGAAAACCTCTATTACAGCCTGGTTCTCCGCGTGGATGGTGGCATGCGCCAGCTCGAGGGCTTGAGCCTGGTGGTTGGATTGGCGGTAATGCGTACCCTGCAGGCTTTTGGTGTAAGGGATGTGGGGCTCAAATGGCCCAACGATGTCCTCGTTCGCGGGCAAAAGATCACCGGTATCCTCCTGGAGTTAGTGGGCGACCCGGCAGATGTTTGTCATGTGGTGCTGGGTATTGGCATCAATGTGAACATGCAGACCAACGATCAGGTCGACCAGATGTGGACCTCGATGCGTCGCGAAATAGGTGCGGCAATAGACCGTAACCGGCTGGTAGCGTTGCTCAGTCAGCAGTTGCAGCACGAATTGGCACGGCATCGTCGCTATGGGTTTGCCGCATTCCAGGAAGAATGGGAGCAGGCGCACCTCTGGCAGGGGCGCAGTGTTTCTCTGGTTGCCGGTAGCACGCGTATTGATGGCGTGGTTCTTGGCGTCGACGGGCAGGGCGGCTTGCGCCTTGAGGTGGACGGGGTGGAGAAGAGCTTCAGTGGTGGTGAGCTCAGTTTGAGGTTGCGTGATGATTCTTGAGCTCGATTGCGGTAACAGCTTCATCAAATGGCGAGTAATCCATGTCGCTGATGCAGTGATTGAAAGCGGCGGTATCGTCGACTCCGATCAGGCGCTGGTGGCCGAAGTGGCTGCACTGGCTTCGGTGCGTCTCAGCGGTTGCCGCATTGTAAGTGTGCGCAGTGAGGACGAAACCGATGCGCTTTGCGCGCTGATTGCCCAGGCGTTTGCCGTGCAGGCACGGGTGGCGCACCCGGCCCGGGAAATGGCGGGTGTGCGCAATGGCTATGACGATTACCAGCGCCTGGGCATGGACCGTTGGTTGGCGGCGCTAGGAGCCTTTCACTTGGCCAGGGGCGCCTGCCTGGTCATTGATCTGGGGACCGCTGCAAAAGCGGATTTCGTGGCGGCGGATGGCGAGCATCTGGGTGGCTACATCTGCCCGGGGATGCCATTGATGCGTAGCCAGTTGCGTACGCACACCCGGCGTATCCGTTATGACGATGCTTCCGCCGAGCGGGCATTGGCCAGTCTGGCGCCGGGACGCTCGACGGTCGAGGCGGTCGAGCGCGGTTGCGTGTTGATGCTTCAGGGTTTTGCGCGTACCCAGCTCGAACAGGCGCGTGCATTGTGGGGGGAGGATTTCACGGTGTTCCTCACAGGTGGCGATGCGCCGCTGGTAAAGGAGGCCGTCCCCCAGGCGCGTGTCGTGCCTGACCTGGTTTTCGTAGGCCTGGCCATGGCCTGCCCATTGGATTGAGGTGCCTATGCGTTGGTTGTTTCTGCTGTTACTGGTGCTTAACGTCTTCTATTACGTGTGGCACCAGCAGGAAGCCCCGCTGAAGGTCAAGGAAGTCGCGCCCTTGTCGCTGTACAAGGGCAATCAGCAAGAAATCCGCCTGTTGCGCGAAACAGGGGTGTCGGCACCGCCCAAGCGGCGGGACGAATGCCTGGTGGTCGGTGGTGTGATGGGGCAGGGGCAGCTCGATGCGCTGCGTCAGCGTTTGGTGAGCTTGGATATTGCCACGCTGCCGGTGGTGGGGCAGCTGCCAGGGGCGGACGGTCGTTGGCTCAAGGTTGCCCCGGAAAGCGAGCGTTTGCTGGACCAAACCGTCCTTGCGACTCTTTCCAACGATTTCAAAGACTTAAAACACAAAATTATTTTCTGCCAGGGTATTGCAACTGGCGAATAGCTTGATAGAATGGCGCCCGCTTCACAGGGAAGACCACTCAGGTGGCAGAACTGGAAGCAGTGTCAAAGCAGCTAAGTTTCAGATTTGATTGAAAAAATTTGAAAAAACGCTTGACACTAGGACGGCAGACAAATAGAATGCCGGCCACATCTGGAGGGATTCCCGAGCGGTCAAAGGGGACGGACTGTAAATCCGTTGCGAGAGCTTCGAAGGTTCGAATCCTTCTCCCTCCACCAGTTTTAGCGAGAGCCGCAAGCTCCGCGGGTATAGTTTAGTGGTAGAACCTCAGCCTTCCAAGCTGATGATGCGGGTTCGATTCCCGCTACCCGCTCCAAGTTTGCTGGATTTTGCACAAAGTGTTTCGCTCTTGTAGCTCAGTTGGTAGAGCACACCCTTGGTAAGGGTGAGGTCAGCGGTTCAAGTCCGCTCAAGAGCTCCATATAAACAAGGCAGATATGAAAATATCTGCCTTTGTTTTATCAGCGCAAGACTATTTCTTCTGCGGAGGATTGTATCGATGGCTAAGGAAAAGTTTGATCGTTCCCTTCCCCACGTTAACGTCGGCACTATCGGCCACGTTGACCACGGTAAGACCACTCTGACCGCAGCTCTGACTCGCGTCTGCTCCGAAGTTTTCGGTTCGGCAGTCGTTGAGTTCGACAAGATCGACTCGGCTCCGGAAGAAAAAGCGCGCGGTATCACCATCAACACCGCTCACGTCGAGTACAACTCGAACATTCGTCACTACGCTCACGTTGACTGCCCAGGTCACGCTGACTACGTGAAGAACATGATCACCGGTGCTGCCCAGATGGACGGCGCGATCCTGGTTTGCTCGGCCGCCGATGGTCCGATGCCACAAACCCGTGAGCACATCCTGCTGTCCCGTCAGGTAGGTGTTCCTTACATCGTGGTCTTCCTGAACAAGGCTGACCTGGTAGACGACGCCGAGCTGCTGGAACTGGTCGAGATGGAAGTTCGCGACCTGCTGTCCACCTACGACTTCCCAGGCGACGATACCCCGATCATCATCGGTTCGGCTCGTATGGCCCTGGAAGGCAAAGACGACAACGAAATGGGTACTACCGCTGTCAAGAAGCTGGTAGAAACTCTGGATGCCTACATCCCTGAGCCAGTTCGTGCCGTTGACCAGCCGTTCCTGATGCCGATCGAAGACGTATTCTCGATCTCGGGTCGTGGTACCGTTGTTACCGGTCGTATCGAGCGTGGTATCGTCCGCGTTCAGGATCCGCTGGAAATCGTTGGTCTGCGTGACACCACCACCACCACCTGCACCGGTGTTGAGATGTTCCGCAAGCTGCTGGACGAAGGTCGTGCTGGCGAGAACTGCGGCGTTCTGCTGCGCGGTACCAAGCGTGACGACGTTGAGCGTGGCCAGGTTCTGGTCAAGCCAGGTTCGGTCAAGCCGCACACCAAGTTCACCGCAGAAGTCTACGTTCTGTCGAAGGAAGAAGGCGGTCGTCACACTCCGTTCTTCAAGGGCTACCGTCCTCAGTTCTACTTCCGTACCACTGACGTGACCGGTAACTGCGAACTGCCGGAAGGCGTTGAAATGGTAATGCCAGGTGACAACATTCAGATGACTGTCACCCTGATCAAGACCATCGCAATGGAAGACGGTCTGCGCTTCGCTATCCGTGAAGGCGGTCGTACCGTCGGCGCCGGCGTCGTAGCAAAAATTATTGAATAAGTAGTTGATTTACTTGATCAGGCCGGTATAATGGCCGGCCTGATACAGCGTTACAGGTCAGTAGCTCAATTGGCAGAGCGACGGTCTCCAAAACCGTAGGTTGGGGGTTCGATTCCCTCCTGACCTGCCATTTCACCTCGGTGTGATGGCTTTCTTCTCACAGGATCCTCCTCGATGACTCCCAAAACTGAAGCCCAAGAATCGCGTTTTGATCTGTTCAAGTGGCTGGCTGTAGTGGCTTTGGTGGTTGTCGGTGTAGTGGGTAACCAGTATTACTCCGCCTCCCCGATCCTGTATCGCGTCCTTGCACTTCTCGTCCTGGCTGCTGTCGCGGGCTTTGTAGCTCTGCAGACTGCGAAGGGTAAGTCGTTCTTTGCGCTGGCGAAGGAAGCTCGTACCGAGATTCGTAAAGTCGTGTGGCCGACCCGCCAGGAAACCACCCAGACCACGCTGATTGTCGTGGCTGTCGTGCTGGTTATGGCACTGCTGCTGTGGGGTCTTGATTCCCTGCTCGGCTGGGCGGTCTCCTTGATCGTTGGCTAAAGGTGTCCCGTGGCTAAGCGTTGGTATGTTGTGCATGCTTACTCGGGTTACGAGAAGCATGTAATGCGCTCCCTGATCGAGCGCGTCAAGCTGGCTGGCATGGAAGACGGTTTCGGCGAGATCTTGGTCCCGACCGAAGAAGTCGTCGAAATGCGCAATGGCCAGAAGCGCAAGAGCGAGCGTAAATTCTTCCCTGGCTATGTACTGGTCCAGATGGAGATGAATGAAGGGACTTGGCACTTGGTCAAGGACACCCCTCGTGTGATGGGCTTTATTGGCGGCACCGCAGACAAGCCTGCGCCGATCACCGATAAAGAAGCAGAGGCTATCCTGCGTCGCGTTGCCGACGGTAGCGACAAGCCGAAGCCGAAGACGCTGTTCGAGCCGGGTGAAGTGGTTCGAGTCATTGACGGTCCGTTCGCTGACTTCAATGGTAGTGTCGAAGAGGTTAACTACGAAAAGAGTCGCCTGCAGGTAGCGGTGCTCATTTTCGGTCGCTCTACTCCGGTGGAGCTCGAGTTCAGCCAGGTCGAAAAGGTCTAGGCGGACGAAGCATCCCATACCCCGCAGCCCTGTGTGCTGCGGGGTTTTGTCGTCACTGGGATAAAACGCAAGTCATCCGGGGAGCCAACAGGCGTTCGTACCCGATTTTGGAGTAGCTCATGGCTAAGAAGATTCAGGCTTACATCAAGCTGCAAGTTAAGGCCGGCCAGGCCAACCCAAGCCCACCCGTTGGTCCAGCACTGGGTCAACACGGTGTGAACATCATGGAATTCTGCAAGGCCTTCAACGCCCGTACCCAGGGTCAAGAAGCCGGCCTGCCGACTCCTGTGATCATCACTGTCTACAGCGACCGTAGCTTCACCTTCGAGACCAAGAGCACCCCTGCCTCGGTTCTGCTGAAGAAAGCTGCTGGCCTGACCAGTGGTTCGGCTCGCCCGAACACCGTTAAAGTCGGTACCGTTACCCGTGCTCAGCTGGAAGACATCGCCAAAGCTAAACAGGCTGATCTGACTGCCGCTGACCTGGACGCTGCTGTACGCACCATCGCTGGCTCTGCCCGCAGCATGGGCCTGAACGTGGAGGGTGTGTAATGGCTAAGCTGACCAAACGCCAAAAGGCAATCGCCGAGAAAATCGAAGCAGGCAAGGCCTACAACTTCGAAGAAGCGGCCACTCTGCTGGCTTCGCTGCCGGCTGCCAAGTTCGTAGAGTCCTACGACATCGCCGTTAACCTTGGTGTTGACCCGCGTAAATCTGACCAGGTCGTACGTAGCGCTACCGTGCTGCCACACGGCACTGGCAAGACCGTTCGCGTTGCTGTCTTCACCCAGGGTCCAGCTGCTGAAGCCGCTCTGGCTGCCGGCGCTGACCGCGTAGGTATGGACGATCTGGCTGCCGAAATGAAAGGCGGCGACCTGAACTATGACGTCGTCATCGCATCGCCTGATGCCATGCGCGTTGTAGGTCAACTGGGTCAGGTTCTGGGTCCTCGCGGCCTGATGCCTAACCCGAAAGTTGGTACCGTGACCCCAGACGTAGCCGGCGCTGTCAAGAACGCCAAGGCTGGTCAGGTTCGCTACCGTACCGACAAGAACGGTATCATCCACACCTCCGTTGGCAAGGTCGGCTTCGAAGCCGGCAAGCTGAAGGAAAACGTTGAAGCCCTGATCGCTGATCTGAAGCGTATCAAGCCAGCTTCCTCGAAAGGTATCTACGTCAAGCGCGTTACCCTGAGCACCACCATGGGCCCAGGTCTGGTCATCGATCAGAGCTCGCTGAACGTGTAAGAACATGGTGGCGCGACCTGTCGCGCCACCAGCAAAAATTGGGGTCCCTGCCTGGCGGGGGCTATCCAAGACCGTAGGCGGCGCAAGCCTTAAAATACCAGCCCACGCAGATGGTGCTCCCGATTCGTTACCGAATCAGACACCAAAACGACATCCGGCTTCGGCCAGATGAAACGGTAAAAACCAGGAGTAAACCCGTGGCAATTAAACTCGAAGACAAGAAGGCCATCGTCGCTGAAGTCAACGAGGCTGCCAAAGTCGCTCTGTCCGCTGTCGTGGCTGATGCCCGTGGTGTGACTGTAGGCGCAATGACCGGACTCCGTAAAGAGGCCCGCGAAGCTGGCGTATACGTACGTGTCGTACGTAACACCCTGCTGAAGCGCGCTGTTGAAGGCACCGAATTCTCGATCCTCAACGACGCGTTCAAAGGCCCGACCCTGATTGCTTTCTCCAACGAACACCCGGGCGCTGCTGCTCGTCTGTTCAAAGAGTTCGCCAAGGGTCAGGACAAGTTCGAGATCAAGGCAGCTGCGTTCGACGGCAAGTTCCTTGCCGCTAACCAGATCGACGTGCTGGCAACCCTGCCAACTCGCGACGAGGCTATCGCACAGCTGATGAGCGTAATCCAAGGTGCAACCAGCAAGCTGGCTCGTACCCTGGCAGCTCTGCGCGACCAGAAAGAAGCTGCTGCTGCCTAAGGCACGCGCAACTCTTTCAAAATCATACGTTTAATTTGATGGCTGCGTAGGCTGTCACCCCAATACAGGATTTAAGTCATGTCTCTGACTAACGAACAAATCATCGAAGCGATCGGCCAGAAAACTGTTCTGGAAATTGTTGAACTGATCAAAGCGATGGAAGAAACCTTCGGCGTTACCGCTGCTGCCGCTGTTGCTGCTGGCCCAGCTGCTGGCGCTGCTGCCGCTGTTGAAGAGCAGACCGAGTTCAACGTCGTTCTGACCGAAGCTGGCGACAAGAAAGTAAACGTGATCAAGGCCGTTCGTGAACTGACCGGTCTGGGCCTGAAAGAAGCCAAAGAGAAAGTCGACGGCGCTCCTCAGGTTATCGCTGAAGGCGTTTCGAAAGAAGCCGCTGAAGACGCGAAGAAGAAGCTGGAAGAAGCTGGCGCTAAAGTCGAGCTGAAGTAATCTCGACCTTGCGACTCCAGTCCGAGCGTTGAGCGAAGGGCTGATGGCTGGTGGCTTATGCCACCGGCCTTTTTCCGTTATTGGTGGCCGGTCAGGCCGGCCCCGATAACAAGCTGCAAGACACCCATGTGGGTGGCGCAAACCAAGAGGTTTGCACGATTTTCTGGCTGCTCCCGCCGGGAGAAGCCAAACAAGCAGGTGACCAAGCTGGGGAACGCTGATGGCTTACTCATACACTGAGAAAAAACGTATCCGCAAGGACTTTAGCAAGTTGCCGGACGTCATGGATGTGCCTTACCTCCTGGCCATCCAGCTGGATTCGTATCGCGAATTCCTGCAAGCGGGAGCATCCAAGGATCAGTTCCGCGACGTCGGCCTGCACGCGGCCTTCAAATCGGTATTCCCGATCATCAGCTACTCCGGCAATGCTGCCCTGGAGTACGTAGGCTATCGCCTGGGCGAACCCGCCTTCGATGTGAAGGAATGTGTCCTGCGTGGCGTGACCTTCGCGGTCCCACTGCGGGTCAAGGTGCGCCTGATCATCTTCGACAAGGAATCGTCGAACAAAGCGATCAAGGACATCAAAGAGCAAGAAGTCTACATGGGTGAAATCCCCCTGATGACTGAGAACGGTACCTTCGTTATCAACGGTACCGAGCGTGTGATCGTTTCCCAGCTGCACCGTTCGCCTGGTGTGTTCTTCGACCACGACCGTGGCAAGACTCACAGCTCCGGCAAGCTGCTGTACTCCGCTCGCATCATCCCTTACCGCGGCTCCTGGCTGGACTTCGAGTTCGACCCGAAGGACTGCGTGTTCGTGCGTATCGACCGTCGCCGCAAACTGCCGGCCTCGGTGCTGCTGCGTGCCCTGGGTTACAGCACTGAAGAAGTGCTGAACACCTTCTACACCACCAACGTGTTCCACATTTCCGGCGAGAAACTCAGCCTGGAACTGGTACCGCAGCGTCTGCGTGGTGAGGTTGCAGTCATGGATATCCATGACGAAACCGGCAAAGTCATCGTCGAGCAGGGCCGCCGTATTACTGCGCGCCACATCAACCAGCTCGAGAAGGCCGGCGTCAAGCAGCTGGACGTTCCAATGGAATACGTCCTGGGCCGCACTACTGCCAAGGCTATTGTGCATCCGGCTACCGGCGAGATCCTGGCTGAATGCAACACCGAGATGACCACTGAACTGCTGATCAAGGTCGCCAAGGCTCAGGTCGTCCGTATCGAGACCCTGTACACCAACGACATCGATTGCGGTCCGTTCATCTCCGACACCCTGAAGATCGACACCACCAGCAACCAGCTGGAAGCCCTGGTCGAGATCTACCGCATGATGCGTCCTGGCGAGCCGCCAACCAAGGATGCTGCCGAGACCCTGTTCAACAACTTGTTCTTCAGCGCCGAGCGTTACGACCTGTCCGCCGTTGGCCGCATGAAGTTCAACCGTCGGATCGGTCGTACCGAGATCGAAGGTTCGGGCGTGCTGAGCAAGGAAGATATCGTCGAGGTTCTGAAGACCCTGGTCGACATCCGTAACGGCAAAGGCATCGTCGACGACATCGACCACCTGGGTAACCGTCGTGTACGTTGCGTCGGTGAGATGGCCGAGAACCAGTTCCGCGTTGGCCTGGTGCGTGTCGAGCGCGCGGTCAAGGAACGCCTGTCGATGGCGGAAAGCGAAGGCCTGATGCCGCAAGACCTGATCAACGCCAAGCCGGTTGCGGCAGCGGTGAAAGAGTTCTTCGGTTCCAGCCAGCTGTCCCAGTTCATGGACCAGAACAACCCGCTCTCCGAGATCACCCACAAGCGCCGCGTCTCCGCACTCGGCCCAGGCGGTCTGACCCGTGAGCGTGCCGGCTTCGAAGTCCGTGACGTACACCCGACCCACTACGGCCGTGTGTGCCCGATCGAGACCCCTGAAGGTCCGAACATCGGTCTGATCAACTCCCTGGCAGCCTATGCCCGCACCAACCAGTACGGCTTCCTGGAAAGCCCGTACCGCGTAGTGAAGGAAGGCGTGGTCAGTGACGACATCGTGTTCCTGTCGGCCATTGAAGAGGCGGATCACGTCATCGCCCAGGCTTCGGCCGCGATGAACGAGAAGAAGCAGCTGATCGATGAGCTGGTAGCTGTTCGTCACCTGAACGAATTCACCGTCAAGGCGCCGGAAGACGTCACCCTGATGGACGTTTCGCCGAAGCAGGTTGTTTCCGTCGCTGCGTCGCTGATTCCGTTCCTCGAGCATGACGACGCCAACCGTGCATTGATGGGTTCGAACATGCAGCGTCAGGCTGTACCGACCCTGCGCGCCGACAAGCCGCTGGTAGGTACCGGCATGGAGCGCAACGTTGCCCGTGACTCCGGTGTCTGCGTGGTTGCTCGTCGCGGTGGCGTGATCGACTCGGTCGACGCCAGCCGTATCGTTGTTCGCGTTGCCGACGACGAAGTGGAAACCGGCGAAGCAGGTGTGGATATCTACAACCTGACTAAGTACACCCGTTCGAACCAGAACACCTGCATCAACCAGCGTCCGCTGGTGAGCAAGGGTGACAAGGTTCAGCGTGGCGACATCATGGCCGACGGCCCGTCCACCGACATGGGTGAACTGGCACTGGGTCAGAACATGCGCATCGCGTTCATGGCGTGGAACGGCTTCAACTTCGAAGACTCCATCTGCCTGTCCGAGCGTGTGGTTCAGGAAGACCGCTTCACCACCATCCACATCCAGGAACTGACCTGTGTGGCGCGTGACACCAAGCTTGGCCCAGAGGAAATCACTGCGGACATCCCGAACGTGGGTGAAGCCGCACTGAACAAGCTGGACGAAGCCGGTATCGTCTACGTGGGTGCCGAAGTCGGCGCTGGCGACATCCTGGTCGGCAAGGTAACGCCAAAAGGCGAAACCCAGCTGACTCCGGAAGAAAAACTGCTGCGCGCAATCTTCGGTGAGAAGGCCAGCGACGTTAAGGACACCTCCCTGCGCGTGCCAACCGGCACCAAGGGTACCGTCATCGACGTACAGGTCTTCACCCGTGATGGCGTCGAGCGCGACAGCCGCGCTCTGGCCATCGAGAAGATGCAGCTGGACGAGATCCGCAAGGACCTCAACGAAGAGTTCCGCATCGTCGAAGGTGCAACCTTCGAGCGTCTGCGTTCTGCTCTGAACGGCCAGGTGGTCGACGGTGGCGCGGGCCTGAAGAAAGGCACCGTGATCACTGACGAAGTGCTGGATGGTCTGGAGCACGGGCAGTGGTTCAAACTGCGCATGGCCGAAGATGCACTGAACGAGCAGCTGGAAAAGGCTCAGCAGTACATCGTCGATCGTCGCCGTCTGCTGGACGACAAGTTCGAAGACAAGAAGCGCAAGCTGCAGCAGGGTGATGACCTGGCACCGGGCGTACTGAAGATCGTCAAGGTTTACCTGGCAATCCGCCGTCGCATCCAGCCGGGTGACAAGATGGCCGGTCGTCACGGTAACAAGGGTGTCGTCTCGGTAATCATGCCGGTCGAAGACATGCCGCACGACGCCAACGGTACTCCGGTCGATGTCGTACTGAACCCGCTGGGTGTACCTTCGCGTATGAACGTCGGTCAGATCCTCGAAACCCACCTGGGCCTGGCGGCCAAAGGTCTGGGCGAGAAGATCGACCGCATGATCGAAGAGCAGCGCAAGGCCGCTGAACTGCGCGTGTTCCTGACCGAGGTCTACAACGAGATCGGCGGTCGTCAGGAAAACCTGGACGAGTTCACCGACGAAGAGATCCTGGCCCTGGCCCACAACCTGAAGAAGGGAGTGCCAATGGCTACCCCGGTCTTCGACGGTGCCAAGGAGCGCGAGATCAAGGCCATGCTGAAGCTGGCCGACCTGCCAGAGAGCGGCCAGATGGTGCTGTTCGATGGCCGTACCGGCAACAAGTTCGAGCGTCCTGTGACCGTTGGTTACATGTACATGCTCAAGCTGAACCACTTGGTGGACGACAAGATGCACGCGCGTTCCACTGGTTCCTACAGCCTGGTTACCCAGCAGCCGCTGGGTGGTAAGGCGCAGTTCGGTGGTCAGCGTTTCGGGGAGATGGAAGTGTGGGCGCTGGAAGCATACGGCGCCGCATACACCCTGCAAGAAATGCTCACAGTGAAGTCGGACGACGTGAACGGCCGTACCAAGATGTACAAGAACATCGTGGATGGCGATCACCGTATGGAGCCGGGCATGCCCGAGTCCTTCAACGTGTTGATCAAAGAGATCCGTTCGCTCGGTATCGATATCGATCTGGAAACCGAATAACACGTGACGCGAAGGGGAGTGGGGCAGGTAATGCCCGCTCCCTGCTCCGCCAGGAGGAAAGGCCTTGAAAGACCTACTGAATTTGCTGAAAAACCAGGGTCAAGTCGAAGAGTTCGACGCCATCCGCATCGGTCTGGCGTCGCCTGAAATGATCCGTTCGTGGTCGTTCGGTGAAGTTAAGAAGCCGGAAACCATCAACTACCGTACGTTCAAGCCTGAGCGTGACGGCCTGTTCTGCGCCAAGATCTTTGGCCCAGTCAAGGACTACGAGTGCCTGTGCGGTAAGTACAAGCGCCTCAAGCACCGCGGCGTGATCTGCGAGAAGTGCGGCGTTGAAGTCGCCCTGGCAAAAGTTCGTCGTGAGCGCATGGCGCACATCGAACTGGCCTCGCCGGTTGCCCACATCTGGTTCCTGAAGTCGCTGCCGTCCCGTATCGGCCTGCTGATGGACATGACCCTGCGTGACATCGAGCGCGTGCTCTACTTCGAGAGCTACGTCGTTATCGACCCGGGCATGACCACCCTGGAAAAAGGCCAACTGCTGAACGACGAGCAGTACTTCGAAGCGCTGGAAGAGTTCGGTGATGACTTCGACGCCCGCATGGGTGCCGAGGCTGTCCGCGAGCTGCTGCACGCTATCGACCTGGAGCACGAGATCGGCCGCCTGCGCGAAGAGATTCCGCAGACCAACTCGGAAACCAAGATCAAGAAGCTGTCCAAGCGCCTGAAGCTGATGGAAGCGTTCCAGGGTTCGGGCAACCTGCCTGAGTGGATGGTCCTGACCGTCCTGCCAGTGCTGCCGCCGGACCTGCGTCCGCTGGTACCGCTGGATGGCGGCCGCTTCGCGACCTCCGACCTGAACGACCTGTATCGTCGGGTGATCAACCGTAACAACCGTCTGAAGCGCCTGCTGGATCTGTCGGCGCCGGACATCATCGTGCGCAACGAAAAGCGCATGCTGCAGGAGGCGGTCGACGCCCTGCTGGACAACGGCCGTCGCGGTCGCGCCATCACTGGCTCGAACAAGCGTCCGCTGAAGTCCCTGGCCGACATGATCAAAGGTAAGCAAGGTCGCTTCCGTCAGAACCTGCTCGGTAAGCGTGTGGACTACTCCGGCCGTTCGGTAATTACCGTAGGCCCGACCCTGCGTCTGCACCAGTGCGGTCTGCCGAAGAAGATGGCTCTCGAGCTGTTCAAGCCGTTCATTTTCGGCAAGCTGGAAATGCGTGGTCTGGCGACCACCATCAAGGCTGCCAAGAAGATGGTCGAGCGTGAGCTGCCAGAGGTGTGGGACGTGCTCGCCGAGGTGATCCGCGAACACCCCGTGCTGCTCAACCGCGCACCGACCCTGCACCGTCTGGGTATCCAGGCATTTGAACCGGTTCTGATCGAAGGCAAGGCTATTCAGCTGCACCCGCTGGTCTGTGCCGCGTACAACGCCGACTTCGACGGTGACCAGATGGCCGTTCACGTGCCGCTGACCCTGGAAGCCCAGCTCGAAGCGCGCGCGCTGATGATGTCGACCAACAACATCCTGTCGCCAGCCAACGGTGAGCCAATCATCGTTCCGTCGCAGGACGTGGTACTGGGTCTGTACTACATGACCCGTGAAGCCATCAACGCCAAGGGCGAAGGTCGCGTGTTCGCCGACCTGCAGGAAGTCGACCGCGTATTCCGCGCCGGCGAGGCTGCCCTGCACGCGAAAATCAAGGTTCGTATCAACGAAACCGTGAAAGAGCGTGACGGCTCCGTGGTCAAGAACACCCGCATCGTCGACACCACCGTCGGCCGTGCGCTGCTGTTCCAGGTCGTACCGGCAGGCCTGCCTTACGACGTGGTCAACCAGCCGATGAAGAAAAAGGCGATCTCCAAGCTGATCAACCAGTGCTACCGCGTGGTTGGTCTGAAAGAGACCGTTATCTTCGCTGACCAGCTGATGTACACCGGTTTCGCTTACTCGACCATTTCCGGCGTTTCGATCGGTGTTAACGACTTCGTTATCCCGGACGAGAAAGCACGCATCATCGGTACCGCTACCGACGAAGTGAAGGAAATCGAGAGCCAGTACGCCTCCGGTCTGGTAACCCAGGGCGAGAAGTACAACAAGGTCATCGACCTGTGGTCGAAGGCGAACGACGAAGTGTCCAAGGCGATGATGGCCAACCTCTCGAAAGAGAAGGTCATCGATCGCGAAGGCAAGGAAGTCGAGCAAGAGTCCTTCAACTCGATGTACATGATGGCTGACTCCGGTGCGCGGGGTTCCGCAGCCCAGATCCGTCAGCTGGCCGGTATGCGTGGCCTGATGGCCAAGCCGGACGGCTCCATCATCGAGACGCCGATCACTGCGAACTTCCGTGAAGGTCTGAGCGTTCTGCAGTACTTCATTTCGACCCACGGTGCTCGTAAGGGTCTGGCGGATACCGCACTGAAGACCGCCAACTCCGGTTACCTGACTCGTCGTCTGGTAGACGTTGCCCAGGATCTGGTTGTTACCGAGATCGACTGCGGCACCGACCAGGGCCTGCTGATGACCCCGCACATCGAAGGCGGCGACGTTGTAGAGCCGCTGGGTGAGCGTGTGCTGGGTCGTGTCATCGCCCGTGACGTGTTCAAGCCAGGCACCGAGGACGTCATCGTTCCTGCCGGTACCCTGGTCGACGAGAAGTGGGTCGAATTCATCGAGCTGAACAGCATCGACGAAGTGGTCGTGCGTTCGCCGATCAACTGCGAAACCCGCTATGGCATCTGCGCCAAGTGCTACGGTCGTGACCTGGCTCGCGGTCACCAGGTGAACATCGGTGAAGCTGTCGGCGTTATCGCTGCGCAGTCGATCGGTGAGCCGGGTACCCAGCTGACCATGCGTACGTTCCACATCGGTGGTGCTGCAAGCCGTACCTCGGCTGCCGACAGCGTCCAAGTGAAGAACGGCGGTATGGTGCGTCTGCACAACCTGAAGCAGGTAGAACGTGCCGATGGCAACCTGGTTGCCGTATCGCGTTCGGGCGAGTTGGCCATTGCCGACGAGTTCGGTCGTGAGCGTGAGCGCTACAAGCTGCCTTATGGTGCGGTAATTTCGGTCAAGGAAGGTGAAAAGGTCGAAGCTGGCGCCATCGTCGCCAAGTGGGACCCGCACACCCACCCGATCGTTACCGAACTGAAAGGTACCGTGACCTTCGTTGGCATGGAAGAAGGCATCACCATCAAGCGTCAGACTGACGAATTGACGGGTTTGACCAACATTGAAGTACTGGACGTCAAGGATCGCCCTGCCGCTGGCAAGGAAATCCGTCCTGCTATCAAGATGGTCGACGCTTCTGGCAAGGATCTGTACCTGCCAGGTACCGACGTACCTGCCCAGTACTTCCTGCCGGCCAACGCCCTCGTCGGCGTGGCTGACGGTGCCCAGATCGGTGTTGGTGACGTTATCGCGCGTATCCCGCAAGAAACGTCGAAGACCCGTGACATCACCGGTGGTCTGCCGCGCGTTGCCGACCTGTTCGAAGCGCGCCGTCCGAAAGAGGCCTCGATTCTGGCTGAAGTCAGCGGCACCATCGCGTTCGGCAAGGAGACCAAGGGCAAGCGTCGTCTGGTCATCACCCCGACCGACGGTAGCGATCCGTACGAAGAGCTGATTCCGAAGTGGCGCCACCTGAACGTCTTCGAAGGCGAACAGGTAAACCGCGGCGAAGTTATCTCCGACGGCCCGAGCGATCCGCACGACATCCTGCGTCTGCTGGGTGTGAGCGCGCTGGCGAAGTACATCGTCAACGAGATCCAGGACGTTTACCGTCTGCAAGGCGTTAAGATCAACGACAAGCACATCGAGACCATCCTGCGTCAGATGCTGCGCAAGGTCGAGATCACCGAGTCGGGTGACTCCAGCTTCATCAAGGGCGACCAGATGGAACTGACCCAGGTACTGGTAGAGAACGAGCGTCTCGCCAGCGAGGACAAGTTCATCTCCAAGTTCTCCCGCGTGCTGCTGGGTATCACCAAGGCCTCGCTGTCGACCGAGTCGTTCATCTCCGCGGCTTCCTTCCAGGAAACCACCCGCGTACTGACCGAAGCGGCGGTAACCGGCAAGCGCGACTACCTGCGCGGCCTGAAAGAGAACGTGGTCGTGGGTCGTCTGATTCCGGCCGGTACTGGTCTGGCCTACCACAGCGAGCGTAAGCGTCGCCGTGATGCCGACAAGCCGCTGCGTGTGAGCGCCAGTGAGGTGGAAGCCGCACTGACCGAAGCGCTGAACTCCAGCGGTAACTAAGTACAGGGCAGGGCCCCGGCAAGCCCCGAGCGATCAGCGGCGACATGAAATGTTGCCGATGATCGGGCGGGGAGGGCCGGGGCCTCGTCTTGACTGGGTGCAAGATCCTCTTTAGACTTTTGTACCCTTAAATTTGGTGAGGCTCCGTCTCGCCAATTTTTGGCTTTCTTGCAAGACAATAGCGTCGCAAGACAATCAGTGGAGCTAGTAGATGGCAACTATCAACCAGCTGGTACGTCAGCCGCGTAAGCGTACCGTCGAGAAATCCGACGTACCTGCGCTGCAGAACTGCCCGCAGCGTCGTGGCGTGTGCACCCGCGTGTACACCACCACGCCGAAAAAACCTAACTCGGCACTGCGTAAAGTATGCCGTGTCCGTCTGACCAACGGTTTCGAGGTTTCCTCGTACATCGGTGGTGAAGGCCACAACCTGCAAGAGCACAGCGTCGTCCTGATCCGTGGCGGCCGTGTAAAAGACTTGCCAGGTGTTCGTTACCACACCGTTCGCGGCTCTCTGGATACTTCGGGCGTTAAAGGCCGTAACCAGGGTCGTTCGAAGTACGGTACCAAGCGTCCGAAGTAATCGGCCGTTTGCAGACATCCATTTATTTGAGTCGATAAGAGTAAGGTCGGGCAGGGGTCGAAAGACCTGGTTCCGGGCTAACCTGAAGACCGTTTGAGGGCTTATCATGCCAAGACGTCGTGTAGCAGCAAAACGTGAGATCCTTGACGATCCGAAGTACGGATCCCAGATTCTCGCCAAGTTCATGAACCACGTGATGGAAAGCGGCAAGAAGGCCGTAGCCGAGCGCATCGTTTACGGTGCCCTGGATACCGTCAAAGCACGCAAGAACAGCGACCCCCTGGAAATCTTCGAGAAAGCTCTCGACGCCATCGCTCCGCTGGTCGAAGTTAAGTCCCGCCGTGTTGGCGGTGCCACTTACCAGGTTCCGGTTGAAGTTCGTCCGTCCCGTCGTAACGCTCTGGCAATGCGCTGGCTCGTAGACTACGCCCGCAAGCGCGGCGAGAAGTCGATGGCCCTGCGCCTGGCCGGCGAACTGCTGGATGCTGCTGAAGGCAAGGGTGCTGCAGTCAAGAAGCGTGAAGACGTGCACCGTATGGCCGAGGCCAACAAAGCGTTCTCGCACTACCGCTTCTAATTCAAGCATCAATCATTTTGCGAGGGCTTTATGGCTCGTACTACAGCAATTAACCGCTACCGTAACATCGGTATCTGCGCCCACGTTGACGCGGGCAAGACTACCACTACCGAGCGGATCCTGTTCTACACAGGTCTGAGCCACAAAATGGGCGAGGTGCACGACGGCGCCGCGACCACCGACTGGATGGTGCAGGAGCAGGAGCGCGGTATCACCATTACCTCCGCTGCCGTTACCACCTTCTGGAAAGGTTCCCGTGGTCAGTACGACAACTACCGCGTAAACGTCATCGATACCCCCGGCCACGTTGACTTCACCATTGAAGTAGAGCGTTCGCTGCGTGTACTCGACGGCGCGGTCGTTGTGTTCTGCGGTACCTCCGGCGTTGAGCCGCAGTCCGAAACCGTATGGCGTCAGGCCAACAAGTACGGCGTTCCACGTGTTGTCTACGTGAACAAGATGGACCGTGCTGGTGCCAACTTCCTGCGCGTTGTCGGTCAGATCAAGAACCGCCTGGGTCACACCCCGGTTCCGGTCCAGCTGGCTATCGGTGCAGAAGACGACTTCCAGGGTCAGGTCGACCTGATCAAGATGAAAGCCATCTACTGGAACGAAGACGACAAGGGCACCACCTACCGCGAAGAAGAAATTCCAGCGGACATGGTCGACCTGGCTAACGAATGGCGCAACAACATGGTTGAAGCCGCCGCCGAAGCCAGCGAAGAGCTGATGAACAAGTACCTTGAAGAAGGTGAGCTGACCGTCGAAGAAATCAAGGCAGGCCTGCGCGCGCGCACCCTGGCCAGCGAGATCGTTCCGGCTGTCTGCGGTTCGTCGTTCAAGAACAAGGGCGTTCCCCTGGTTCTCGACGCCGTTATCGACTACCTGCCTGCTCCGACCGAAATTCCTGCGATCAAGGGTATCCACCCTGATCTGGCCGAAGTGCCGAAGGATGAAGTCACCCCAGAGCAGTACGACGAGCGTCATGCTGACGACGATGAGCCGTTCTCGGCTCTGGCGTTCAAGATTGCCACCGACCCGTTCGTTGGTACTCTGACCTTCGTTCGCGTTTACTCGGGCTTCCTGACCTCCGGTGACTCCGTCATCAACTCGGTCAAGGGCAAGAAAGAGCGCGTTGGTCGTATGGTGCAGATGCACGCCAACCAGCGTGAAGAGATCAAGGAAGTGCGTGCGGGCGATATCGCCGCTCTGATCGGCATGAAGGACGTCACCACTGGTGACACCCTGTGCAACGCCGACAAGCCGATCATCCTCGAACGTATGGACTTCCCGGAGCCTGTGATTTCGCTCTCCGTAGAGCCGAAAACCAAGGCTGACCAGGAGAAGATGGGTATCGCACTGGGCAAGCTGGCCCAGGAAGACCCGTCGTTCCGCGTCAAGACCGACGAAGAAACTGGTCAGACCATCATCTCCGGTATGGGTGAGCTGCACCTGGACATCCTCGTTGACCGCATGAAGCGCGAGTTCAACGTCGAAGCCAACATCGGCAAGCCGCAGGTTTCGTACCGCGAGAAGATCACCAAGTCCAACGTCGAGATCGAAGGCAAGTTCGTTCGTCAGTCGGGCGGTCGTGGTCAGTTCGGTCACTGCTGGATCCGTTTCTCGGAGCCGGATCAGGACGACAAGGGCAACATCACCGAAGGTCTGGTGTTCGCCAACGAAGTCGTTGGTGGTGTGATTCCTAAGGAATACATCCCTGCGATCCAGAAGGGTATCGAAGAGCAGATGAAGAACGGCGTTGTTGCCGGCTATCCTCTGATCGGCCTGAAGGCCGCGGTATTCGACGGTTCGTACCACGACGTCGACTCCAACGAAATGGCGTTCAAGATCGCCGCTTCGATGGCAACCAAGCAACTGGCCCAGAAGGGCGGTGGCGTGGTTCTCGAGCCGATCATGAAGGTCGAAGTTGTAACTCCGGAAGACTACCTGGGTGACGTGATGGGTGACCTGAACCGTCGTCGTGGTCTGGTCCAGGGTATGGATGAATCGGTCTCTGGCCGTGTCGTCCGCGCTGAAGTTCCGCTCGGAGAGATGTTCGGTTACGCAACCGACGTTCGTTCCATGTCTCAGGGTCGCGCAAGCTACTCCATGGAATTCTCCAAATACGCCGAAGCTCCGTCGAACATCGTCGAAGCACTCGTTAAAAAACAAGGCTAATCCCCTTTAGGCAAGAGGTTCACTGTCGTGGCTAAAGAAAAATTTGATCGTTCCCTTCCCCACGTTAACGTCGGCACCATCGGCCACGTTGACCACGGTAAGACCACTCTGACCGCAGCTCTGACTCGCGTCTGCTCCGAAGTTTTCGGTTCGGCAGTCGTTGAGTTCGACAAGATCGACTCGGCTCCGGAAGAAAAAGCGCGCGGTATCACCATCAACACCGCTCACGTCGAGTACAACTCGAACATTCGTCACTACGCTCACGTTGACTGCCCAGGTCACGCTGACTACGTGAAGAACATGATCACCGGTGCTGCCCAGATGGACGGCGCGATCCTGGTTTGCTCGGCCGCCGATGGTCCGATGCCACAAACCCGTGAGCACATCCTGCTGTCCCGTCAGGTAGGCGTTCCTTACATCGTGGTCTTCCTGAACAAGGCTGACCTGGTAGACGACGCCGAGCTGCTGGAACTGGTCGAGATGGAAGTTCGCGACCTGCTGTCCACCTACGACTTCCCAGGCGACGATACCCCGATCATCATCGGTTCGGCTCGTATGGCCCTGGAAGGCAAAGACGACAACGAAATGGGTACTACCGCTGTCAAGAAGCTGGTAGAGACTCTGGATGCCTACATCCCTGAGCCAGTTCGTGCCGTTGACCAGCCGTTCCTGATGCCGATCGAAGACGTATTCTCGATCTCGGGTCGTGGTACCGTTGTTACCGGTCGTATCGAGCGTGGTATCGTCCGCGTTCAGGATCCGCTGGAAATCGTTGGTCTGCGTGACACCACCACCACCACCTGCACCGGTGTTGAGATGTTCCGCAAGCTGCTGGACGAAGGTCGTGCTGGCGAGAACTGCGGCGTTCTGCTGCGTGGTACCAAGCGTGACGACGTTGAGCGTGGCCAGGTTCTGGTCAAGCCAGGTTCGGTCAAGCCGCACACCAAGTTCACCGCAGAAGTCTACGTTCTGTCGAAGGAAGAAGGCGGTCGTCACACTCCGTTCTTCAAAGGCTACCGTCCTCAGTTCTACTTCCGTACCACTGACGTGACCGGTAACTGCGAACTGCCGGAAGGCGTTGAAATGGTAATGCCAGGTGACAACATTCAGATGACTGTCACCCTGATCAAGACCATCGCAATGGAAGACGGTCTGCGCTTCGCTATCCGTGAAGGCGGTCGTACCGTCGGCGCCGGCGTCGTAGCAAAAATCATCGAGTAATCACTCGACCGATTGAAAAAACCCCCGCTCAGCGGGGGTTTTTTTTATTGGGTTGACACTAAATGGGGGCGTCTATAGAATCACGCCTCCTTTTAGCGGGCGTAGTGCGTCCGTTGGGAACAGCCTGGAGTCTGAAATCCAATGCAAAATCAGCAAATCCGTATCAGGTTGAAGGCTTTCGACCATCGCCTGATCGACCAATCCACCCAGGAAATCGTGGAAACCGCGAAACGTACTGGTGCACAAGTGCGTGGTCCAATTCCACTGCCTACCCGCAAAGAGCGATTCACCGTTCTGGTTTCCCCGCACGTCAACAAAGACGCGCGTGACCAGTACGAGATCCGCACTCATAAGCGTGTTCTGGACATCGTCCAGCCAACGGATAAAACCGTTGATGCGCTGATGAAGCTTGATCTGGCGGCAGGTGTGGAAGTACAGATCAGCCTCGGCTAAGACTTCGGTCTGGTCGTGTAACGCTCTGAAATGGGCGGCCATAGCGGGTGAAAGCCCCGTACACTCATGAGGTTTACAACATGACTATTGGTGTAATCGGTCGCAAGTGCGGTATGACCCGCATTTTCACCGAAGAAGGTGTCTCCATTCCGGTCACGGTCATCGAGATCGAGCCGAATCGCGTCACCCAGTTCAAAACTGAAGAAACCGATGGCTACCGTGCAGTGCAAGTCACTGTCGGCGAGCGTCGTGCTTCGCGCGTGACTGCCGCTCAGGCAGGCCACTTCGCCAAGGCCAACGTTGCCGCTGGTCGCGGTGTCTGGGAGTTCCGTCTTGAAGAAGGCGATTTCCAGGCTGGCGATCTGATCAAAGCTGAACTCTTCACTGCAGGCCAGCTGGTAGACGTTACTGGTCAGTCCAAAGGTAAAGGCTTCGCCGGTACCATCAAGCGCTGGAACTTCCGTGGCCAGGACAACACCCACGGTAACTCCGTGTCGCACCGTGTCCCAGGTTCCATCGGCCAGTGCCAGACTCCTGGTCGTGTGTTCAAGGGCAAGAAAATGTCCGGTCACATGGGCGCCGAGCGCGTGACTGTTCAGTCCCTGGAAGTAGTTCGCGTAGACGCTGAACGCAACCTGCTGCTGGTCAAGGGTGCCGTTCCAGGCGCTACTGGCGGCGACGTGGTTGTACGTCCAGCTGTCAAGGCTCGCGGTTAAGGGGAAACTGACATGCAACTCAATGTAAATGACGCTCAGGCGATCGAAGTTTCCGAACTGACTTTCGGTGGCGAATTCAACGAGACGCTGGTACACCAAGCAGTCGTGGCCTACATGGCCGGCGGCCGTCAGGGCACCAAGCAGCAGAAGACCCGTTCCGACGTGGCCGGTGGCGGTAAGCGCCCATGGCGTCAGAAGGGTACTGGCCGTGCTCGTGCTGGTACCACTCGTGGTCCGATCTGGCGTGGCGGTGGTGTAACCTTCGCAGCTCGCCCTCAAGATCACTCGCAGAAGCTCAACAAGAAGATGTACCGCGCAGCCCTGCGCTCCATCCTCGCTGAGCTGGTGCGTAGCGACCGTCTGGTCGTGGTTCAGGACTTCGCTGTTGAAGCACCGAAAACCAAAGATCTGCTGAACAAGCTGAACGGCATGGGTCTGAACGACGTACTGATCGTTTCCGACGCTGTTGATCAGAACCTGTACCTGGCTGCTCGCAACCTGCCGCACGTTGACGTACGTGACGTACAAGGTTCCGACCCGGTCAGTCTGATCGCATACGAGAAAGTGTTGATCACTGTCTCGGCCGTGAAGAAATTCGAGGAGCTGCTGGGATGAACCAGGAACGCGTATTCAAAGTCCTCCTTGGCCCGCACGTTTCCGAGAAGGCTACCGTTCTGGCTGAGAAAAAAGGCCAGTTCGTATTCAAGGTTGCTACCGATGCAACCAAGCTGGAAATCAAGAAAGCTGTCGAAGGCCTGTTCAACGTAAAAGTTGAAAACGTGTCGACTGTTAACGTTCTGGGTAAAACCAAGCGTACCGCACGTGGTCTGGGCAAGCGTAATGACTGGAAGAAGGCGATCGTCTCCCTTCAGCCAGGCCAAGATCTCGATTTCAGCAGCAGTGCTGAGTAAGGAAGGGGTGCATCATGGCAATCGTTAAATGCAAACCGACTTCCCCTGGCCGCCGTTTCGTGGTCAAGGTGGTCAACCAGGAGCTGCACAAAGGCGCTCCTCACGCACCGCTGATCGAGAAAAAATCGAAGTCTGGTGGTCGTAACAACAATGGCCGCATCACCACTCGTCACGTTGGTGGTGGTCATAAGCAGCATTACCGTCTGGTCGACTTCCGTCGCAACGACAAAGATGGCATCCCAGCCACTGTCGAGCGTATCGAATACGACCCGAACCGTACTGCTCACATCGCCCTGCTGTGCTACGCAGACGGTGAGCGTCGCTACATCATCGCCCCTAAAGGCGTGAGCGCTGGTGACCAGCTGATCGCAGGTGCCCTGGCCCCAATCAAGGCCGGTAACTCCCTGCAGCTGCGCAATATCCCAGTAGGTAGCACCATTCACGGCATCGAACTGAAGCCGGGTAAAGGTGCTCAGATCGCTCGTTCCGCTGGTGCTTCGGCTCAGCTGATCGCTCGTGAAGGCGTCTACGTGACTCTGCGTCTGCGTTCCGGTGAGATGCGTAAAGTACTGGCTGAGTGCCGTGCGACCCTGGGCGAAGTCTCGAACTCCGAGCACAGCCTGCGTTCGCTGGGTAAAGCTGGTGCCAAACGCTGGCGCGGCGTTCGCCCAACCGTTCGTGGTGTTGCCATGAACCCGGTTGACCACCCACATGGTGGTGGTGAAGGTCGTACCTCCGGTGGTCGTCATCCGGTATCGCCATGGGGCTTCCCAACCAAGGGTGCGAAGACCCGTGGTAATAAGCGTACCGACAACATGATCGTCCGTCGTCGCAAGTAACTAGAGGGATACGACAGTGCCACGTTCTCTGAAAAAAGGTCCTTTTATCGATCTTCACCTGCTGAAGAAGGTCGAAGTGGCGGTGGAGAAGAACGATCGCAAGCCAGTTAAAACCTGGTCGCGCCGTTCGATGATCCTGCCACAAATGGTCGGTCTGACCATCGCGGTACACAACGGTCGTCAACATGTCCCAGTTCTGGTGAACGAAGACATGGTCGGCCACAAACTGGGCGAGTTCGCCGGTACCCGCACCTATCGCGGGCACGTGGCTGACAAGAAAGCCAAGCGTTAAGGGGTAAGGAAATGGAAGTAGCCGCTAAGTTGTCGGGCGCTCGCATCTCCGCCCAGAAAGCCCGCTTGGTCGCCGACCAGATCCGCGGGAAGAAGGTGGGCGAAGCGCTCAACCTGTTGGCCTTCAGCAGCAAAAAAGCCGCTGAAATCATGAAGAAAGTCCTCGAGTCGGCCGTTGCCAACGCCGAACACAACGAAGGCGCAGACGTTGATGACCTGAAGGTCTCCACCGTCTTCGTCAACGAAGGGCGTTCGCTGAAGCGCATCATGCCACGTGCCAAAGGCCGTGCTGATCGCATCGTCAAGCGGTCTTGCCATATCACTGTCAAGGTTGCGGACAAGTAACGGAGTCGATCAGATGGGTCAGAAAGTACATCCCACTGGCATTCGCCTGGGAATCGTCAAGGAGCACACCTCCGTCTGGTACGCAGACGGTGCTACTTACGCAGATTACCTGTTGAAGGATCTGAAAACGCGTGAGTACCTCCAAGACAAACTAAAAAGCGCGTCCGTAAGCCGTATCGATATTCATCGTCCGGCTCAAACTGCACGCATCACCATCCACACCGCTCGTCCCGGTATCGTTATCGGTAAGAAAGGTGAAGATGTCGAGAAGCTGCGTCAGGACCTGACCAAGCAGATGGGTGTGCCTGTGCACATCAACATCGAAGAGATCCGCAAGCCGGAACTCGACGCTATGCTGGTTGCGCAGAGCGTAGCTCAGCAGCTGGAGCGCCGCGTAATGTTCCGTCGCGCCATGAAGCGCGCCGTACAGAACGCCATGCGTATTGGTGCCAAGGGCATCAAGATCCAGGTGAGCGGTCGTCTCGGCGGTGCTGAGATTGCTCGTACCGAGTGGTATCGCGAAGGTCGTGTGCCTCTGCACACCCTGCGTGCCGATATCGACTACAACACCTACGAAGCTCACACCACTTACGGTGTGATCGGTGTGAAGGTTTGGATCTTCAAAGGCGAAGTTATTGGTGGTCGCCAAGAAGAACTGAAACCACAAGCACCAGCGCCTCGTAAAAAAGCTGCTAAGTAAGGGGTACGCCAAATGTTGCAACCAAAGCGTACAAAATTCCGCAAGCAGATGACTGGCCACAACCGTGGTCTGGCACTGCGCGGTAGCAAAGTCAGCTTCGGCGAATTCGCCCTGAAAGCTGTTGCTCGCGGTCGCCTCACCGCTCGCCAGATCGAGTCCGCACGTCGTGCGCTGACCCGTCACGTAAAACGTGGCGGTAAGATCTGGATCCGTGTGTTCCCGGACAAGCCGATCTCCAAGAAGCCTCTCGAGGTTCGTATGGGTAAAGGTAAGGGTTCCGTGGAATACTGGGTTGCCCAGATTCAGCCAGGCAAAGTCCTGTATGAAATCGAGGGTGTTTCTGAAGAGCTGGCGCGCGAAGCTTTCGCCCTGGCTGCTGCAAAGCTGCCTCTCGCCACCTCCTTTGTTAAGCGGACGGTGATGTGATGAAAGCGAATGAACTTCGTGAAAAATCGGCACAGCAACTGAATGAGCAACTGCTCGGCTTGCTGCGCGACCAGTTCAATCTGCGTATGCAGAAAGCAACTGGCCAGTTGGGGCAGTCGCACCTGCTCTCGCAAGTTAAGCGTGACATCGCTCGCGTGAAAACTGTGCTCAACCAGCAGGCAGGTAAGTGATCATGGCTGAAGCTGAAAAAACCGTCCGTACGCTGACTGGCCGTGTCGTCAGCGACAAAATGGACAAGACCATCACCGTTCTGATCGAGCGTCGCGTAAAGCACCCGATCTACGGTAAATACGTTAAGCGTTCGACTAAGCTGCACGCGCACGACGAAGCCAACCAGTGCAAGATCGGCGACAAGGTTTCCATCCGTGAAACCCGTCCGCTGGCCAAGACCAAGTCCTGGGCACTGGTTGAAGTCCTCGAACGCGCTGTTGAAGTCTAAGGGCTAGGGGTCGGAGAAATTTTATGATTCAGACTCAATCCATGCTCGATGTGGCCGATAACAGCGGCGCTCGTCGCGTCATGTGCATCAAGGTGCTCGGTGGTTCGCACCGCCGTTACGCCGGCATCGGTGACATCATCAAGGTAACCGTCAAGGAAGCAATTCCGCGCGGTAAGGTCAAGAAAGGCCAAGTGATGACTGCTGTTGTCGTGCGCACCCGTCACGGTGTTCGTCGCGCTGACGGTTCCATCATTCGTTTCGACGGCAACGCTGCTGTTCTGCTGAACAACAAGCAAGAGCCGATCGGCACTCGCATCTTCGGGCCAGTGACCCGTGAACTTCGTACCGAGAAGTTCATGAAGATCGTCTCGCTCGCCCCTGAAGTGCTGTAAGGAGATCCGACATGCAAAAGATTCGTCGTGACGACGAGATCATCGTGATCGCCGGCAAAGACAAAGGTAAGCGCGGTAAGGTGCTGAAGGTTCTGGCTGACAACCGTCTGGTTGTTGGTGGTGTGAACCTGGTCAAGCGTCATACCAAGCCTAACCCGATGGCGGGCGTACAGGGCGGTATCGTCGAAAAAGAAGCGCCTCTGCACGCTTCCAACGTTGCCATCTTCAACGGCGAAACCAACAAGGCTGACCGCGTTGGTTTCAAAGTAGAAGACGGTAAAAAAATTCGTGTCTTCAAGTCGACCCAAAAAGCGGTTGATGCTTGAACACTGCTAGGTAGAAGACCATGGCACGACTGAAAGAGATTTACCGGAACGAAATCGCTCCTAAGCTTAAGGAAGAACTTAAGCTGTCGAACGTGATGGAAGTTCCGCGCGTTACCAAGATCACCCTGAACATGGGTCTGGGCGAAGCGATCGGCGACAAGAAAGTCATCGAGCACGCTGTTGCCGACCTGGAAAAGATCACCGGTCAAAAGCCGGTCGTGACTTTCGCTCGTAAATCCATCGCGGGCTTCAAAGTCCGTGAAGGCTGGCCGATCGGTGTCAAGGTGACCCTGCGTCGCGACAAGATGTACGAATTCCTGGACCGCCTGCTGGCGATCTCCCTGCCTCGGGTTCGCGACTTCCGCGGCCTGAATGCCAAGTCCTTCGATGGCCGTGGCAACTACAGCATGGGCGTGAAAGAGCAGATCATCTTCCCGGAAATCGACTACGACAAGATCGATGCTCTGCGCGGTTTGGACATCACCCTGACCACCACTGCTCGTTCGGACGACGAAGGCCGCGCTCTGCTGCGTGCTTTCAAGTTCCCGTTCCGCAACTGATTGGAGTAGGAAAATGGCCAAGAAGAGCATGAAAAACCGCGAGCTGAAGCGTCAGCTCACGGTAGCCAAGTACGCCAAAAAGCGTGCCGAGCTGAAAGCGACCATCGTCAACCTGAACGCCTCTCCTGAAGAGCGTTTCGCTGCCGTTGTCGCCCTGCAGAAGCAGCCACGTGATGCCAGCGCTTCGCGTCTGCGCAACCGTTGCCGCCTGACCGGTCGTCCTCACGGTGTATACCGTAAGTTCGGCCTGGGCCGTAACATGCTGCGTCAAGCTGCAATGCGCGGTGACGTACCAGGTCTGGTCAAGGCCTCCTGGTAATCGCAGCAGGCTGGATCCCGGCGGAAGGGGAGCAATCTTCCGACCGCCGGTGACCTCGCCAACAAACAAGCCCCTATATGGGGCTTGTTTCGTTTCTACCTTGTGTCTAGAATGACCGGCTCACCTGAGCCTGGGTTTTTTGCCCTGTCCGCTCGGGTGGTTGTGATAGCCGCAAGGCTAATAATTCTTGTATCAGGAGCATCTAGCCCATGAGTATGCAGGACCCGTTAGCGGACATGCTAACTCGCATCCGTAATGCCCAGATGGCTGAAAAGTCCGTCGTAAGCATGCCTTCCTCCACCCTGAAGGTCGCGGTTGCCAAAGTTCTGAAAGACGAAGGTTACATCGCCGGCTACCAGGTAACTGGTGAGGCCAAGCCTTCCCTGTCGATCGAACTGAAGTACTTCGAAGGCCGTCCGGTCATCGAGGAACTGAAGCGCTCCAGCCGTCCAGGCCTGCGCCAGTACAAGTCCGTTGCAGAACTGCCGAAAGTACGTGGCGGTCTGGGCGTGTCTATCGTCTCCACCAACAAAGGTGTGATGACTGATCGCGCTGCGCGCGCTGCCGGTGTCGGCGGCGAAGTTCTGTGCACAGTGTTCTAAGGGGAGATAGGCATGTCTCGCGTCGCTAAGAACCCCGTTAAGCTGCCAGCAGGCGTCGAAGTCAAATTCGCCGGCCAGCAGCTTTCGGTGAAGGGTGCCAAAGGCACTCTCGAACTGAACGTTCACTCGTCTGTTGAAGTTACCGAAGAGTCTGGCGAGCTGCGTTTCGTCGCTCGTAACGGTGACCAGCAAGCTCGCGCCATGGCCGGTACCACCCGCGCTCTGGTGAACAACATGGTCCAGGGCGTAAGCCAAGGCTTCGAGCGCAAGCTCCAGCTGGTCGGTGTTGGTTACAAGGCACAGGCCAAGGGCACCGTCCTGAACCTGGCCCTGGGCTTCTCGCACCCAGTGGACTACGAACTGCCAGCCGGTATCACCGCTGAAACCCCAAGCCAGACCGACATCCTGATCAAGGGTATCGACAAGCAGCTGGTGGGTCAGGTGGCCGCTGAAATCCGCGACTTCCGTCCGCCAGAGCCTTACAAAGGCAAGGGTGTGCGTTACGCGGACGAAGTAGTCCGTCGTAAAGAAGCCAAGAAGAAGTAGGGCCTAGCAAATGACCGACAAAAAAGTTACTCGACTGCGTCGCGCTCGCAAAGCACGTCTCAAGATGCACGAACTCGAAGTCGTGCGCCTGTGCGTGTTCCGCTCCTCGCAGCACATCTACGCCCAGGTCATTTCGGCCGACGGCAGCAAGGTTCTGGCAAGCGCCTCGACCTTGGACAAAGAACTGCGTGATGGCGCCACTGGCAACATCGACGCGGCCACTAAGGTTGGCAAGCTGGTAGCTGAGCGTGCGAAAGCCGCCGGTGTATCTCAAGTTGCCTTTGACCGTTCCGGCTTCAAGTACCATGGCCGCGTCAAAGCGCTGGCCGATGCTGCTCGTGAAGGCGGGCTGGAGTTCTAAGTTATGGCAAATAACGATCAAAAGCGCGACGAAGGCTACATCGAGAAGCTGGTTCAAGTTAACCGCGTTGCCAAAACCGTAAAAGGCGGCCGTATCTTCACCTTCACCGCGCTGACCGTGGTAGGTGATGGTAAGGGCCGTGTTGGCTTCGGCCGTGGCAAATCGCGCGAAGTACCTGCCGCGATCCAGAAAGCCATGGAAGCTGCTCGCCGCAACATGATCCAGGTTGACCTGAAGGGCACCACCCTGCAGTACGCCACCAAGGCTGCCCACGGCGCCTCGAAGGTTTACATGCAGCCTGCCTCGGAAGGTACCGGTATCATCGCCGGTGGCGCAATGCGTGCTGTCCTGGAAGTTGCTGGTGTTCAGAACGTTCTGGCCAAGTGCTACGGTTCGACCAACCCTGTGAACGTGGTTTACGCCACCTTCAAGGGTCTGAAAGCCATGCAATCTCCTGAATCCATTGCTGCCAAGCGCGGCAAGAGCGTCGAGGAGATCTTCTGATCATGGCAACCGTAAAAGTAACGCTGATCAAGAGCGTCTCGGGCCGTCTGCCTAACCACAAGCTGTGCGTTAAGGGCCTGGGTCTGCGTCGCATCGGTCACACTGTAGAAGTCCAGGATACTCCCGAAAACCGCGGGATGATCAACAAGGCTTACTACATGCTGAAGGTCGAGGGTTAATCGATGAAACTCAATGATCTGAGTCCAGCGCCGGGTTCCCGTCGCGAGAAGCATCGTCCAGGTCGTGGTATCGGTAGCGGTCTGGGCAAGACCGGCGGCCGTGGCCACAAAGGTCAGACTTCCCGTTCGGGTGGTTCGATCGCTCCTGGCTTCGAAGGCGGTCAACAGCCGCTGCACCGTCGTCTGCCGAAGTTCGGCTTCGTTTCCCTGAAAGCCATGGACCGCGCCGAAGTGCGTCTGTCCGAGCTGGCCAAGGTGGAAGGCGACGTGATCTCCGTGCAATCCCTGAAGGATGCCAACGTGATCGGCCAGAACGTACAGCGCGTGAAAATCATGCTGTCTGGCGAAGTCACTCGCGCAGTCACCATCAAGGGTATCGCAGCCACCAAGGGTGCGCGTGCGGCTATCGAAGCAGCTGGCGGCAAGTTCGAGGAATAAATGGCTAAGCAAGGTGCTCTCTCTTCGCTCGGTAAGGGCGGGATGTCGGAACTCTGGGCTCGTCTGCGCTTTCTGTTCATGGCGATCATCGTCTATCGGATAGGTGCGCATATCCCGGTTCCTGGCATCAATCCAGACCGTCTGGCGGATCTGTTTCGGCAGAATGAGGGGACCATTCTTAGCTTGTTCAACATGTTTTCCGGTGGCGCGCTTGAGCGCATGAGCATCTTTGCACTGGGGATCATGCCGTACATCTCGGCATCGATCATCATGCAGCTGATGACGGCGGTCAGCCCGCAACTGGAACAGTTGAAGAAGGAAGGTGAAGCTGGCCGTCGCAAGATCAGCCAGTACACCCGCTACGGCACCGTTATCCTGGCACTGGTTCAAGCCATTGGCATGTCCATTGGCCTGGCCAACCAGGGCGTTGCGTTTTCTGTAGGCCTGGGCTTCCATGTCGTTGCCGTCTCCACCTTCGTGGCAGGCGCGATGTTCATGATGTGGCTGGGCGAGCAGATCACCGAGCGCGGTGTGGGCAACGGTATCTCGATGTTGATCTTCGCGGGTATCGTTGCCGGTCTTCCGAGAGCAATCGGGCAGTCTTTCGAGTCTGCGCGCACAGGCGATATCAACATTTTCGCCCTGGTCGCTATCGGTTTGCTGGCAGTAGCGATTATCGGTTTTGTGGTGTTCATTGAGCGTGGTCAGCGTCGTATCGCCGTTCACTACGCCAAGCGTCAGCAGGGCCGCAAGGTCTTCGCTGCGCAGACCAGCCACTTGCCGCTGAAGGTGAACATGGCGGGGGTTATCCCGGCCATTTTCGCGAGCAGCATTCTGCTGTTCCCGGCTTCGCTGGGTGCCTGGTTCGGTCAGTCCGAAGGTATGGGCTGGCTGCAGGACATCTCGCAGTCGATCGCTCCTGGTCAGCCGTTGAACATTCTGCTGTTTAGTGCAGGGATCATTTTCTTCTGCTTCTTCTACACAGCGCTGATGTTCAACCCGAAAGACGTAGCGGAAAACCTGAAGAAGTCCGGTGCCTTTATTCCGGGTATCCGTCCTGGTGAGCAGTCGGCACGCTACATTGATGGCGTTCTGACCCGTCTGACCATGTTCGGTGCTCTTTACATGATGGCCGTCTGCCTTCTGCCCCAGTTCCTGGTGGTGGCAGCAAATGTGCCGTTCTACCTTGGCGGGACCTCGTTGCTGATTGTGGTAGTGGTTGTGATGGACTTCATGTCCCAAGTACAATCGCACCTCGTTTCGCACCAGTACGAATCCCTGATGAAGAAAGCCAACCTGAAAGGCTACGGTGGCAGCGGTCTGCTGCGCTGATACGCCCCTAAGGTTCGAGGAGTCGGTAATGAAAGTTCGTGCATCGGTGAAAAAGCTGTGCCGTAACTGCAAGATCATCCGTCGCGAAGGCGTCGTACGAGTGATCTGCAGCGCGGAACCGCGTCACAAACAGCGCCAAGGCTGAGTGTGATCTGCGCTTCAAACCCAGCAGCTAGTGTGCTGCTGGGTTGATTATTCGTTTCTACAGCGATATTATCTCGCGCCCTATTTCTTGGCTTCCGGGGCGTAGGTAGCTGTCAATTGGAGTCCCACTGAATGGCCCGTATTGCAGGCGTCAACATTCCAGATAACAAGCATGCTGTTATCTCGCTGACCTACATCTATGGTGTCGGTCGCACTACTGCACAGAAGATCTGTGCAGACGCTGGTGTAAACCCAGCCGCTAAGATCAAGGATCTGAGCGACGAGCAAATCGAAACCCTGCGTGGCGAAGTCGCGAAGTTCACCACCGAAGGTGACCTGCGTCGTGACATCAACATGAAGATCAAGCGCTTGATGGACCTGGGTTGCTACCGCGGCCTGCGTCATCGTAAAGGTCTGCCGGTTCGCGGTCAGCGCACCAAGACCAACGCACGCACCCGTAAGGGCCCGCGTAAGCCGATCCGCAAGTAATCGCCCAGGAATATAGACATGGCAAAACCTGCTGCTCGTCCTCGTAAGAAAGTCAAAAAGACAGTGGTTGATGGCATCGCCCACATCCATGCCTCTTTCAACAACACCATCGTGACCATCACCGACCGTCAGGGCAACGCTTTGTCCTGGGCGACCTCCGGTGGTTCGGGTTTCCGTGGTTCGCGCAAATCCACCCCGTTCGCAGCCCAGATCGCTGCTGAGCGTGCTGGTCAAGCTGCGCTGGAATACGGTCTGAAGAACCTCGACGTAAACGTCAAGGGTCCAGGTCCAGGTCGTGAGTCCGCCGTTCGTGCATTGAACAGCTGCGGCTACAAGATCGCCAGCATCACCGACGTGACGCCAATCCCGCACAACGGGTGCCGTCCGCCGAAGAAGCGTCGCGTGTAATCAGGAGACAGATAAATGGCACGTTACATTGGTCCAAAATGCAAACTGTCTCGTCGTGAAGGCACTGACCTGTTCCTGAAGAGCGGCGTTCGCGCTCTGGAATCGAAGTGCAACATCGAAGCAGCCCCAGGTATCCACGGCCAGCGCCGTGGCCGTCAGTCCGACTACGGTACCCAGCTGCGCGAGAAGCAAAAAGTTCGTCGTATCTACGGTGTTCTGGAGCGTCAGTTCCGCGGTTACTACCAGGCTGCAGCCTCGAAAAAAGGCGCAACCGGTGAGAACCTGCTGCAACTGCTCGAGTGCCGTCTGGATAACGTCGTCTACCGTATGGGCTTCGGCTCGACTCGTTCCGAGTCCCGTCAGCTGGTTTCGCACAAAGCGATCAGCGTCAACGGTAAGACTGTAAACATTCCATCCTACCAAGTTCGTCCGGGTGACGTGGTCGCGGTTCGCGAGAAGTCGCTGAACCAGCTGCGCATTGTTCAAGCCCTTGAACTGTGCGCCCAGCGTGGCCGCGTTGAGTGGGTTGACGTGGATGCTGCTAAAAAGTCGGGCGTTTTCAAGAACGTTCCTGCTCGCAGCGACCTGTCTGCCGACATCAACGAGAACCTGATTGTCGAGCTCTACTCCAAGTAAGGGCTAGAAAATAGGTGCATCCATGCAGATTTCGGTAAATGAGTTCCTGACTCCCCGCCACATTGATGTGCAGGTAGTCAGTCCGACCCGCGCCAAGATTACGCTCGAGCCTCTCGAGCGTGGTTTCGGCCATACCCTGGGCAACGCGCTGCGCCGCATCCTGTTGTCCTCCATGCCTGGCTGTGCAGTAGTCGAGGCCGAGATCGACGGCGTACTCCACGAGTACTCCGCGATCGAAGGTGTTCAGGAAGACGTCATTGAAATCCTGTTGAACCTGAAAGGCCTGGCTATCAAACTGCACGGTCGTGACGAAGTTACGCTGACCTTGTCGAAAAAGGGTTCGGGGGTGGTTACCGCTGCCGATATTCAGCTGGATCACGATGTCGAGATCGTCAACCCCGATCACGTAATCGCGAACCTGGCGTCGAACGGCGCCCTGAACATGAAGCTCACTGTAGCTCGTGGTCGTGGTTACGAGCCGGCCGACTCCCGTCAAACCGACGAAGACGAAAGCCGTAGCATTGGCCGTCTGCAGTTGGACGCTTCGTTCAGCCCGGTGCGTCGTATCGCCTATGTGGTCGAGAACGCCCGTGTTGAACAGCGTACCAACCTGGACAAGCTGGTCATTGATCTGGAAACCAACGGCACCCTGGATCCTGAAGAGGCTATCCGCCGCGCTGCGACCATCCTGCAACAGCAGCTGGCCGCGTTCGTCGACCTCAAAGGTGACAGCGAGCCTGTCGTAGTCGAGCAGGAAGACGAGATCGATCCGATCCTGCTGCGTCCGGTTGACGACCTGGAACTGACTGTACGTTCGGCCAACTGCCTCAAGGCGGAGAACATCTACTACATCGGCGACCTGATTCAGCGTACCGAAGTAGAGCTGTTGAAGACTCCTAACCTGGGCAAGAAGTCCCTGACTGAAATCAAGGACGTCCTGGCCTCTCGTGGTCTGTCTCTCGGCATGCGCCTCGACAACTGGCCGCCTGCAAGTCTTAAGAAAGACGACAAGGCGACCGCCTGATCGTCGTAATCACCGAACGTAGTGTTTGGTAAGGAATGAATCATGCGTCATCGTAAAAGTGGACGTCACCTGAGCCGTACCAGCTCTCACCGCAAGGCTATGTTCCAGAACATGGCAGTGTCGCTGATCGAGCACGAGCTGATCAAAACCACCCTGCCGAAAGCCAAGGAACTGCGCCGCGTTGCCGAGCCGCTGATCACCCTGGCCAAGGAAGACAGCGTAGCTAACCGCCGTCTGGCCTTCGATCGTACCCGTTCGAAGTCCGCTGTTGGCAAGCTGTTCAACGACCTGGGCAAGCGTTACGCCACCCGTCAGGGCGGCTACCTGCGCATCCTGAAGTGCGGTTTCCGCGCTGGCGACAACGCTCCTATGGCGTACGTCGAGCTGGTTGATCGTCCGGTCGGCGGTGCTGTAGAAGCTGCTGAGTAAGACGTTCTGTCTGCTACAAAGAACCGGGCCTAGTGCCCGGTTTTTTGTTTCAAGATGTATTGTTTATTTCTATTGATTCAAGTCGTGTAATGCATTTGTTCTTGTAACCTTGCTCGTCAATACTCTCTCCAGAGCCGATTAGCCGGCGCTTGAAGACCGATAAGGAGAGCCCATGAGCAAGATTCTCACCACCGCCAGCGGTGCACCTGTAGCAGACAACCAGAATTCCCGTTCCGCCGGCCCGCGCGGCCCGCTGCTGCTCGACGACTTCCACCTGATCGAGAAGCTCGCCCACTTCAATCGCGAGAACATTCCTGAGCGCCGCGTACACGCAAAAGGCTCGGGCGCCTACGGCACTTTTACCGTCACCCGCGATATCACCGATTACACCAGTGCCAAGTTGTTTGAACAGGTTGGCAAGCAGACCGAAACCTTCCTGCGCTTCTCCACCGTTGGTGGTGAGCGTGGCTCCGCTGATACCGAGCGCGATCCCCGTGGTTTTGCCGTCAAGTTCTACACCGAGGAAGGTAACTGGGACATCGTCGGCAACAACACGCCGGTGTTCTTCATCCGCGACCCACTGAAGTTCCCGGACTTTATCCACACCCAGAAGCGTCACCCACAATCCAACCTGAAGAACGCTCAGATGATGTGGGACTTCTGGTCACACTCTCCCGAGGCGCTGCATCAGGTCACCATTCTGTTCTCCGATCGCGGCATTCCGGACGGCTACCGCCACATGCACGGCTTCGGTAGCCATACCTACAGCCTGATCAATGCCAAGGGTGAACGCACCTGGGTCAAATGGCACTTCAAGACCCAGCAAGGCATCAAGAACCTCGCACCGGCAGATGCTGCGCGCCTGGCAGGTACTGACCCGGACTACGCCCAGCGCGACCTGTTCGAAGCCATCGAGCGGGGCGATTACCCACGCTGGACCGTATGCATCCAGGTGATGAGCGAAGCCGAGGCTGCCAGCCGCGACGAAAACCCCTTCGACGTGACCAAGACCTGGTCGCAGAAGGACTACCCGCTGATTGAAGTGGGCGTGCTGGAGCTCAACCGTAACCCGCTCAACTACTTTGCCGAGGTCGAGCAGGCTGCGTTTGGCCCGAGCAACATGGTGCCGGGTGTTGGCCTGTCGCCGGACCGCATGCTGCAAGGGCGGGTATTCGCCTACGCCGACGCGCACCGCTACCGGGTGGGCACCAACCATCAGCAACTGCCGGTGAACGCACCACGCTGCCCGGTCAACAGCTACCAGCGTGATGGTTCCATGGCCACTGCCACTTACGGCAGCGCGCCGAACTATGAGCCCAACAGCTACAGCGATGCGCCGAAGCAGTCGCCAAGCCACGCCGAGCCTGCACTGGCCCTGAATGGTTCGGCAGACCGCTACGACCACCGCGAGGACACCGACTACTACAGCCACGCCGGCGCGCTGTTCCGCCTGATGAACGATGAGCAGAAAGCCCTGCTGATAAACAACATTGCCGGCACCATGGCAGGCGTCAGCGAAGACGTGATCCGGCGTCAGCTGCAATACTTCTTCAAGGCCGATCCGGCCTATGGCGAAGGGGTTGCCAAGGCCTTGGGCATCAATCTCGCCTAAGTCGAAGTGATAAGAAGAACCGCCCTCATTTGGGCGGTTTTTCAATGAATATCACTACTGTTTAACCGATTTTTTGCTTCTAATTGCGCGGTTTTTCAGTGACCGCAGGCAAAAGCTGGTTCACACTATATGGCATAGACGTTTTCACATGGAGAAGCAGGGCGATGCAAGGTCACCCGGACGTAATCAACTACCTCGTTACGCTGCTGAAGGGCGAACTGGCGGCTCGCGACCAGTACTTCATTCACTCGCGTATGTACGAAGACTGGGGCCTGTCCAAGCTCTACGAGCGCATCAACCACGAAATGGAAGAAGAGACGCAGCACGCCGATGCCCTGATGCGTCGCATCCTCATGCTCGAAGGCACCCCTGACATGCGCGCGGATGACCTGGAAGTGGGCAGCACCGTGCCGGAAATGATCGAGGCCGACCTCAAGCTCGAGTACAAGGTACGCGGCGCGCTGTGCAAAGGCATCGAACTGTGCGAACTGCACAAGGACTACATCAGCCGCGATATCCTGCGCGCACAGTTGGCTGATACCGAAGAAGATCACACCTACTGGCTTGAGAAGCAGCAAGGGCTGATCAAGGCCATTGGCCTCGAGAATTACCTGCAGTCGCAGATGTAAAAGCCTGGGGCTGCTTTGCAGCCCTATCGCGACACAAGGCCGCTCCTACATTTGATCGCGTCAATCCAGAGATTACGCGATCGCCTGTAGGAGTGGCCTTTTGTCGCGAAATGGGCGCAAAGCGCCCCCCAAGGCCTTACGCCCGATCCCGCTCCAGCAACGGTTTCAGGTAGTGCCCGGTATACGACTGCTTCATCGTACTCAGTTCTTCCGGCGTACCGCAGGCAATGATCTGCCCGCCTTTCGAGCCACCCTCCGGCCCCAGATCCACCAGCCAATCCGCGGTCTTGATCACATCCAGGTTGTGCTCGATCACCACCACGGTATTGCCGTGGTCGCGCAGGCGATGCAGCACGTCCAGCAACTGCTGGATATCGGCAAAGTGCAGGCCCGTGGTCGGCTCGTCGAGGATGTACAGGGTCTTGCCGGTGTCACGCTTGGACAGTTCGCGCGACAGCTTCACTCGCTGTGCCTCACCGCCCGACAGCGTGGTCGCCGACTGGCCCAGCTTGATGTATGACAGCCCCACATCCATCAACGTCTGCAGCTTGCGCGCCAGCGCCGGCACTGCGTCGAAGAACTCGCGGGCATCCTCGATGGTCATTTCCAGCACCTCGTGGATGTTCTTGCCCTTGTACTTGATCTCCAGGGTTTCGCGGTTGTAGCGCTTGCTCTTGCACACGTCGCACGGCACATAGATGTCCGGCAGGAAGTGCATCTCCACCTTGATCAGGCCATCGCCCTGGCAGGCCTCGCAACGGCCTCCCTTGACGTTGAACGAGAAACGCCCCGGACCATAGCCGCGCGAACGCGATTCCGGCACACCGGAGAACAGCTCGCGGATCGGCGTGAAGATGCCGGTGTAGGTCGCCGGGTTCGAGCGAGGGGTGCGGCCGATCGGGCTCTGGTCGATGTCCACTACCTTGTCCAGGTGCTGCAGGCCATCCATGCTGGCATGCGGTGCCGCTTCCAGGCTGCTTGAGCCATTCAGGGCGGTCGCGGCCAGTGGGAACAGGGTGTTGTTGATCAGTGTCGACTTGCCCGAACCGGACACCCCGGTCACGCAGGTCAGCAGGCCGATCGGGATTTCAAGGTCGACGTTTTGCAGGTTGTTGCCACGCGCGCCCTTGAGCTTGAGTTGCAGCTTCTTGTTGCGCGGCGTGCGCTTGGCCGGCACTACGATCTTCTTGCGCCCTGACAGGTACTTGCCGGTCAGCGAGTCGGGGTGCTCCATGACCTCCTGCGGCGACCCCTCGGCGACGATCTGACCGCCGTGCACGCCGGCCCCAGGGCCGATGTCCACCACGTAGTCGGCCAGGCGGATGGCGTCCTCGTCGTGTTCCACCACGATCACCGTGTTGCCCAGGTCGCGCAGGTGGTTGAGGGTGGCCAGCAGGCGGTCATTGTCACGTTGATGAAGGCCGATGGACGGCTCATCGAGGATGTACATCACTCCCACCAGGCCAGCACCGATCTGGCTGGCCAGGCGGATACGCTGCGCTTCGCCACCGGACAGGGTATCAGCGCTGCGGTCCAGGGTGAGATAGTCGAGACCGACGTTCACCAGGAACTGCAGGCGCTCGCAGATTTCCTTGAGGATCTTCGCCGCAATCTCGCCACGGCGTCCGGTCAGAGTCAGCTCGCCGAAGTAGTTGCTGGCTTCACCGATCGGCAGGTTGGTCACTGCCGGTAGCGTTTTTTCGCCCACCCACACATGCCTTGCCTCACGGCGCAGGCGGGTGCCGCGGCAATCGGGGCACGGCTGGGTGCCGAGGAACTTGGCCAGTTCTTCGCGCACGGTGGCCGACTCGGTCTCGCGGTAGCGACGCTCCAGGTTCGGCACGATGCCTTCGAACGGGTGCGAGCGCTTGACGATGTCGCCACGGTCGTTGAGGTACTTGAAGTCGACGCTCTGCTTGCCGCTGCCCTGCAGGATCACCTTCTGGTGCTCGGCCGAAAGCTGGCCGAATGGTTCCTCCAGGCTGAAGCCGTAATGCGCGGCCAGCGAGCCGAGCATCTGGAAGTAGTACACGTTGCGCCGGTCCCAGCCGCGGATCGCGCCTTCGGCCAAGGTGAGCTCGGCATTGACCAGGCGCTTGGTGTCGAAGAACTGCTTCACCCCCAGGCCATCGCAGGTCGGGCAGGCGCCGGCGGGGTTGTTGAAGGAGAACAGCTTCGGCTCCAGCTCGCTGATGGCATGACCACAGACCGGGCAGGCGAAACGCGCGGAGAAGATCGTCTCTTCGCCGGGCTCGTCCTCCATCGGCGCGACCAGGGCTATGCCGTCGGCCAGCTTGAGCGCGGTCTCGAACGACTCGGCCAGGCGCTGTTGCAGGTCGGCGCGGACCTTGAAACGGTCCACCACCACATCGATGCTGTGTTTTTTCTGCTTGTCCAGCTTGGGCAGTTCGTCGAGCTCGTAGAGCTTGCCGTTGACCCGGGCACGCACAAAGCCCTGGGCCCGCAGCTCGTCGAACACCGCCAGGTGCTCGCCCTTGCGCTCGCGCACCACCGGCGCCAGCAGCATCAGCTTGCTGCCTTCCGGTCGCTCCAGCACCAGGTCGACCATCTGGCTGATCGTTTGCGCTTCCAGCGGGATATCGTGATCCGGGCAGCGTGGGGTACCCACGCGAGCGTACAGCAGGCGCAGATAGTCGTAGATTTCGGTGATGGTGCCGACCGTGGAGCGGGGGTTGTGCGAGGTCGACTTCTGCTCGATGGAAATGGCCGGCGACAGGCCTTCGATGGTGTCGACGTCGGGCTTTTCCATCATCGACAGGAACTGCCGGGCGTAGGCCGACAGCGATTCCACATAGCGGCGCTGGCCTTCGGCGTACAGAGTGTCGAACGCCAGGGACGACTTGCCGGAACCGGATAGGCCGGTGATCACGATCAGCTTGTCCCGGGGCAGGGTCAGGTCGATGTTCTTCAGGTTGTGGGTACGTGCCCCACGAATCAGGATCTTGTCCACTGCGGCCTCGCTCGGCGGGCATAAACAAGGAAGTATACGGCGCCCAGCCATTACGCGGCAAAGCGTCGCGTAGATGCCGTCAAGCTGTCGGACTGATAGAATCGCCGCCGGTTCACACGAGGTTAATCCATGCACGACACCCACAACGAGCGTATGAGTGGCGGCGAAACCCGCGCCGCTGGCGGCCTGGCCCTGGTCTTTGCCTTTCGTATGCTGGGCATGTTCATGGTCTTGCCGGTGCTGGCCACCTACGGCATGGACCTGGCCGGTGCCACGCCTGCGCTGATCGGCCTGGCCATTGGTGCCTATGGCCTGACCCAGGCCGTATTGCAGATCCCGTTCGGGATCATTTCCGATCGCATCGGCCGCCGGCCTGTGATTTACCTGGGGCTGGTCATCTTTGCCCTGGGCAGTGTATTGGCGGCCCAGGCCGACTCCATCTGGGGTGTGATTGCCGGGCGTATCCTGCAGGGTGCCGGGGCGATTTCCGCTGCGGTCATGGCGCTGCTGTCCGACCTCACCCGCGAGCAGCATCGGACCAAGGCCATGGCCATGATCGGCATGAGCATCGGCCTTTCGTTTGCTGTCGCCATGGTCGTCGGCCCATTGCTGACTCGTGCCTTTGGCTTGTCAGGATTGTTCCTCGCCACGGCAGGACTTGCCCTGGTCGGCATCCTGCTGATCGCCTTTGTAGTGCCCAATACCCACAGCATCCTGCAGCACCGTGAGTCGGGTGTGGCGCGCCAGGCCATCGGCCCGACCCTGCGCCATCCGGACCTTCTGCGCCTGGATGTGGGCATCTTCATCCTCCACGCCATCCTCATGGCCAGCTTCGTCGCATTGCCACTGGCCTTTGTCGAGCGCGGCGGCCTGCCGAAGGAGCAGCACTGGTGGGTATACCTGACCGCGTTGTTCATCTCATTTTTTGCAATGGTCCCGTTCATCATCTATGGCGAAAAAAAGCGCAAGATGAAACGCGTGCTGGCCGGGGCGGTCAGTGTGTTGCTGCTGGTGGAGGTGTTCTTCTGGCAGTGGGCTGACGGTTTGCGCGGACTGGTGATCGGCACCGTGGTATTCTTTACTGCATTCAACCTGCTGGAGGCATCGCTGCCTTCGCTGGTGAGCAAGGTGTCGCCTGCAGGTGGCAAGGGGACGGCAATGGGGGTCTACTCCACCAGCCAGTTCCTCGGCGCTGCCCTGGGAGGAATCCTCGGTGGCTGGTTGTTCCAGCACGGCGGGCTGAACATGGTGTTCCTCGGTTGTGCGGTACTGTGTGCCATCTGGTTGGTCGTCGCCTTGCGCATGAACGAGCCGCCCTATGTGACCAGCCTGCGCATGCCGCTGACGCCAGAGGCAGTCCGGGAAGCCGGCCTGACCGAGCGCCTGATGGCTGTGCCAGGTGTGACCGACGCCGTCGTGGTGGCGGAAGAAGCCGCCATCTATATCAAACTGGATACGAAAATTTTGGACCGTACGACCCTCGAGCGCCTGGTAAACCCGGCCTCTTCGGCGTGCGAAGCCTAGGAGAACGTTATGGCCCGTGGGGTTAACAAAGTCATTCTGGTCGGCACCTGTGGCCAGGATCCCGAAGTCCGCTACCTGCCCAACGGTAACGCCGTGACCAACCTGAGCCTGGCTACCAGCGAGCAGTGGACCGACAAGCAGTCGGGCCAGAAGGTCGAGCGTACCGAGTGGCACCGTGTGTCGCTGTTCGGCAAGGTTGCCGAAATCGCCGGCGAATATCTGCGCAAAGGTTCGCAGTGCTACATCGAAGGCAAGCTGCAGACCCGCGAGTGGGAAAAAGACGGCATCAAGCGCTACACCACCGAGATCATCGTCGACATCAACGGCACCATGCAGCTGCTCGGCGGCCGCCCGCAGAGCCAGCAGCAGGGCGGTGACCCGTACAACCAGGGTGGTGGCAACTACGGTGGCGGCCAGCCGCAGCAGTACAACCAGGCCCCACGCCAGCAGGCCCCGCGCCCGCAACAGGCTCCTCAGCGCCCGGCCCCGCAGCAGCCAGCCCCGCAGCCGGCGGCTGACTTCGACAGCTTCGATGACGATATTCCGTTCTGATCAGAACGGTTAGGCGTCTGGCAAGACCAGAAACCCAGGGCAGTTGCCCTGGGTTTTTTTATGGGCGGTGCCGCGTACCTTTTTGTGGGCGGGCTTGCCCGAGAATGAATTGGTACCGACTGCCACTCCAATAGCGAGCCTGATCAATAGAACAACCGTGGCTCTGGCGAGTCCAGCAGGCTGACCAGCTTGGTCAGGGCAAAGCCCAACTCCTGACGGCTGGGGGCCATCAAGGCGATGCGCACGCCGCAGCTGGCGTGGCTGCGCTCTGGCAGGAACTGGCTGCCACTGACTACAGTGACGCCGTTGTTACGCGCCAGGTTGGCGAATTCATCGCTGGTCCACGGCTCGGGCAACTCCAGCCAGATGTGGAAGCTGTTGGGCTGGCTGCGGATCTTGTACTTGCCAAGGATCTCCTGGGCCATTTGCTGGCGCGCGGCAGCCTCTTCCTGTTGTTCTCGCACCAACTGGTCGGCCATGCCGCTGTTGATCAGGTTGCTGGCTAGTTGTGCCATCAACGGCGATGGCATCCAGACGCTGCTGCGTACCATCGACGATAGCCGCGAGAGGGTTTGCGGTGGGGCGTACAGGTAACCGATACGCAGCGCCGGCAGCACACTTTTGGACAGGCTGGTGAGATACACCGAACGTTCTGGCGCATACGCTGCCAGTGGCTGGTAATCCGGAGCGGGTTCAAGGAAGCCGTAGATATCGTCATCGACGATGAACAGGTCGAACTCGCGGGCGATCTCTGCGATGGCCTGGCGCCGTGCGTGGGGCATGATCGAGTTGGTGGGGTTCTGGTGGGTGGTGACACACACCAGCAGGGAAGGGCGATGCTCCAGGCAGGCCGCGCGCAATGCCTCGGGAATAAGGCCATGCTCGTCCATGGCCACGCCACGCAGGCGGCGGCCCATGCTGTGGGCCAGGGAGATGATGCCGGGATAGCAGAACGATTCACACAGCACCACATCGTCGCTGTTCGACAGGCTGCTGATGGCCACCAATAGTCCATGCTGGGCGCCAGAGGTCAGTACAACCTGTTGCCAGCGCGCATCAGGCAGCCAGCGCTGAATCCAGGCTGCACCTGCTTGTTTGTGGGAGGTGTGACCACCTTCTGTCACATAGTCGAGTACCTGTCCCAGGTCCGCAGAGGTGGCCAGCTCGCTGATGGCCGCACCCAGCCACTCACTCATGTGGGCGTCGTTGGGTTTGATGATCGAGAGATCGATCTGGCTGCTTTCGCCAGTAGCTGGTGTGTGCACCGACGGGGCGGATAACCGCTGTCGCAACTGCCTGACAAATGTGCCACGGCCTACCTCTCCAACCACCAGGCCGCGCTTGGCGGCTTCGTCGTAGGCTCTTCCAACTGTGCCGGGGGTTACATTCAGTGCCTCGGCAAGGTCTTTGAGGGTGGGCAAACGATCGCCTGCTGCAAGCCGACCGCTTTCGATGTCCTGTTCAAGGGCATTAGCGATCATCAGGTAAACCGGCTGGGTTTGATCGCCGTATTGAGGGACCCACATGGAAATGGCACCAGATTCTGCAATTGCGCGCAGCCTAACATGAAAGCCAAGATGCGGGTAATGATGGCAATCTTCGCCATTGAGTCGATTTAATTCGATATTGCATCGATTCAATTTTTGTAATTACAATCATCGCGCTGATTGGGACATGCACATTTGCGTTGTGTTTGGCAGAAAACTCCACTGGATGGACTTCGCTATGGAAATTCTGGGCGCTTTCTGGGCGGAACACTGGTTGCTGGCGGTGCTCATGCTTGGGGCTATCGCTTTCGTTGCCGGCTTCGTAGACAGCATTGCCGGTGGCGGCGGGTTGTTCCTGGTGCCGGGCTTTCTGCTGGTCGGCATGTCACCGCAGGTTGCCCTCGGCCAGGAAAAACTGGTCAGTACCCTTGGCACACTGGCAGCCATTCGCAACTTCCTGGCCAACAGCAAGATGGTCTGGCAGGTGGCGCTGGTCGGCGTGCCATTCTCGTTGCTCGGTGCCTACCTGGGAGCGCACCTGATCGTCTCGATCTCCCAGGAAGCCGTGGGCAAGATCATCCTGGCGCTGATCCCCTTCGGCATCCTCATCTTCCTCACCCCCAAGGACCGCTTGGTCGAGGAGCGCGAACTGTCATCGCGCATGCTCTTCACCGTGGTGCCGCTGACCTGCCTGGCCATCGGCTTCTACGACGGCTTCTTCGGCCCGGGTACCGGCAGCATGTTCATCATCGCGTTCCACTACCTGCTGCGCATGGACCTGGTCTCCAGTTCGGCCAATTCAAAAACCTTCAACTTCGCATCCAACATCGGCGCTTTGGTGGCCTTCGTCATTGCCGGCAAGGTCGTCTACCTGCTGGCGGTGCCGCTGGTGGCCTGCAACATCCTCGGCAACCACCTTGGCAGTGCACTGGCCCTGCGCAAGGGCAACGAAGTGGTGCGCAAGGCGCTGGTGTTCTCGATGCTCTGCCTGTTCACCAGCCTGGGCGTTAAGTACCTGGCCTGACCCTTCGATAGGAGACAACTGATGAAAACTGCATTCGTAACCGGCGCCTCCTCGGGCTTTGGCCGCGCCATCTGCCGTACCTTGATCGGCAAAGGCTACCGCGTGATCGGTGGCGCCCGGCGCATGGACAAGCTGCAAGCGCTGGCCGCCGAGCTGGGCGTCAATTTCATTCCGCTGGCGCTGGATGTCACCGACCCGGTGTCGCTCGAGAAGGCGGTCGAGCAGATTAGTGATGCGTCACTGCAGGTCGACCTGCTGGTCAATAATGCCGGGCTGGCGCTGGGCGTGGACCGTGCCCAGGCCAGTAGTGCGGAAAACTGGCAGCGGATGATCGACACCAACATCACTGGCCTGGCCATGGTCACCCACAGAATCCTGCCGCAGATGGTGGAAGCTGACAGCGGCATGATCATCAATATTGGCTCGATCGCCGGCACCTATCCCTACCCGGGCGGTAACGTGTATGGCGCCAGCAAGGCCTTCGTTCGCCAGTTCAGCCTCAACCTGCGCGCCGACCTGGCGGGCACCCGCGTGCGAGTGAGCAACATCGAGCCTGGGCTGTGCTCGGGGACCGATTTCTCGGTGGTGCGCCTGAACGGTGATCTGGATGCCGTGCAGGCGCTGTATCGGGACGTGGAGGCCATCCTGCCCGAGGACATCGCGGCCACGGTGGCCTGGATTGCCGAGCAGCCGGCGCATGTGAACATCAATACCATCGAGATCATGCCGGTGGCCCAGAGCAGTGCGGCGCTGAACGTGGTGCGCAACCTGCCGCCTTGCTGATCGGCCGGTGGTGGATGGCCGGGCGTTGCCGGTGTTCGCGGGCACGCCCGCTGCAACAGGAATAGCGCCCTGCTTCGGGCATGTGCAGTAACTGTGGGAGCGGGTTCACCCGCGAATCAGGCAACACAGCGCCTTCAGCTGACCCATGTCATCGCACCTTCTCGATTCTTGGCTAGTCTTAACTGTTGGCGGCCATCAATTGGCCGCCACCGTGACTACCAAGAGGCGCCGGCCATGTTCCGTGCGTCCACCACCTGATCAGGAGTGCACGATGGACCTGAACCGTCGGCAGTTCTTCAAGGTCGCCGCCGTCGGCCTTGGAGGCTCGAGCCTTGCGGCGTTGGGCATGGCCCCGACACCCGCATTCGCCGAGCAGGTGCGTCACTTCAAGCTGGCGCATACCAAGGAAACCCGTAACACCTGCCCTTACTGCTCGGTCGGCTGCGGCCTGATCATGTACAGCCAGGGCGATGCGGGCAAGAACGTCAAACAAAACATCATCCATATCGAAGGTGACGCCGACCACCCGGTCAACCGCGGCACCCTCTGCCCGAAAGGCGCTGGCCTGCTGGACTTCATCCACAGCCCGAGCCGCCTGCAGTACCCCGAGGTACGCAAGCCGGGCAGCAAGGAGTGGGTGCGGGTCAGCTGGGACGAGGCGCTCGATCGCGTTGCCGACCTGATGAAGCAGGACCGCGACGCCAACTTCATCGAAAAGAACGCCCAGGGGCAAACGGTCAATCGCTGGCTCACCACCGGCTTTCTTGCTGCTTCCGCCGCCTCCAGCGAGGCCGGCTACCTGACCCACAAGGTCATCCGCGCAACAGGCATGCTGGGGTTCGATAACCAGGCTCGTGTCTGACATGGCCCGACGGTGGCAAGTCTTGCCCCGACGTACGGCCGTGGCGCCATGACCAACCACTGGTCCGATATCGCCAATGCGAATCTGGTCCTGGTGATGGGTGGCAACGCAGCAGAAGCGCATCCGTGCGGCTTCAAGTGGGTGACCGAGGCCAAGGCGCACAACAAGGCGCGGCTGATCGTGGTCGACCCGCGGTTTACCCGTACCGCTTCGGTGGCCGACTACTACGCACCGATTCGTACCGGTACCGACATCGCCTTCATGGGCGGGTTGATCAATTACTTGCTGAGCAATGACAAGATCCAGCACGAGTACGTGCGCAACTACACCGATGTGTCGTTCATCGTCAAAGAGAACTATGGCTTCGAGGATGGCCTGTTCAGCGGGTACGACGAGGCCAAGCGCGTGTATTCCGACAAGTCCGGCTGGGGTTACGAGCTGGGTGAAGACGGCTTTGCCAAGGTCGACCCGACGCTGCAGCACCCGCGCTGCGTGTTCCAGCTGATGAAGCAGCACTACAGCCGCTATACACCGGAACTGGCAAGCATGACCTGTGGCATGCCGCAGGACGCCATGTTGAAGATCTGGGAAGAGATCGCCACCTGCTCGGTACCGGGCAAGACCATGACGATCCTCTATGCGCTTGGCTGGACGCAGCACTCGATCGGCGCACAGATCATCCGCAGTGCGGCCATGGTGCAGTTGCTGCTGGGCAACGTCGGCATGCCGGGTGGCGGGGTCAACGCCTTGCGCGGGCACTCCAATATCCAGGGCCTGACCGACCTCGGCCTGCTGTCCAACTCGTTGCCGGGTTACTTGACCCTGGCCGGCGATGCCGAGCAGGACTATGCCGCCTATATCGACAAGCGCGCCTCCAAGCCACTGCGTCCTGGCCAACTGTCGTACTGGCAGAACTACGGCAAGTTCCATGTCAGCCTGATGAAGGCGTGGTACGGCGCCAATGCCACGGCGGAGAACAACTGGGGCTACGACTGGCTGCCCAAGCTCGATGTGCCGGCCTACGACGTGCTGCGCATGTTCGAGATGATGGGCCAGGGCAAGGTAAACGGCTACATGTGCCAAGGTTTCAACCCGATTGCCGCGCTGCCGGACAAGAACCGTGTCACTGCCGCCCTGAGCAAACTCAAGTGGCTGGTGATCATGGACCCGCTGGCCACCGAGACCTCGGAGTTCTGGCGCAACGCCGGGCCGTTCAACGATGTCGATACGGCCAACATCCAGACCGAAGTGATCCGCCTGCCCACTACCTGCTTTGCCGAGGAAGACGGCTCGCTGGTCAACAGCAGCCGCTGGCTGCAGTGGCACTGGAAGGGCGCCGACGGCCCGGGCGAGACCCGCACCGACGTTCACATCATGAGCGAGCTGTTCCTGCGCCTGCGCCGACGCTACCAGGCCGAAGGCGGCGCCTATCCTGACGCGCTGATGAACATCAACTGGCCATACAAGGTCCCTGAAGAGCCATCCCCGGAGGAGCTGGCCAAGGAAATGAACGGCTGGGCGGTGACGGACGTCACCGATCCGACTGGCGCAGTGCTCAAGGCCGGCCAGCAACTGGCGGGCTTTGGCCAGCTCAAGGACGACGGCAGCACTGCGTCCGGTTGCTGGATCTTCTCCGGCAGCTGGACCGAGCAGGGTAACCAGATGGCTCGCCGTGACAACAGCGACCCGTACGGCATGCACCAAGTGCAGAACTGGGCCTGGGCCTGGCCGGCCAACCGCCGCATCCTCTACAACCGTGCCTCCAGCGACCCGCAAGGCAAGCCGTGGGACCCGGAGAAGAAGCGCCTGGTGTGGTGGAACGGCAAGGCCTGGACCGGGACCGATGTGCCCGACTTCAAGGTCGACTCGCCGCCCGAGGCGGGGATGAACCCGTTCATCATGAACCCCGAAGGCGTGGCGCGGTTCTTCGCCATCGACAAGATGGCCGAAGGCCCGTTCCCCGAGCACTACGAGCCGTTCGAGACGCCGATTGGCATCAACCCGCTGCACCCGCAGAACAAGAAGGCCACCAGTAACCCGGCCGGGCGGGTATTCGACTCGGTGTGGGACACCCTCGGCAAGCACGACGAGTTCCCGTACGCGGCGACCACGTACAGGCTGACCGAGCACTTCCACTTCTGGAGCAAGCATTGCCGGCTCAACGCCATTGCCCAGCCCGAGCAGTTCGTCGAAATCGGCGAGGTGCTGGCCAACGAGAAAGGTATCAAGGCCGGCGACCGGGTGCGGGTATCGAGCAAGCGCGGACACATCGATGCGGTGGCGGTAGTGACCAAGCGGATTCGCCCGCTCCAGGTCAATAACCAGACCGTGCACCAGATCGGCATCCCGCTGCACTGGGGCTTCACCGGGGCTACGCGGCATGGCTACCTGACCAACACCCTGGTGCCTTTCCTGGGTGACGGCAATACCCAGACGCCAGAGTCCAAGTCGTTCCTCGTCAAAGTGGAGAAACTCTGATGGCCAGCCAAGACATCATCGCCCGCTCGGCCACCACCACCGTACCGCCTTCGGTACGCCAGCAGCAGGAAGTCGCCAAGCTGATCGACACCACCAAGTGCATCGGCTGCAAGGCCTGCCAGGTGGCGTGTTCGGAGTGGAACGAACTGCGTGACGAGGTCGGCCACAACCACGGCACCTACGACAACCCCCAGGACCTCACTGCCGAGACCTGGACCCTGATGCGCTTTACCGAGCACGAGCGCGACGACGGCAACCTGGAGTGGCTGATTCGCAAGGATGGCTGCATGCACTGCGCCGAGCCAGGTTGCCTGAAGGCGTGCCCAAGCCCGGGAGCAATCATCAAGCACGCCAACGGCATCGTCGACTTCAACCAGGACCACTGCATCGGTTGTGGGTACTGCATCACCGGTTGCCCGTTCAATATCCCGCGTATTTCGCAGAAGGACCACAAGGCGTACAAGTGCACCCTGTGTTCCGACCGCGTAACCGTGGGCCTGGAGCCGGCCTGCGTGAAAACCTGCCCGACCGGGGCGATCGTGTTCGGCACGAAGGATGAGATGAAGGTGCATGCCGCCGAGCGCGTCGTCGACCTCAAGTCGCGGGGCTACGACAAGGCCGGGCTGTACGACCCGGACGGCGTCGGTGGCACCCACGTGATGTATGTGCTGCACCATGCCGACACACCGAAGCTGTACGCCGGCCTGCCGGACCAGCCGGTGATCAGCCCGCTGGTGGGGCTGTGGAAGGGCTTTACCAAGCCGCTGGCGCTGCTGGCCATGGGGGCTGCGGTGCTGGCCGGGTTCTTCCACTATGTGCGGGTAGGGCCACAGCGGGTGGAGGAGGACGAACACCCGGCACCTGCGGATGAAAGCGTGCACCAGGTGGACCCGTCGGTCCATGTCTATGATCCGACCAAGCCCGGTGGGCAAGGGGAGCAGCGACCATGAACGACAACAAACCCATCCTGCGCTACAACGCCAACGAGCGCAGCAATCACTGGGTCGTCGCGATCCTGTTCATCCTGGCTGGCCTGTCGGGGCTGGCGCTGTTCCATCCGGCGCTGTTCTGGCTCAGCAACCTGTTCGGCGGTGGGCCCTGGACACGCATCCTGCACCCCTTCCTCGGGGTGGCGATGTTCGTGTTCTTCCTCGGCCTGGTGCTGCGTTTCTGGCGCGCCAATTTCATCACTGCCAATGACCGACTGTGGCTGCGCCGGGTGGACCGGGTGATGCTCAACAAGGAGGAGGGTGTGCCACCGATCGGCAAGTACAACGCCGGGCAGAAGCTGTTGTTCTGGACCCTGCTGGTGTGCATGCTGGTTCTGCTGGTCAGCGGCGTGGTGATCTGGCGCGCATACTTCAGCCATTTGTTCGGCATCGAGGTCATTCGCCTGTCTGCGCTGCTCCACGCCCTGGCGGCGTTCGTGCTGATCCTCAGCATCATCGTGCACATCTACGCCGGTATCTGGATCAAGGGCTCGATCGGCGCCATGCTGCATGGCTGGGTCAGCCGCGCCTGGGCGCGCAAGCACCATGAGTTGTGGTACCGCGAAGTGACTGGTGACAAGACGCCGGGCAATCACGGACGAAAAGAAGGATGAGCGCTTGAGCACGATACTCGAACCCGGGCAGATCGAAGCGTCGGCAGTGATGCCGCCGTTTCTGCACCTGCCCCCCGCCAACCTGTTCGAACTGCGCGCCGCGCGTCTGGAGCAGCTGGCTGAGGGCAATGCCCTTGGCGAATACCTGAAGCTGGTGGCTCGTTTGTGCCGTATCCAGCAGCAGCTTGTGGATAACCCGCCCGCTGGCATGCCGGTGGCCGAGGAGCGTCAGCGCCTGTGCATAAGTCATGGTTTGCCGCCACTGGCGGCGGACAGCCTGGTGCGTGAAGGGCCTTGGCTGGTCTGGCTGCAGGCCTTGCTTGAGCACCTCGACGCGGACACCAGCGGTCCGTTGGGGGAGGCGCTGCAAACCCTGCGCAGCAGTGACGACCATCAACGCAAGGGTTGGGGCATCGCCTTGCTCGCCGGCCAGTACGACGCAGTGCCCGCAGCACTGGTGCCGTTCATTGGGGCGGCCTTGCAGGCGGCCTGGTCCAGCTGGTTGCTGGCGCTGCCCGCGCCAGAGCTCAAGCCCGCCGACAGCCTGGCCCAGTGCCCGGCCTGCGGTTCGCCGGCGATGGCCGGGGTGGTGCGCAACCGCGGCAAGCACAATGGCCTGCGCTACCTGGCTTGTTCGCTGTGTGCCTGCGAATGGCACGTGGTGCGGGTCAAATGCGTGTACTGCGAGTCGAGCAAGGACCTGCGCTATACCAGCCTTGACGATGACCGCCATGCGCCGGGCAAGGCGCCGCTACGGGCGGAGTGCTGCCCGGAGTGCGAGAGCTACCTGAAGCAGAACTACCTGGAAAACGACGCGGCGGCCGAGCCGCTGGCCGATGACCTGGCCAGCCTGGCACTGGACATTCGCCTGGACGAGGAGGGCTTCCATCGGTTGGCACCGAACCTGATGCTCGCACCCGGGTAATGGAGAGTGTCTACACTGTAAGACCGAGTCGCCTTCTTCGCGGGTAAACCCGCTCCCACAGGGCCCGCGCAGCTTTTGAGGCTTGCGCGGCCCTTGTAGGAGCGGGTTTACCCGCGAGAGGCCAGTACAGACAACGGATCAGTCCAAGGTAGTACCGCATGTCCTCCAGCCTAGCCAGCGACACCCCACGCCTGCCCTCCATCGACACCCTTTTGCGCCACCCAGCCTGCCTCCCGCTGATCGACCGCCACGGTCGCGACGCGGTCCTCGCCACCCTGCGGCAACTGCTCGACGACCTGCGCGACCCCGCCCGCACCGGCCAGCTCAGCACCGCCGAACTGGCCGCTGAAGTCCTGCTGGGCCGCACTGGCGAACGCTTGGCCACCCAGCAACGCAGCCAGGTCCGCCGAGTGTTCAACCTCACCGGCACCGTGTTGCACACCAACCTCGGCCGCGCACTGTTGCCAGAGGAGGCCATCGAGGCCATGCAGACCGCCGCCCGCTACCCGCTCAACCTTGAGTTCGACCTGGCCACCGGCAAGCGCGGCGACCGTGACGACCTGATCGAGGGCCTGATCCGCGAGCTGACAGGCGCCGAAGCCGTCACCGTGGTCAACAACAACGCCGCCGCCGTGCTGCTGGCGCTCAACAGCCTGGGTGCGCGCAAGGAGGGGATCATCTCCCGCGGTGAACTGATCGAGATCGGCGGTGCCTTCCGCATCCCCGACATCATGGCCCGCGCCGGCGTGAAGCTGCACGAAGTCGGCACCACCAACCGCACCCATGCCCGTGACTACGAGGCCGCCATCAGCCCGCGTACGGGCCTGCTGATGCGGGTGCATTGCAGCAACTACAGCATTCAGGGCTTCACTACCCAGGTGCCCACCGCCGAGCTGGCGCGTATCGCCCACCAACATGACTTGCCGTTGCTTGAAGACCTTGGCAGCGGCAGCCTGCTTGACCTTACCCGCTGGGGCCTGCCCGCCGAGCCTACTGTGCGTCAGGCCCTGGCTGACGGCGCCGATATCGTCACCTTCAGCGGCGACAAACTGCTGGGCGGGCCGCAAGCCGGAATCATCGTCGGGCGCAAGGAGCTGATCGCCAGAATCAAGAAGAACCCGCTCAAGCGCGCGCTGCGGGTCGACAAGATCACCCTTGCCGCACTCGAAGCGGTGCTGGCGTTGTACCGCAACCCCGACCGCCTGGCCGAGCGCCTGCCCAGCCTGCGCCTGCTGACCCGCAGTCAGGCCGAAATCCAGGCCCAGGCCGAGCGCCTGGCCCCTGAAATCAAAGCCCGCCTCGGCGAGCAATGGGCGGTCAGTGTGGAGCCGGCGTTGGGCATGATTGGCAGTGGCAGCCAACCGGTGGCCCGCCTGCCAAGCGCGGCATTGTGCCTGCGCCCGCAGGTGTCGAAGAAGTTGCGCGGGCGCAGCCTGCATGTACTGGAGCGCGCCTTGCGCGGTCTGCCCGTGCCAGTGCTCGGCCGAATCGACGATGACGCCCTGTGGCTGGACCTGCGCCAACTGGATGACGAGGCCCAGTGGCTGGCTCAGTTGCCCACCCTGCAATTGGGGCCGGTACAGTGATCGTTGGTACCGCCGGCCACATCGACCACGGCAAGACCGCACTGCTCCAGGCCCTGACCGGCCAGGCCGGTGACCAGCGCCAGGAGGAGCGCGCCCGTGGCATGACCATCGACCTTGGCTATCGCTATGCGGCGTTGACCGAGGGCGCAGCGCTGACCGGCTTCATCGACGTGCCCGGTCACGAGCGCTTTATCCACAACATGCTGGCCGGCGCCCATGGTATCGATCTGGTGCTGCTGGTAGTCGCGGCCGACGACGGGGTGATGCCTCAAACCCGCGAGCACCTGGCGATCATCGAGTTGCTGGGCATCCCACAAGCCGTGGTGGCGATCAGCAAATGCGACCGTGTAGAGCCGGCCCGCCTGGCCGAAGTGCAGGCACAGGTCAGCGAACTTCTCGCGCCGGGCCCATATGCCGGTGCGCGGCAGTTTCCGTTGTCCAGTGTGACCGGCGAAGGTATCGATGCCTTGCGCCAGGCCTTGCTGGCCGCGCAACAGCGCGTGTGCCAGCGCAGCGTGCGCGGCGGTTTCCGCCTGGCCGTCGACCGCGCCTTTGCCGTTACCGGTGCGGGTGTGGTGGTCACGGGCACGGCGCTGGCCGGGCGGGTCAGTGCCGGTGACACCTTGTTACTGGGCAAGGCCGGCAAACCGGTGCGGGTGCGTGGCCTGCATGCGCAGAACCAGGCCGCACTGGTGGCCGAAGCGGGCCAGCGGGTGGCACTGAACATTGCTGCCGAACGCCTGGCGGTGGAGCAGGTGCGCCGGGGGGACTGGCTGGTGCCCGAGTGGCTGCATGCGCCTAGCGTGCGGGTGGATGTCGAGTTGAACCTGTTGCCGGGCGAGACCCGTACCTTCGAGCATTTCAGCGCTGTGCACGTGCACCTGGGCACCCAGGATGTAACGGCCCGGGTAGCCTTGCTCGAGGGTGAAACCTTGGTGGCAGGCCAGCGCATGTTCGCCCAGTTGCTGCTCAACGCGCCGCTGCAGGCGGTACACGGCGACCGCTTGGTGCTGCGCGATCAGCGTGCCCAGCGCACACTGGGGGGCGGCAAGGTACTCGATCCGTTCGCGCCAAGCCGTCAGCGTCGCAGTGATGAGCGCCTGCGCCAATTGCAGGTGCTGCGTGATGCCGAGGACCTGGAGCAGGCCTTGCCGGCACTGCTTGCCAGCGCACCCGGGGGTATCGACCCGCAACGTCTGGAACGGCAGTTCAATCGCCTGCGCGAAACCTGGCAGTTGCCGGAAGATGTGCTGGTGGTGGCCACGCGGCAGGGCCAACTGCTGTTTGCCAGTGTCCGGTGGCAGGCGCTCAAGCGCCAGGTGCTGGAGCAGTTGGTGCGGTTCCATGAACAGGAGCCCGACCAGCTCGGCCCGGACCGCGACCGCCTGCGCCGCTTTGCTGCCTTGCCGCTGGAGCGGCCCGCTTTTGTCAGCCTGCTGGATGAGTTGCTCGAAGACGGCGCCATTGCCAGCAGCGGGCCTTGGCTGCACCTGCCCGATCACAAGGTGCAGTTGAGCGAAGCCGACAGTGCATTATGGGCGAGTCTGCAACCGAAGTTGCTGGCGGGGCAATACGATCCGCCTTGGGTCCGGACGCTGGCGAGCGAGGAAAATTGTGCCGAAGCCGATGTGCGCCTGTTGCTGCGCAAGCTGGCCCGGTTGGGCCTGGTGCACCAGGTGGTGCGCGACCTGTTCTACCCCGAGGCGACGCTACAGCGCATGGCAGAGCTGCTGCTGGGGCAGGCCAGTGAAACGCCGATAGTGCAGGTTGCCGCGTTTCGCGATATGTTGGGCATCGGTCGCAAGCGCAGTGTGCAGATTCTGGAGTACTTCGACCGCATCGGCCTGACCCGGAGGGTGGCCGATCAGCGTCACATTCGCGCCGACAGCGCCCTGGCCCAGCAGCAGGCCAGGCACTGAGTTCAAGGAAGGCAATCGCGCCCGGTGGCGCGGCCGGGCTTCAAACCCGGTTGGGGACGGCAGCCGTTCCCGGGCAGGTTCGACTCCCGCTGCCTTCCGCCATTTTCCTTTGCCTGTCAGGGCCCTATCGTCGGCAACACTCAGGCCCGTTCCCCACACAGGTCCAGGGCAAACCACCGCTCTGCCGTTTCGACATCCAGCCCGGCCCCCAGCAACGCAACCATCTTGGCCAGCGCCGCCTCCCGGGTCATGCCCCCGCCACTGACCAGCCCGGCCCCGCGCAAGCGGTTACCCGCCGCATAGGTATCGAACACCACCGACCCTTCAGGGCACTGGCTGATAGCCGCCAGCATCACACCCCGCTGGCGTGCCGCGCTCAGCACATCCAGTAACGCCTGGTCATCCGACGGCCCGGTACCGCTGCCGTAGCACTCCAGCAGCAATCCCTGCACGCCGCTGCCCAGCAGTGCTTGCAAATGCCCGGCTTGCAGGCCCGGGAACACCGGCACTACCGCCAGGTTGACCGGCTGGCGCGGGTGCTTGTAGCCAAGCTCGGCAGGGATCGCCGTTGCGCGCTCACTGTCACGATGACGCGGCAGCGCGGCAAAGGCATCGAACGCCTCGCTGCGCAGCTTCGACGCCCGGCAGCCATGCAGCAGCTGCCCATGGAAGTACAGCTGCACGCCATCTTCCAGCCCTTGTTCGAACTGGCGCAGTGCGCCGCACAAGTTGCCCCAGGCGTCGCTGTCCGCGCTACCTGCCGGCAGCATCGAGCCGGTCAGCAGCACTGGCACCGGCAGGCCCAGCAGCAGGAACGACAACGCCGCGGCGCTGTAGGCCAGGCTGTCGGTGCCATGCAGCACGAGCACGCCATCATGGCCAGCCACCTCTACCGCTGCGACGATTGCATCGCGCATCGCCAGCCAGTTGTGCTGTTGCATGTTGGCGCTGTCGAGCAGCGGGTTCAGTTCCTGCAAGGTCCATTGCACCTGGGGGGCGTCGGCCAACTGGGCAAAGTGTTCGCGCATGCGTGCTTCGAAGCCACCGGCGGGCGCCAGGCCTTCGGGGGTTTCGAGCATGCCGATGGTGCCCCCGGTATAGAGCACGAGGAGATTCTTTACTGCTCGCATGGGAAGTATCCGTAGCGGTGAGCGGAAGAAGGTAAGCCGCCCACGGACGGGGCGGCTGGCAGGGGAGAGTATCAGCGTTGAGTCTGGACTTCGCCGACTGCTTTGTCAGTGGCTGTTTCCGCCTGCGGATTGGCAGGCCAGGCATTGCGATCCAGGTCCAGGTCGGCAAACTTGGCCGAGTCGAACACCGGTTGGTCGACGCCCGCCTTGCGCTGGTCGTCGTAGTCGCGCATCACCCGCAGGCCGACCTTGAACAGCAGGGCCAGGGCCACCAGGTTGACGAAGGCCAGGCAGGTCATGGTGATATCGGCAAAGGCGAACACAGTCGACAGGTCCTGCAACGAGCCCCATACAACCAGCGCCAGTACCAAGCCACGGAATACCATCAGTACCACACGATTGCGGCTGAGGAACTGCAGGCTGTTCTCGCCCAGGTAGTAGTTGTAGAGGATGCAGGTGAACACGAACAGCGACAGTGCCACGCTGACGAACACGCGGCCCCAGTCACCAACCACGGCGGCCAGCGAGTTCTGGGTCAGGACGATGCCGTCACCTTCGAAGCCCGGGGTGTAGAAGCCCGACAATAGGATCAGCAACGCGGTGCAGGTGCAGATCACGAAGGTGTCGAGGAACACGCTGAATGCCTGGACAACGCCCTGCGCACCCGGGTGTTTCACGGCGGCCACGGCTGCGACGTTTGGCGCACTGCCCAGGCCCGCTTCGTTGGCGAACACACCACGCTTCACGCCCATGACGATGGCACTGCCGAGCAGGCCGCCGAACGCCGGGTCGAGGCCGAAGGCACTCTTGAAGATGGTTTCCAGCATGGCTGGCACGTGCTCGATCTGGGTGCCGATCACGTACAGGGTCACGCCGATGTACGCCAGGGTCTTGACCGGTACCAGCAGGTCCGACACCGCGGCGATGCGCTTGATGCCGCCGATGAAGGTGATGGCCAGCAGCACGGCGAGGACGATGCCGGTGTGCTTGGGGTCGAAGGCGAAGGCGTTCTGCAGCGAGTGAGTCACGGTGTACGACTGCAGGCCGATGAAGGCGAAGCCGTAGGTGACCAGCAGCAGGACCGAGAACACGATGGCCATGCTTTTCAGCTTCAGGCCGTGCTGGATGTAGTACGCCGGGCCACCACGGTACAGGCCGTCGCCATCGGCGCGCTTGTAGACCTGGGCCAGGGTGCATTCGAAGAAGCTGCTGGACATACCCACCAGTGCGGTGACCCACATCCAGAACACGGCGCCTGGGCCACCCAGGGTCACGGCAATGCCGACACCGGCGATGTTACCGGCACCAACGCGGCCAGCCAGGCTCAGCATCAGGGCCTGGAAGGAGCTCAGCTGGCCTGCCTGGCCACGCAGCGATTCCTTGAACACACCGAACATGTGGCCGAAGTGGCGGAACTGGACGAACCGGGAGCGGATAGTGAAGTAGCTACCCAGCCCTACGATCAGCACAATGAGAAGTTTCCCCGAGAGGAAATCGTTGAGTACTTCGAGCATTGGAAAATGACCTCGATTCTTATTGTTCGTGTGGAAAGATCAGCGGACGGCAGGCGCACCGCTATTCGTGGGGCGCATGGTTGGCTATGACAAGAGCGGTTACAATTTCGCGGGTTGCTCTGATTTGGTGCAACTTGATGCTACAATTGCGCCATTCGCGTCACCTGAGTCCCGAGTCATGAGCGATCATTTCGCTACCAACCTCAAACTGGCCTGCAGCCACTACCGCTCTATCTCCGAAGTTTGCCGCCAGCTGTCGATCAACCGCGCACAGTTCAACAAGTACCTGAGTGGGCAAAGCCGCCCGACGGCCTACAACCTCAAGCGCATCGGCGATTTCTTCGGGGTCGAAGATTACGAATTGAATTTGCCACCCGAGCAGTTCAGCCGCCTGATCGGTGCTCGCGTGTCGACCCCGGCCGAGCAGCCTGGCGACCCGATCAGTGATCTGTTCCGTCCGTTGCACGCCCATGCGGGGAACCTGTCGCGCTATTGCGGTTACTACCTGGAATATTCCAACTGCATGTCGGTTCCGGGCACGGTCCTGGTGTCATTGGTGCACCTGTGGGAGGAGCGCGGGCAGTTCCTTTTCGAACGCCAGGAACGCCAGGAGCGTTCCAGCGCCACCAACCCCCATGCCGAGGTGCGTTGCCGCTATCTGGGAGCGGCGTTCCAACTGCAAGACCGGATGTTCCTGGTCGATTACGAGTCGCTGACGTTCAACGAGATGAGCCAGACTATCCTCATCCCCAGTTTCAAGAGCCGCATTACCCGCCTCAACGGCCTGAAGGCCGGCGTATCCAGCGGAGACCGGCGCAACCCGGCCTGCACTCGGGTTGTGTGGGACTACCTGGGAGAGGAGATCAATCGCATCAATGTCTACCGGCAGGTAAAACTGTACCAGCCGGATGACCCACGCATAGATGACGATGTGCGTGAGCGCCTTAGCGTGGGGCCGTTGCGTAACAGTCTGTTCGAAATCGAGTGATGCTTTTTTCAGAGAACAAGTTGATGTAACCACTCGCCAACAGGGTTGCCTGGGTCGAGCAGCAACTTGATTGCCATGATGCAGCAAACACAGACCAGCAATGGCTTGATCAGACGGGGGCCAAAGTGTACTGCGCAGCGTGCGCCCAGTTGAGCCCCCACAAAAGCAGCGAATGCCATCGCCAGTGCCAGCGGCCAGATGATCGCCCCGCTCAGTGAAAAGACTGACAACGCGCCCAGATTACAGGCTGCGTTCAATAGCTTGCTGGTGCACACGGCTTGTATCAAGTGCTGGCCCAAGAGGATCACGCAGGCCAGCATGAAGAACGAGCCTACGCCAGGGCCGAAGATCCCGTCATAAAAGCCAATGATTGGTGCAACCGTAATGCAGAACAGGCTGGTCGATATCTTTGCCTTGCGCGCTTGTTCATTCGGCTTTGGACTGAAGGCAAAGTAGGCGGCTATCAGGATCAGCAGAGGTGGAACGCACGCCTGCAGAACGCTTTTGGGCACGTAAGTTATCGACAAGGCACCCAACGCCCCTCCGATAAACGACATGACAGCCATTGGACTGCCTTGTCTCCAGTCGATCATGCCTTTGCGGGCGAAGGCGCACGTAGCCGAAACCGTAGCCGAAGCCGCCTGGAACTTGTTGGTGGCAATTGCCGCCAAGGGTTCGATACCGGCAATGAACAACACCGGGAGCGTGATCAGGCCCCCGCCACCGGCGATAGCATCGAAAAAGCCGGCCATCAGTGCCACCAGTGCGAGGGTCAGAACAAGCGTTAAATCTAATTCGATCATTGAGTGTTTTCCTATGATCAGCCACGCACCAGCAGCGGGTCTTCAGCGAGCACCAGCGGTTCGGCAAAGGGGGAATATCCGAATTGACGGATAAGCAGGCGCCGGTTGTCCTGAACCATGTCGCGGCCGTGCAAGGCTCGGCTGTTGTTGATCAGCAGTGCGGTGTCAGGCTGCAGGACAAACGCCAACGGTTGTGTGGTATCCAGTATTTTTTGAAAGGAGTCGAAAGCGCGCGCAGCAGCGCTGCAGGCGCGGTCATTCAGACTGAAGCGATAGCTATTGTAACGAACAGAGAAACCACCATTTGGCTCGAATTGCAGTATTGAAACTGCTTTGCCTGCATTGCCTTGCCCGTGACCGAAGCAGTCACTGCGGGTGAAGTCGAAAGACGCTGAAGTCAGTGCAAGTGTGCCCATGCTACCCAAGCGTTCAATGATTCCCTGGAGCGGGAAGACATGCGTAGGTTCATTGGCGGGGTTCCAGCGCGCAGTCAGAATCAGTGCAGAGGGAGCAGGGGAGTGAGCGTTGCTGGAAATTGTCGAGCAGTTGTAAGGCGCTTCAGTGTGTGGCCCCAAGCGCAAGCCCGCATGCGAGCTGGTTTCAACTTTCAGGCAGGGATCTTCGTCGAGTCGCGGAATGCGGCCACCGCCCTTGAAGTTGCCCACCAGGCGAACCTGCTTACCCTCGTTATCTATATCGAAGGCGAAACTGCGGTGGCGCACGAGCTCCAGCAGCAGTTGATTGCGTGAGGCAAGGTATTGGCAGCGTGGGTTTTGCGCCAGGGTGGAAATGTGGGGCAGATATTCTGGTATTGGCTCGTCGGCACAAGGCATATGTCTGTACATCAAGGCAGATAGATGGCCTTCACTGAAGCGTTGTAGCAGCCCACGCTGTTCCACACTCAAGGCTTGCTCGAGTTGATCGGCGAATATACGAGCCTGAAGTGCTACTCCTTTGGCCTCTGGGCCACCCAGGTCAGCAATGGTCTGGCTTGCAAAGGCTATGGCTTTGCTTTGCTCCGGGCTGAAATCCAGGTATGCAGCTTCTGAATGAGGCATTGAACGTTCCCTGTACTTGTTTTTGTGAAGCTCCCCGGCTGGCAAGTGGGGGAGTCAACTATTCAATGCGGTTGTGCTGTTGCGCGGAAGTCAGCTCGTTCCTGGTATGTCGTAGGAGATTTCTGCGTGTTGCGGTATTGAACGGTGAAACTTTGAAATCACTACCGCCTGTGGCATCGAACGGGTCCGGTGTTGGACTTCCCCGCCCGGAAACCGCAAAATGACCCCTTTCCTTCAATCAACCTCTCCGGATCTGCTGACTCTATGCGTATGCGCCTAATGCTGTTGGGTGGTGGCAATGCCCTCGGGCAAGCGCTGATTCGTCTTGGGGCCGAGGAGGACATCGCATTCCTGGCTCCGCGTCCACCCGAGAACGGCTGGACGCCGGCCAGCCTCACCCAGCTGCTCGACGATCATCGTCCCGATGCACTGGTCAACCTGGCCTATTACTTCGACTGGTTCCAGGCCGAGTCGGTCAGTGAGCAGCGCCTGGCCCAGCAGGAGCGGGCTGTGGAGCGGTTGGCAGAGCTGTGCCAGCACCACCAGATCACCCTGGTTCAGCCATCCAGCTACCGGGTGTTCGATGGTTCTCGGGCCACGGCCTACAGCGAAAAGGACGAGCCGGTACCGCTGGGCCTGCGTGGCCAGGCCCTGTGGCGTATCGAGCAGAGCGTTCGCGCGGCTTGCCCGCAACACGTGCTGTTGCGCTTTGGTTGGCTGCTCGACGAAAGCATCGACGGGGCGTTGGGCCGCTTCCTTACCCGCGCCGAGCAACCCCAGGAGCTGCTGCTGGCCGATGACCGGCGTGGCAACCCTACGCCGGTCGACGACGCCGCCCGGGTGATCCTGTCGGTGCTCAAACAACTCGATTGCAGTGCGCCGCTGTGGGGCACCTACCATTACGCCGGCAACGAGGCGACCACGCCGCTGGCGCTGGGCCAGGCGATCCTCGCCGAGGCAGACCAGTACCGGCAGCTGGCCGTGCAGGCGCCGACGCCGCAGGCACATGCCGCACGGCCGGATGCCAGCGAAGAGCCGCAGCACGCGGTACTGGCCTGCAAGAAAATCCTTCATACCTTCGGCATCAAGCCGCGCGCCTGGCGCGCCGGCTTGCCGCCTCTACTGGACCGGTTCTACCGCCATGGCTGACGCCCCCATCCTGATCACCGGCGGTGCCGGCTTTATTGGCTCCCACCTGTGCGATGCGTTGTTGGAGAAAGGCTACGCCGTACGCATTCTCGACGATTTCTCCACTGGCCAGCGGGGCAACCTGCAGGTTGGCCACCCTCGGCTGGAACTGGTTGAAGGCGATGTCGCCGATGCCGAGCTGGTTACGCAGGTTACGGCTGGCTGCAGTGCCGTGGTGCACCTGGCTGCGGTGGCCTCGGTGCAGGCCTCGGTCGAGGACCCGGTGCGGACCCACCAGAGCAATTTCATCGGTACCCTCAACGTGTGCGAAGCCATGCGCGTGCATGGGCTGCGCCGGGTGCTGTTCGCCTCCAGTGCGGCGGTGTATGGCAACAATGGTGAAGGCGAGTCGATTGCCGAAGACACTCCCAAGGCGCCGCTGACCCCCTATGCCGTGGACAAGCTGGCCAGTGAGCAGTACCTGGACTTCTACCGTCGTCAGCATGGCCTGGAGCCGGTGGTGTTCCGCTTCTTCAATATCTTCGGGCCGCGCCAGGACCCGTCCTCGCCGTATTCCGGGGTGATCAGCATCTTCTCCCAACGTGCTGTGCAGGGTTTGCCGATTACCGTATTCGGTGATGGTGAGCAGACCCGGGACTTCCTTTACGTGGGCGACCTGGTGCAGGTGATGGTGCAGGCGCTGGAGCAGCCGCAGGTCGAGGAGGGCGCGGTGAATATCGGCCTCAACCAGGCCACATCGCTTAACCAGCTGCTGGCAGCGCTTGAGAAGGTGGTGGGTAGCTTGCCGGCGGTCAGCTATGTGGCGGCACGTTCGGGTGACATTCGCCATTCGCGGGCGGATAACCAGCGCTTGTTGGCGCGGTTCGAGTTTCCGCAGGCGACGCCGATGGTCGAGGGCTTGTCGCGGCTTCTGGGCAAGGGCTGAATTGCTTGGGGGCGCTTTGCGCCCCTATCGCCGGCAAGCCAGCTCCCCGAGAGCGAGTACGCGGTCCCGGTGGGAGCTGGCTTGCCGGCGATGGGCTGCGCAGCAGCCCCAGAATCACTCATGCCGCACCACTTTTCGCAGGCAATCCCCTGCCGCCAGCACCCGCCCATCCCGGGCCCGCACCTGCAGTGTTTCCAGCGCCTGCCCCGTATCACCATCCACCAACTCCGAACGCACCTCGCCCGCCTCGAACAGAAACCGCTCCCCCCACTGCCTCAAGCCAACCACCACCGGGAACACCGATCGCCCTTTCTCGGTCAGCACATACTCCTTGTAGGCACTGCCATCCGACGCCGGCTGCATCGTCAGCAGCCCACTCTCCACCAGCCACTTCAGCCGTGAGGCGAGGATGTTCTTCGCCAGCCCCAGGTTCTTCTGGAATTCACTGAAGCGCCGCAGCCCATCGAATGCGTCGCGCAGGATCATCAGCGCCCAGCGGTCTCCCAGTACCTCCAGCGCCCGGGCTACGGGGCATTGCGCATTGTTTTCATCGAGCATGGACGGGGCCTTTCGTGATCATCTGGTTGCAGATTAAAACTACATTTGCTAAATAGCCAGCATGTGGTTTCAATTCGAAACCAGATTGACGAGACCAGCCCGATGAACCCTGCACTTACACGCTGGATAACCCTGCTGCTGGCCATTACCAGCGCCATGGCTGTGGCGACAGTGTATTTCGCCCAGCCTCTGCTCGAGTCGATGGCCGCTGACCTTGGCGTGGCGCAGCAGCAGATCGGTTGGGTAGTTGGCGCGACCCAGGCGGGCTACGCCCTGGGGTTGTTGCTGATCGTGCCGCTGGGTGACCTGATCGACCGCAAGCGCCTGCTGCTCGGGCAATTGCTGTTCTCGGCCCTGGCGCTGGTTGGGGTAGGCATGGCGCCCAACTGGGCGCTATTGCTGCTGGCCCTGGCTATCACCGGGCTGATGGCGGTCATGGTGCAGGTGATGGTGGCGCATGCAGCGAGCCTTGCCGACCCCGGCCAGCAGGGGCAGGCCGTGGGCACCGTCACCAGCGGCATAGTGCTGGGCATTTTGCTGGCGCGGCTGGTCTCGGGCGGGCTTGCCGACCTGGCTGGCTGGCGCAGCGTGTACCTGATTACCGCAGGGTTGTTGATACTGCTGGCCCTTGTGCTGTGGCGCAGCCTGCCCGTGGGGCAACCGGTGTCGCTGCGGTCTGGCTACCGGGCGCTGATCGTTGCCCAGTTCAGGCTGTACCGGCACGACCGGCTGCTACGTCAGCGCGGGTTGTTCGGCGTGTTGATCTTCGCTGCGTTCAGCGTGCTCTGGAGTGCCATGGTCATGCCCCTGAGTGCCGAGCCACTGGCGCTGAGCCATACCGCGATCGGTCTATTCGGCCTGGCGGGTGTTGCCGGCACATTGGCGGCAGCGCGCGCCGGTCGCCTGGCCGACCAGGGGCTGGGGGAGCGCACCACCGGGGTAGCGCTGATTCTGCTTGTGCTGTCATGGCTGCCCACGGCCTTCGTCGGGCATTCACTGATGGCCTTCGGGTTGGGTGTGCTGATGCTGGACTTTGCCGTGCAGGCGGTGCATGTCACCAACCAGAGCCTGCTGCTGGCCGGGCGTGGCGCAATGGCCAGCCGTTTGATCGGCGCCTACATGTGCTGCTATTCGCTTGGCAGTGGAGTGGGGGCAGTGCTGGCGAGTTGGGTGTATGCCCATTGGGGTTGGGCAGCGGTGTGTGGGCTCGGGATGGGCATCAGCGCGGTCGCGTTGGGGTACTGGTTATGGCTGCAACGCGCGAGGGCGGCCGAAGCCGCCCTGCAGTGTTCAGGTCAGAACTTGTAGCCAAGGCCGACCATGTACACCCATGGGTCGACATCGACGTCGACTTTGGTCTTGCTGTAGCCCAGTGCGGACGGGCCGTCGACGCTGGCCTTGGTGTCGATGTCGATGTACCAGACCGAAGCGTTGACCAGCAGGTTGTCGGTGATCATGTAGTCCATGCCCAGCTGACCGGCGATGCCGACCGAGTCTTGCAGCTTCAGGTTGCTGAAGCCCTGCTGCTTGCGTGCACTACTGAGGTCCTCATCGAAGAACAGGGTGTAGTTGATGCCGACGCCGGCATACGGCTGGAACTTGGAAGTTGGTTCCATCGGGTAGTACTGCAACGACAGGGTCGGTGGCAGTTGCTTGATATCGGCCAACTTGCCGTCCAGGCCGCCGCCCAGACCTTTGACGCCGACGGTGTGCTTGAACGGGGTGGCCGCCAGCAACTCGAGGCCGACATGGTCGGTGAGCATGTAGGCGAAGGTCAGGCCCAGTTGGGTGTCGCTGTCCAAGGTCGCCTTGGTGCCCGATACCTTGCTGCCGTCGAATTTCAGGTCGCCGCTGCTTTCGTTGGGGGCAACGGTGATGGCACCGGCACGGACGATGACATCACCCGCCTGGTGGGCGTGGGCGACAGGGGCAGCGAGCGCCAGGGCCGCGAGGGCGGCGCTGAGCAAGGACTTGTTCATGGAAGCTCCCAGAGGACGTGAGTAATCGAGTAGTCCAATGGTACGGATGCCGTTAAACAGAAAGTTTGACCCAGCTCAAAGAAGCGTCGTCACGAATTCGAAACAGTTCTCATCTCAGCTCATAAGCGTATATTTTCTCGGCTTCCATCTGGTAGCCGGCATCGGCCAGTTCGCTGCTGGAGGCTCTAACCTGCAGCTTCCCCTCGATCCAGTAGGGCTGGTAGAGGTCTTCTACGCGAACGCCCATTTCACTGAAGATGTGCACGATCTGGTTCGACGGTGGCGGTGGCACGTGGATGCACGCGCCGTAGTAGGGGACCAGCAGGAATTCGGTGGTGCGGCCTTCTTCGCTCACCTCCAGCGGCACGATGTAGCCGGGCAGTTTGATCTGCTGGCCGTCGAGGCTTTTTACCACTGGAGCATCGGGGGCCTGCTGGCGCGCCGGTGGGGCGGACTCGGCGGACAGGGCGTTGCTGAGCTGCGACATGTCGTGCAACGGCGCGAGTTGGGGCGGGATGACCGGGGCGCCTTCGGGGATGAGGGCGGGCCAGTCAAGTTCGCGGGGTTCCGAGGCCCAGATGGGCGATGCCAGCGAAAGCAGCATGACCAGTAGTAGTTGTACTGCCTGTACTGGCCTCTTCGCGGGTGAACCCGCTCCCACAGGTCCTGCATAGGCTTTGAAGCTTGTGGTGGACCTTGTGGGAGCGGGTTCACCCGCGAAGAAGGCAGTGAGGTATTGGATCATTGCACGCCCTCAGAGGTGAATGGACAAGCCGTCGGCCAGCGACTGCCGATAGGCCCGCCACGCCGGTACGCTGCCCATCAACAGCGCAGCTCCCAGGATGATAGCCAGCAACGTCCATTCATGAGCACTCGGCATGGCCAGCGGCAAGTACAAACCATAGTTGGCCTGCACATACCCTTGTGCCAAGGCGATTCCCGCATACAGCAAGCCAAGCCCTGCAGCGATCCCGACCGCCGCCAGCGACAGTGCCTCCAGCACCAGCAGCCCTGCGATATGCCACGGTCTGGCACCAACCGAGCGCAATATCGCCATCTCCCTGCGGCGTTCATTGAGGCTGGTGAGAATCGCCGTAAGCATGCCGATCAGGCCGGTCAGCACCACGAACAGCGACACCACGAACAACGCCTGCTCCGCGGTGCCCATCAGGCTCCACAGCTCCTGCAGGGCTACCCCGGGCAGGATAGCCAGCAACGGCTCGCTGCGGTATTCATTGATCTCCCGCTGCAGGCTGAATGTCGCGATCTTGCTGTTCAGGCCGATCATGAACGCAGTGATGGCGGCAGGCTGCAGGTCCATGGTCCGTGCCTGCTCGGCGCTGATACGCCCGGCGCCACGGGCCGGCACCCCGTTGTGCCAGTCGATGTGGATGGCTTCCATGCCGCCCAGGCTGATATGCAGCGTGCGGTCGACCGGCGTACCGGTGCGCTTGAGCACTCCGACTACGGTGAACGGCTTGTCGTCGTGCTTGACCAGGCTGATCGCGGCCACGCCGTGGGCAAGTACCAGCTTGTCGCCCAGTTTGTAGTGCAACGCCTCGGCCACTTCGGCACCCAGCACCACCTCGAACGGATCATCGGCAAACGCGCGGCCATGGCTCAATTCCAGGTGCTGGCGGCGGCCGTACTGGTAATGGCTGAAGTAGTCGCCGGTAGTGCCCATCACTCGATAACCACGGTGCGAGTCGCCCAGCGAGATGGGGATGGCCCATTTCACCCGCGGGTCCTTGGCGTAGTGCTCATAGCTGTCCCAACGGATATTGTTGGTGGCGTTGCCGATGCGGAACACCGAGTACAACAGCAGGTTCACCGAGCCGGAGCGGGCGCCGACGATCAGGTCGGTACCGCTTATGGTGCTGGCGAAGCTGGCCCGGGCCTCGGTACGGACCCGCTCAACGGCCAGCAGCAGGCACACCGACAGGGCGATGGCGAAGGCGGTGAGGAATGCGGTGAAGCGGCGGTTGGCCAGGCTGGCCAAGGCAAGGCGGAGCAGGTACATCAGGCCTCCCGGGGCTTGGCGGCGCGGTTGAGTTCGGCCAGCGACAGGTGGCGGTCGAACAGCGGCGCCAGGCTTTGGTCGTGGCTGACGAACAGCAGGCTGGCACCGGCGGCGCGGCATTCATCGAACAGCAGGCGGATGAACGCTTCGCGGGTGTCGGCATCCAGCGCCGAGGTCGGTTCGTCGGCGATCACCAGTTCGGGTTGGCCGATCAGTGCGCGGGCGGCAGCAACCCGTTGTTGCTGGCCGATCGACAGGCTGTCGGCGCGGCGGGCGAGCAGGGCGGGGTCGTCCAGGCCCAGGTGGGCCAGCAAGGTGCTGGCTGCCTGGTCGACACTGCCATGGCGCTGCTCAGCGCGGGCCTTGCGGCTGCGCGAGAAGCGGCAGGGCAGCTCGACGTTTTCGCGCACCGAGAAGAACGGCAGCAGGTTGAACTGCTGGAAGATATAACCGGTGTGGTCGACCCGGAAGCGGTCACGGGCGCCCTGGCCCAGACGGCAGAGGTCTTGGCCGAGCAACTGGATGCGGCCCTGGCCCGGTACGTTCACCCCGCCCAGCAGGCCCAGCAATGTGGTCTTGCCACTGCCGCTGGGGCCCTTGAGAAACAGGGCTTCGCCAGCTTCCAGGCGGAATGCCGGAATATCCAGCAGCGCCGGCTGTCCGGGCCAGGCGAAGACCAGGTCATGCAGTTCGATCAACGGCTGGCGCATTCAGAACACGACCGCGGCCTTGGCCGGTGTGGTTTCCACGCCTTTCTGGCCATTGGGGCCGATCAGTTGAACGGTGATTTTCTGGGTAGCCGGGAACGCCTTGAACAGCGGAGCGAGGTCCACCTGCGTCAGTTTGTCGGGGTTGGCGCAGGTCAGCTGGTAATGGGCGCCGATGTCGCTGTGCTGGTGGCTGTGCTCGTGGTCGTCACCATCGTCGTCGGCTTTCGGGGCATCACCGAACAGCGGGCTTTCCAGTTCCTGCTGGTCTTCCTTGCAACCGGCAGCGGCGGGCAGGCCGAACAGCTTCAGTGGCTGCTCCAGCTGCTGGCGCACCGCCGCGACCTTGGCCTTGTCGGCGTCGCTGTTGGCAGCGTGTTCGAAGCCGACCAGATTAATTGCCGGGCTGTCCAACTCCAGCTCCAGAGTGTTGCCATCGAGCACGGCATTGAGCTTGGCCACGCCATGCTCGTGGGCGCCGAGGGTGCCGTGGGCGTGGTCGTGATCATGGTCATCATCGTGGGCTTGGGCCACGGCCAGGGGCAGCAGGGCGAAGGGCAAGGCAAGCAACAGGCGACGCATGGACGACTCCGGAGCGGGCGGGAAGATCGGGTTATGTTATAACAACTTTTCCGCGTGCTGCCAGCCTGCGTGGCGCAGGTTTCATGTTGGGGTAGGATGGTGGCATTGACTTGGGTTCAGGGAATGCAGCATGAGAATTCGTGGACAGATTGGTGACTGGCCTGTGGATCTGACCATCGAGCTGGCGCCTGAAGAGTGGGCGCAACTGGGGCGGCGGATCGAATTGCCTGCGGTGGCACAGACCGCAACAGCGGAAACCGTGGCGACAACTCGTCAGGATGACGGGCAATGGACTGCGGCGCGTGAGGTGTTGCGCCTGGCGGGGCAGATGAGCGGGCCGGAATTGCTGGATCGGCTCGAAGGGCTGGCGGGAAGTACGGCGGCGGGTAAGCGGCTGCTGGTGCGCTTGCGGCATAGCAGTGAAGTCAAGGTGGAAAGTGGCGTGGACGCGCCGGTGTATCACTGGGTTGGGTGAAGGCTTTCAGGATTTTGGGGGCTGCTTTGCAGCCCATTCGCAGCACAAGGCTGCTCCTACAGGGACTACGCAACACGTGGTGTAGGAGCAGCCTTGTGCTGCGAATGGGCCGCAAAGCGGCCCCGGCATTGTCAGAACATCGCCGCCGACAACTTGCGACGATACACGCCGACCAGCGGGTGATCACCGCCCAGCAGCTCGAACACCTGCAGCAACGCCTTCTGCGGCAGCCCGTTCTCATAACCACGGTTACGCTGGAACAGCTTCAACAACCCTTCCAGCGCCGCTTCATACTGCTGGCGCGCCAACTGCTGCACGCTCAGCTGATAAGCCGCTTCATCATCCTGCGGGTTCTGCGCCAAGCGGCTTTTCAGGTCAGCCACTTCCGGCAGACTGGCGGCCTGGCGCAGGAAGGTCAGTTGTGCCTTGGCACCGGCCAGTGCAGCTTTGTGCTCGTCAGTCTTGACCGCATCCAGCACCACCTGGGCCTCACCCAGCTCCCCGCGCTCGGCCAGGCAACGGGCATACAGGATTAGTGCCTCGGCATTGCTGTTGTCCTCACCCAGCAGCGCCTGCAACAGCGCTTCGGCCTCGGCAAAACGGCTTTCGGCAAACAGTCCCTTGGCCTGCTCCAGCGGCGAGGCGGTGGGCGCGGCAGGCAGTTGCACGTGCGGCTCGAGCATGGCGCGGATCGCCGATTCCGGCTGCGCACCGGCAAAACCGTCCACCGGCTGGCCGTCCTTGAAGAGCACCACGGTCGGCAGGCTGCGGATGCCGAACTGGGCAACTACCTGTTGCTCCACGTCACAGTTGATCTTGGCCAGCAGCAACTCGCCCTGGTAACCCTCGGTGATCTTCGCCAGCAGCGGCATCAGTGCCTTGCACGGCGCGCACCACTCGGCCCAGAAATCCACCAGCACCGGTTTGTGGAAGGAGTTCTCGATAACCAGTTGCTGGAAGGTGGCATCGGTAGCGTCGAAAATGTAAGGCGTGTCTTGGGTCATCGCGACTCTCGCAAACTCGTGGATAACACCACTATAAGGTGTCGCGGCTGGCGTGGTACAGGCTGACCCGGCGGAATTCGTGCGGCTCGGCCAGGTCCGGCAGGGTCAGCGCTTCCAGCACGCCCAGCTGCTGGTACAGCGGATGGCTGAAGTCGCGTACCCGCGAGTCGGCCACCAGCGCCTGGCGCCCGCGGCCGAGGAAGGCATCCAGCAGCGGCAGGTTGGCGCGGTCGTACAGCACGTCGGCAACCAGGATCAGGTCGAAGCGATCGTCTTCGGCGAAGAAATCGCTGCTGTAACCCAGTTCCACCCCGTTCAGCGCGGCATTCGCGCGGCAGGCATCGAGTGCCAACGGGTCGAGGTCGCAGGCCACCACTTCCAGCGCACCGGCGCGGGCGGCGGCAATACCGGCGATACCGGAGCCGGCGCCAAAATCCAGCACGCGCTTGCCGGCTACCCATTCCGGGTGCTCGGCCAGATAACGGGCCATGGCCAGGCCGCTGGCCCAACAGAAGCTCCAGTAGGGCGGATCTTCAAGAATGCGCCGAGTCTCCTCGCTACTGAAGGCGCGGTCCATGTTCTGGTCGTCGATCAGCCACAGCTTGAGGTCGCAGCCGGGTAGCTCGCTGACGACAAGACGCGCTTCGCCGATCAGGCCGCTGAGGGCTTATTGCAGGGGCTGTTGTAGGGAGACTGGCGCCACTTACGGCGCCTTCTCGAAACGCAGCGGACCGGTGGCCTGGGTCTGGGCCTGGGTAATGCGCACCGGCGGCAGGTGCATGATCAGCTGGCCAGAGCTGCTGGCGCGGCCGCGCAGCTCGACCCGGGCACCAGCGGGGAAGGCCTCGGGGTTGAAGCGCAGTTGGTAGGGCAGGGCCTGGCCGGTGCCGGTCAGGTTGCTGCTGGCCAGCAAGCGTTGTGGGCGGTCGCGTTCGTCGATGACCAGCAAGGCCAGCTCCACGTCGGCACCGGCGGGGATTTCCAGCAAGGTGCCGCTCAGCTCGCGCTGGTAGGCCGGCAGCGGGCCCAGTACTGCGGCCGGCTTGGCCGTGCGGGCTGGCGTGGGTGCCGGAGGGGTGTCGGGCTTCGGCCTGTCGCTGCCGCAGGCAGCGAGCAGGGCGGCGCAGCACAGCACGACGAGCGCTCGGTAGTGCATGGGGTAGTCCTTCACGGGCAGATTTCCCATGGATGTTAACCCCTTTGGCTTGTCTTGCCAGTGGGATGCGCTACCATGGCCCTCCCTTTTTTTGTTGCCTGCCACCATGCACTGTCCCTTTTGCGGTGCCAACGACACCAAGGTAATCGACTCTCGTCTCGTCGCTGAGGGCGAGCAGGTGCGCCGCCGCCGTGAATGCGTCGCCTGCGGCGAGCGCTTCACCACCTTCGAAACCGCCGAGCTGGTGCTGCCCCGGCTGATCAAGCAGGACGGCACGCGCCAACCCTTCGACGAAGAAAAGCTGCGCGCCGGCATGCAGCGGGCACTGGAAAAACGCCCGGTCAGCGTCGAGCGCCTGGAAGCTGCGCTGGCGCATATCAAGAGCCGCCTGCGTGCCACCGGCGAGCGTGAAGTCAAATCGCTGGTAGTGGGTGAGATGGTCATGGCCGAGCTGCGCAAGCTCGACGAAGTGGCCTATATCCGTTTTGCCTCGGTTTACCGGCGCTTCCAGGACCTCGACGAGTTCCGCGAAGAAATCGACCGCCTGGCTCGCGAGCCGGCTAAAGAGTGACCATGCCCAGTCAAGCTGCCATCCTCGACGCCCACTACATGGCCCGCGCGCTGGAGCTGGCGCGCAAGGGCCTGTACACCACCCACCCGAACCCGCGCGTAGGCTGCGTGATCGTGCGCGATGGCGAGGTGGTCGGCGAAGGCTGGCATGTGCGCGCCGGCGAGCCGCATGCCGAAGTGCATGCGCTGCGCCAGGCCGGTGAGCGTGCCCGTGGCGCCTGTGCCTATGTCACCCTTGAGCCGTGCAGCCATCATGGCCGCACGCCACCGTGCGCTGAAGCGCTGGTCAAGGCAGGCGTGGCACGGGTGGTAGCCGCCATGCAGGACCCCAACCCGCAAGTGGCGGGGCAGGGCCTGCGGCGCCTGGCCGAGGCCGGTATCGAAGTGGCCAGCGGCGTGCTCGAGGCCGAGGCCCGCGCACTCAACCCCGGTTTCCTCAAACGTATGGAGCACGGTCTGCCGTTCGTTCGCGCCAAGCTGGCCATGAGCCTGGATGGCCGCACCGCCATGGCCAGTGGCGAAAGCCAGTGGATCACTGGCCCGGCCGCCCGCTCGGCGGTGCAGCGCCTGCGTGCCCGCTCCAGCGTGGTACTGACCAGCGCCACCAGCGTGTTGGCCGACAACGCGCGGATGACCGTGCGCGGCGCCGAGCTGGGCCTGGATGCCGAAACCACTGCCCTGGCTCTCAGCCGCACACCGCTGCGAGTGCTGATCGATGGCCACCTGCGCCTGCCGCTGGATGCGCCGTTTTTCCAGGCTGGCCCGGCGCTGGTGGTGACCGCTGTCGCAGATGACCCGCGCTATGCCGCTGCCGGCCACGAACTGCTCAGCTTGCCGGGTGACAATGGCCAGGTAGACCTGTCGGCGTTGCTGCAGGCACTGGCGGCCCGCGGCATCAACGAAGTCCTGCTGGAAGCCGGTGCCGGCCTGGTCGGCGCCTTCGCCCGGCAAGGCCTGATCGACGAGTACCAGCTGTTCGTCGCCGGCACTTTCCTCGGTTCCCAGGCCCGTCCGCTGTTGGACTGGCCACTGGACAAGATGAGCGAAGCGCCGCGGCTGAAAATTACCGAAATGCGCGCAGTGGGCGATGACTGGCGGGTCACGGCCATCCCCCTGCCGGCACCCCGCGTATAATGCCTGGCTTGCCCTGCGCAAAACGTTTTTGAGGAAGACCCCATGTTCACCGGCATCATCGAATCCATCGGCACCATCCGCAGCCTGACCCCCAAGGGTGGCGACGTGCGCGTATACGTCGAAACCGGCAAGCTCGACCTGGGTGACGTCAAGCTCGGCGACAGCATCGCCGTCAACGGCGTGTGCCTGACCGCCGTCGAACTGCCGGGCGACGGCTTCTGGGCCGACGTCAGCGTCGAAACCCTCAAGCGCACCGCCTTCATCGACCTCAAGAGCGGCAGCAAGGTCAACCTGGAAAAAGCCCTGACTCCCACTACCCGGCTGGGCGGGCACCTGGTCAGCGGCCACGTCGACGGGGTCGGCGAAATCATCTCGCGCAGCGATAACGCCCGCGCCATCCAGTTCCGCGTGCGTGCACCGAAGGAACTGGCCAAGTACATCGCCCACAAGGGTTCGATCACCGTCGACGGCACCAGCCTGACGGTCAACGAGGTCAATGGCGCCGAGTTCGAGCTGACCATTGTCCCGCACACCCTGTCCGAAACCATCATGGCCGACTACCGTGCAGGGCGTCGGGTAAACCTTGAGGTCGACCTGCTGGCCCGTTACCTGGAGCGTCTGCTGCTGGGTGACAAGGCTGCCGAACCGAGCAAGGGCAGTGGCATTACCGAAAGCTTCCTGGCCGCCAACGGCTTCTTGAAATCCTGATTGAGAAGGGGGTGCCGCGTGGCGCTCAACAGCATCGAAGAACTGGTCGAAGACATCCGCCAGGGCAAAATGGTCATCCTCATGGATGACGAAGACCGCGAGAACGAAGGCGACATCATCATGGCGGCCGAGTGCTGCCTGCCTGAGCACATCAACTTCATGGCCAAGCACGCCCGCGGCCTGATCTGCATGCCGATGACCCGCGAGCGCTGCGAGACCCTGAAGCTGCCGCTGATGGCGCCGCGCAACGGCTCGGGCTTCGGCACCAAGTTCACCGTGTCGATCGAAGCCGCCGAAGGTGTCACCACCGGCATCTCCGCCGCTGACCGCGCACGTACCGTGCAGGCGGCCGCTGCCAAGGACGCCAAGGCCGAAGATATCGTCAGCCCTGGCCACATCTTCCCGCTGATGGCCCAGCCTGGCGGTACCTTGGCCCGTGCCGGCCACACCGAGGCCGCATGCGACCTGGCACGCATGGCCGGTTTCGAGCCAAGTGGCGTGATCTGCGAAGTGATGAACGACGACGGCACCATGTCGCGCCGCGCCGAACTGGAAGTGTTTGCCGCCGAGCACGGCCTGAAGATCGGCACCATCGCCGACCTGATCCACTACCGCATGATCCACGAGCGCACCGTGCAGCGCGTCTCCGAGCAACCGGTCGAGAGCGAGCTGGGTGAGTTCAACCTGGTCACCTACCGCGACGCGGTGGAAGGTGACGTGCACATGGCCTTGACCCTGGGCAAGATCTGCGCCGAAGAGCCGACCCTGGTCCGCGTACACAACATGGACCCGCTGCGCGACCTGCTGCTGGTCAAGCAACCGGGCCGCTGGAGCCTGCGCGCCGCCATGGCTGCCGTGGCCGAGGCCGGCAGCGGCGTGGTATTGCTGCTGGGGCACCCGCTGGACGGCGACGTGCTGCTGGCGCACATCCGCGAAAGCGCTGGCGATGCACCAGTCAAGGCACCGACCACCTACAGCACCGTGGGTGCAGGTTCGCAGATCCTGCGCGACCTCGGTGTGCGCAAGATGCGCCTGATGAGTTCGCCGATGAAGTTCAACGCGATATCCGGATTCGATCTGGAAGTTGTAGAATACGTGCCCTCCGAGTGACTTGAGGCGGCAGTGACGCCCTCCAGCTCGAGTCCATACCCCTGTCGAGGCCGCCAGCATGCGGCCTCGCTCTTGAAGATGAGAATATCGGAATGACCCTGAAGACCATCGAAGGTACCTTCATCGCCCCCAAAGGTCGCTATGCTTTGGTGGTTGGCCGCTTCAACAGCTTCGTCGTCGAAAGCCTGGTAAGCGGTGCCGTTGATGCCCTGGTACGCCACGGTGTCAGCGAAAGCGACATCACCATCATCCGTGCCCCGGGTGCATTCGAAATCCCGCTGGTGGCACAGAAGGTCGCCCAGCAAGGCGCCTACGACGCGATCATCGCCCTGGGCGCCGTGATCCGTGGTGGTACCCCGCACTTCGAATACGTGGCGGGCGAATGCACCAAGGGCCTGGCCCAGGTGTCCATGGAGTTCGGTGTTCCGGTGGCCTTCGGCGTACTGACCGTCGACTCCATCGAGCAGGCCATCGAGCGTTCCGGCACCAAGGCCGGCAACAAAGGTGCTGAAGCTGCCCTGTCCGCTCTGGAAATGGTCAGCCTGCTGGCGCAGTTGGAGGCCAAGTGATTAGCGACGAAAGCGATCGTTTCAACCCGCGCGATCCAAAACCTGCGGATGCCGGCAAGCCATCGAAGAGTGCCAAGCGCCGCGAAGCCCGCAAGCTCGCGACCCAGGCACTGTACCAGTGGCACATGGCGCAGCATTCGCTGAACGAGATCGAAGCGCAGTTCCGGGTCGATAACGATTTCTCCGATGTCGACGGCGCTTATTTCCGCGAGATCCTGCATGGGGTCCCGGCGATCAAGAGCGAAATCGACAGCGCCCTGAAGCCATGCCTGGACTTGGCACTGGAAGAGCTCGACCCGGTCGAGCTGGCCGTGCTGCGTCTGTCTACCTGGGAGTTCATCAAACGCGTCGACGTACCGTACCGCGTGGTGATCAACGAAGGTGTCGAGCTGGCCAAGGTCTTCGGTGCCACCGATGGCCACAAGTTCGTCAACGGTGTGCTGGACAAGCTGGCCCCGAACCTGCGCGAAGCAGAAGTCAAGGCGAACAAGCGCTGATCCTGGCGCTTGCGGACCATGGGTGAGTTCGAGCTGATCAGCCATTACTTCGCCGCCGCGCCCTGTGCGCAAGGCGGTGAAGGCGTGGCTCTTGGCATTGGTGACGACTGCGCCTTGCTGGGCCTTCCTGCCGGCGAGCAACTGGCGGTGTCCACCGACACCCTGGTTGCCGGGGTGCATTTTCCGGCTCTGTGCGACCCTTGGTTGCTCGGCCAGCGCTCGCTGGCCGTGGCGGCCAGCGACCTGGCTGCCATGGGCGCCACCCCCATCGGCTTCACCCTTGCCCTGACCTTGCCCGAGGTCAGCGCCGACTGGCTGCAAGCCTACGCCAGCGGCCTCAACCGCATGGCCGGCCACTGCCAGCTAAGCCTTATCGGTGGCGACACCACTCGCGGCCCCCTGAGTATCACCATGACCGTGTTCGGCCGGGTTCCGGTGGGGCAGGCGTTGCGCCGTGATGGCGCTCGCCCGGGCGACCTGCTTTGCGTCGGGGGCGAGTTGGGTAACGCGGCAGGGGCTTTGCCGCTGGTGCTGGGCCAGCGCCAGGCCGATGCCGCGCTGGCGCAACCGTTGCTCGACCATTACTGGTCGCCGTCGCCGCAGTTCGCCCTGGGCCAGTTGCTGCGCGGGCGTGCAACTTCGGCACTGGATATTTCCGACGGCCTGCTGGCCGACTGCGGGCATATCGCCAAGGGCTCCCGCGTGGCGCTCGAAGTGAACCTGGAGCAGGTGCCGGTGTCATCCGCCCTGCAGGGCTTGCTCGGCGCCGAGGCGGCCGTACACGCGGCGCTGACCGGTGGCGATGACTACGTGCTGGCGTTCACCTTGCCGCCAGCCGAGCTTTCATCCCTGCAGGCACAAGGCCTGGCGGCATTCCACGTCATCGGGCGGGTGCTCGAAGGGCAGGGTGTGAGCCTGCGCGACCGGCAGGGCCAGGACATCACCCCGCGGCAACGCGGCTATCAACATTTTAGGGAGACACCGTGACCGATCACCCCAACCAGGTGCCTGCGGAGTTTGTTCCGCCTTCGGTCTGGCGCAACCCGTGGCACTTCATCGCCTTCGGTTTCGGTTCTGGCACCTTGCCAAAGGCGCCGGGCACCTGGGGCTCGCTGGTGGCCATACCGTTCATCCCGCTGTGGCAGATGCTGCCCGACTGGGGCTACTGGCTGTTGCTGGGCGTGAGCATGCTGTTCGGCTTCTGGCTATGCGGTAAGGTCGCCAATGACTTGCGCGTGCACGACCATGAAGGCATTGTCTGGGACGAGATCGTCGGCATGTGGATAACCCTCTGGCTGGTGCCGGAAGGCTGGCAGTGGCTGCTGGCGGGGTTCCTGATGTTCCGCTTCTTCGACATTCTCAAGCCGTGGCCGATCCGCTGGGTCGACCGTCATGTGCATGGGGGCGTTGGCATCATGCTCGACGATATCCTGGCTGGCGTGTTTGCCTGGCTGGGGATGCAGGTTCTGGTTTGGGCGGTTGCCTGATACAGGGAGCGTGTGAATGGCCATGAGGACCGTGCTGCTGGCAATGCTGCTGAGCCTTGCCCCGTGGGCGGCGGCTGCCGAGGGTGTGCCGAAACAGATCCACCTGGTCAGCGAAGAGTGGCTCGACTACACCAACGCCGACGGTACCGGGGTAGCCTGGGACGTGCTGCGCAAGGTGTTCGAGCCGGCCGGGGTCAAGGTAGTGACCCAGAGCGCGCCCTACAGCCGTGCGGTCGGGCTGGTGAAGCGTGGCGAGGCTGACGCCTGGGTAGGCTCGTACAAGGAAGAGAACGACGACAACCTGTACCCGCGCTGGCACTTCGACATGGACCACATCTACGCGCTAGGGTTGGTCAGCAAGCCAGTGCCTACTCGGCAGACCATAGGCCGCTACCGCTTGGCCTGGGTGCGTGGCTACGACTTCGGTAGCTATCTGCCCGATGTGCATGACTTCCGCGAAGTCCAGCGCCGCGAAGGCATCCTGCCGATGCTCGAGCATGACCGTGTGGACTTCTACATCGATGCGCTGACCGAGATCGACTATGTGCTCGGCCAGACCTCCCAGCCCGAGCGCTTCCGCCGCACCCATGTGGCCGAACTGCCGCTGTACCTGGCCTTTGCCCGCAGCGACCAGGCCAAGGCCCTGCGCGACCTGTTCGACAAGCGCATGACCGAGCTGGTGCGCAGTGGTGAGCTGAAGCCGATCTTCGAGCACTGGCAGCAGCCGTATCCGTTCAGCCCGGATAGCAAACCACATTGAGCGCCCCGTTTCATGGGCATGCCCGCTCCCACAGGATTGAGTACAGACCTTTGCTAAGCATCGAACTTTTCGATCTTACCCCACGGTATTCAGCCAGCCCACATCCCCCAACCTGCTGATACAATCGGCCCACGAGAAATTTAAACTTATTCCAGGAGCACAACGTGCCCGTCGTCTTTGTTGCCGCCTCTAAACTCCCGACTCCCTTCGCGACCTTCACCATGCATGGCTTCCTCGACGAAGCCACTGGCCGTGAGCACGTGGTGCTCAGCCTGGGTGACATCGCGGACGGCCAGCCGGTGCTGGGGCGCCTGCACTCCGAGTGCCTGACCGGCGATGCCCTGTTCAGCCAGCGCTGCGACTGCGGCTCGCAGCTGGAAGCCGCGCTGCAGGCCATCGCCCGTGAAGGCCGTGGCGTGCTGCTGTACCTGCGCCAGGAAGGCCGTGGCATCGGCCTGCTGAACAAGATTCGCGCCTACGAGCTGCAGGACGGTGGCGCCGATACCGTCGAGGCCAACGAGCGCCTGGGCTTCGCCGCCGACCAGCGCGACTACGCCATGTGCCTGCCGATGCTGGAGCACCTGGGCGTGAAGTCGTTGCGCCTGATGACCAACAACCCGCGCAAGGTCAAAGCCCTGACCGACATGAGCATCGTCGTCGCCGAGCGCGTACCGCTGCACACCGGGCACAACCCGCACAACCGCTACTACCTGGCAACCAAGGCCGGCAAGCTGGGCCACATGCTGGGTAACGAGCACCAGGGCGAGGTGCCTCAGGCGTGACCCGCGCCGAGGTCAAGCGGCGCCTGGCGCTGGCCTGGTGGCAATACCTGGCGGTGGGCCTGGTGCCGCTGCCAGTGATGGCCTGGGCCTTCGGTGGCGGTGATGCGCTGGCCTCGGTGCTGGCCATGCCACTGTTCATTGCCGGCGCGGCGACCATGTTCCTCAGCCTGCCGCGCTTCAGTGCCTACAAGCGCGCCCTCATCGCCACTTCCAAGGTGCTCGGCACTGGAGAAGAGCCCGCCGCCTGGATCGAACTGGCGCGGGTGCGGCGCCTGGCTATGTTGTATGCCTGCTTCCCGGCCTGGGTCGCCGCTTTGTCGGTGCTGGTCGGCCTCGAGGCGGTGCCGCAGATCCTGCTGGCGTTGTCCACCGCAGTGGTGCTGTACCTCTATCGTATTCCACGCCAGCTCGGCTGATGCGCCTGCTGCCCGGCCTGCTGGCGCTGCTCGTCTGCTCCGCACTGCCCGCCGAACCCCTGCGAGTGGTCAGCCTGGCCCCGTCGATGAGCGAGATCATGCTCGAACTGCAGGCCGATGACCTGCTGGTCGGTGTGCTCGACGGTGGCGAACGGCCGGCGGCGCTGCGCGAGTTGCCCTCGGTGGGGCGCCAGGGGCAACTGGACCTCGAACGCCTGCTCAGCCTGCGCCCCGACCTGTTGCTGCTGTGGCCGGGCAGCGTGCCGCCGGCCCAACGCGACCAGCTCAAGCGCCTGGGTATCGCAACGTATAGCGCAGAACCCCATGACATCGACCAGCTGATCGAGCAGATCGAAGCCATCGCCGAACGAATCGGCCGTGCCGAACAGGGCCATCGGTATGCCCAGGCCCTGCGTGACCGGCTGCGGCAGCTGCGCCAGCAGTATCGACGGGACGAGCCCTTGCAGGTGTTCTACCAGGTCTGGGACCGACCGCTGTACACGCTCGGTGGCCGGCAGGTGGTCAGCGATGCCCTGGCCGTTTGCGGCGCGCGTAATGTCTTCGCCGATCTCACCCAGGCGGCGCCGCAGGTAAATGTGGAGTCTGTGCTGCTGCGCAATCCGCAGGTCATTCTGGCGGGTGATCAGGCGCAGCTGGAGAGTTGGAAGGCCTGGCCGCAACTGAGTGCGGTTGCCGATGATCGTTTACTGGTGGTGCCAGACAAAGGCCTGGAGCGGCCTAGTGGGCAGATGATCGAAGCTACGGCGCGCTTGTGTGCGCTGCTCGAGGCTAACGCGTCAACGCCCAAGTGAGGTTCTGCGAGGGCTGCGCCCTCGATCGCTGGCAAGCCAGGCTCCCACAGGGATAGCGCATGACTTGAGGCTGGCGCGGTCGAGGTGGGAGCTGGCTTGCCGGCGATTGGGCCGCAAAGCGGCCCCCGGGGATTACAGGCCGAGCCTGGCCATCCGAGCCTTCACCGAAGCCTCGATCCCAGCCGCATCCAGCCCGCACTCAGCCAGCATCTGCGCCGGCTTGGCATGCTCGACATAGATGTCCGGCAACCCCAGGTGCAGCAGCGGTTTCACGATCGCCTGGCTGGCCAGGAACTCACCCACAGCCGCACCGGCACCGCCCATGATGGCGTTTTCTTCGATGGTCACCAGCAGCTCATGGCTTGCGGCCAGTTCCAGCACCAGTGCCTCGTCCAGCGGTTTGACGAAGCGCATGTCGACCACGGTAGCGTTGATCTGCTCAGCCACCTGCATGGCCTCGGCCAGTTGCACGCCGAACACCAGCAAGGCGACTTTCTCGCCCTGGCGACGGACCACGCCCTTGCCGATTTCCAGCGGCTCCAGGTCACCGCTGATCGGCGCGTTCGGGCCGGTGCCACGGGGGTAACGCACAGCCGCCGGGCCGTTGTACAGGTGGCCGGTGCTGAGCATCTTGCGCAGCTCGTTTTCATCGCTTGGGGTCATCACCAGCATGCCCGGGATGCAGCGCAGGTATGACAGATCGTAGCTGCCCGCGTGGGTCGGGCCGTCTTCGCCGACCAGGCCGGCGCGGTCGATGGCGAACAGCACGTCAAGGTTCTGTACCGCCACGTCGTGGATCAGCTGGTCGTAGGCGCGCTGCAGGAAGGTGGAGTAGATCGCCACCACCGGCTTGCTGCCCTCGCAGGCCATGCCGGCCGCCAGGGTCACGGCATGTTGCTCGGCGATCGCCACGTCGAAGTAACGCTCCGGGTAGCGCTCGCTGAACTCGACCAGGTCGGAGCCTTCCTTCATCGCCGGGGTAATGCCCACCAGGCGGTTGTCGGCGGCAGCCATGTCGCACAGCCACTGGCCGAACACTGCGGAGTATTTCGGGCCGCTGGCTTTCTTCGGTGCGGCGGGTTTGTCGGCCGGCTCCAGCTTGGTGATGGCGTGGTAGCCGATCGGGTCGATCTCGGCTGGGGCGAAGCCCTTGCCCTTCTTGGTCACCACGTGCAGGAACTGCGGGCCCTTGAGGTCACGCATATTCCGCAGGGTGGCGATCATGGTCGGCAGGTCGTGGCCGTCGATCGGGCCGATGTAGTTCCAGCCCAGTTCTTCGAACAGCGTGCCCGGCACCAGCATGCCTTTGGCGTACTCTTCGGTGCGGCGGGCGATTTCCCAGGCGCCCGGCAGGCGCGACAGCACTTTCTTGCTGCCTTCGCGCATGCTCGCATAGGTGCGGCTGGAGAGGATCTTGGCCAGGTAGTTGGACAGGCCGCCGACATTGCGCGAAATCGACATGTCGTTGTCGTTGAGGATCACCAGCATGTCGGCGTTGACTTCCTGGGCGTGGTTCAACGCCTCGAAGGCCATGCCGGCGGTCAGCGCGCCGTCACCGATCACCGCGATCGACTTGCGGTCGCTATTCTGCAGGCGGGCGGCAATTGCCATGCCCAGTGCAGCGCTGATCGAGGTGCTGGAGTGGCCGACGCCGAAGGTGTCGTACTCGCTCTCGCTGCGGCGCGGGAAGGCGGCGATGCCGTCCTTCTGGCGCAGGCTGAGCATGCGGTTACGGCGCCCGGTGAGGATCTTGTGCGGGTAGGCCTGGTGACCCACGTCCCACACCAGCCGGTCGTCGGGGGTGTCGAAGACGTAGTGCAGGGCGATGGTCAGCTCGATGACACCCAGGCCGGCACCAAAATGCCCACCGGTCTGACCCACGGTGTAGAGCAGTTCCTGGCGCAGTTCGTCGGCCAGGGTCTCCAGGTCGGCTTCGGCCAGCCGGCGCAGGCCGGCAGGCGTGTCAGCGCGGTCGAGCAACGGCGTGACCGGGCGTTCGCGGGGGATCTCTTGAAACGTCGTGGGCATCAGGCGAGTCGTTATAGGTGTGTGAAGACGCGGCAGTTTACCCCATTGTAGGAAATACTGCCCATTCAACCACGGGTTACGCGGCCCCTGTGGTAGCGGGTTCACCCGCGAATGCGGCGGTAAACTCAACATCGCATTCGCGGGTAAACCCGCTCCCACAGGGATTGGTGTCGTTGCTTAATTGCGGCGTTCGACGATGTAACGCGCCAACGCCCGCAGCGGTTCGGCCTTTTCGCCGAACCCTTGCAGTGCGACCAGCGCCTGGTCGCGCAGTTCGATCGCATAGGCCTTGGCCGCTTCGAGGCCCAGCAGCGCCGGGTAGGTCGGTTTGTCACGGGCGATATCGGCCCCTTGGCGTTTGCCCAGGGTGGCGGTATCGCTTTCCACGTCGAGAATGTCGTCCTGCACCTGGAAGGCCAGGCCTATCGCCTGTGCATATGTCTGCAGGGCATCCAGTTGCGCCTGCTCGGCGCGGGCGCTGGCCAGGGCGCCGAGGCGCACGCTGGCTTCGATCAGCGCACCGGTCTTGTGCCGGTGCATGAACTCCAGCGCCTGCTGGTCCAGTTTCAGGCCCACCGAGCCCAGGTCGATGGCCTGGCCACCGACCATGCCTGCCGGGCCGGCAGCCTTGGCCAGGGCCTGGACCATAGCCAGGCGAATGCTGTCGTCTTGCGGGCTCAGGCGCGGGTCGAGCAGGGCGCTGAAGGCCAGGCTCTGCAAACCGTCGCCGGCGAGGATCGCGCAGGCTTCATCGAAGGCTTTGTGGGTGGTCGGCTGGCCGCGGCGCAGGTCGTCGTCATCCATGGCCGGCAGGTCGTCATGCACCAGCGAGTACGCGTGGATCAGTTCCACCGCACAGGCTGCGCCGTTGGCGTGTTCGGCCGGGGCACCCAAGGCTTCGCAGGCCGCGTAGGCCAGCAGCGGACGAACGCGTTTGCCACCGTTCATCACGCTGTAGCGCATGGCGGCGTAAAGGCGTTCGAGTTCCTTGGTCGGGGCGACGAACAACGGTTCGAGGGCGGCGTCGACCCGCGCCTGGCAGCTGGCCTGGTAGGTGCCGATCATGCTTCCGGCTCCGCGTCGAAGGGCTGGGCAGCCAGTTCGCCATCGCGTTCCAGCAGGATTTGCACCTTCTGTTCGGCCTGGGCCAGGGCGCCCTGGCAATCGCGGGTCAGTGCGATGCCTTGCTCGAAGGCGGCCAGCGACTCTTCCAGCGACAACTCGCCGTTCTCCAGGCGCTCGACCAGTGCTTGCAGGTCTGCGAGGGATTGCTCGAAATCGAGGGAGGCTTTTTTGCGGGCCATGGCGACTGTCTCGGTGGCATTCAGAACGGCGCGACACTAGCAGAGCGGGGCGGGGGGAGCAAACTTCCGGCAGCCTGAGGTTGGACTTGCTGGCCTCTTCGCGGGTAAACCCGCTCCCACAGGTACTGCACCGGTTGCGAGTCTGCGCGGTCCCTGTGGGAGCGGGTTTACCCGCGAATGGGCCGCAAAGCGGCCCCGTGCGGTGCATCAGGCTGGCTCTGTTTCCAACTCCAGCATGGCCTCACGGTAACGCGCCAGTTCCTCGATGGTCAGCACCGGCAGATTGTATTGCCGCGCATACACCGCCACCTGCTCGCCACGGGCCATCGTGCCATCGGGGTTCATCAGTTCGCACAGCACTGCCGCCGGGCGCAACCCGGCCAGGCGTGCCAGGTCCACCGAGCCTTCGGTGTGGCCACGGCGGGTCAGCACCCCGCCATTGCGGGCGCGCAGCGGGAATACATGCCCCGGGCTGACGATATGGCGCTGCTCCGCAGTAGAGCGCAATGCCGCGCCAATGGTGGTGATGCGGTCCTGGGCGGACACCCCGGTGGTAATGCCTTCCGCCGCCTCGATGGTGACGGTAAAGCCGGTGCCGTGGCGTGCCTGGTTGTTCTGCACCATGGGTGCCAGTTGCAGTTCGTCGACGGTGGCCTCGTCCAGGCACAGGCAGACGATGCCGCTGCAATCGCGAATCATCATGGCCATGGTCTGCAGCGAGATGTTCTCGGCGGCGGCGATGATGTCCGCTTCGTCCTCGCGGTCGTCGTCGTCGAGCAGCAGCACGGGGCGCCCGGCCCGGAAGGCGGCGATGGCGGCGCTGACATTGGGGAATTGCGGGTGGTGCGTGGTGGACATGAAACGCTCCTCGTGAATGATCGATGAACGTCTCGGGGCGAACAAAATGCGCGCGCAGGGGCGCCCGGATGGCCCCTGCCTGACGCCTTCTTTCATCCGGACTATGACCGTCGGCTCTGGAGTCTCACCAGATCTGCTGACCCCCGGCATGGCCGGGGCGCTCGCGGGCTCATCTTTCGATTTACCGCCGGTGGGGACTTTCACCCCGCCCTGAAGACCCGCCAAGCATACAGCACATTGCCACCTCGCTGGCAACCGACGGCTCTACGACCTTTGGCGGTATCATTCGGCTATGCATTCGAGGGACAGCCCCATGGACATTCTTCAGGTTGCCGGCGGCAAGCCGGTCAAGTTGTGGACCGACGGCGTACCGGTGGAAGACGACGCCCGCAAGCAACTGCTCAACACGGCCAGGATGCCGTTCATCTTCAAGCACCTGGCAGTGATGCCGGACGTGCACCTGGGCAAGGGCTCGACCATCGGCAGCGTCATTCCCACGGTTGGCGCGATCATCCCCGCCGCGGTGGGGGTGGATATCGGCTGCGGCATGATCGCCGCGCGCACGTCGCTGCACGCCCGCGACCTGCCGGACAACCTGCATGGCCTGCGCAATGCCATCGAGCACGCCGTGCCGCATGGCAAGACCTTCGGCAAACGTGACCAGGGCGCCTGGGCCGATGTGCCAGCCAAGGCGGACAAGGCCTGGGGGCAGCTGGCCGGGCGCTTCAAGGCCATCACCGACAAGTACCCGCGGCTGGAGAAGACCAATAACCGTCATCACCTGGGGACGCTGGGCGGCGGCAACCACTTCATCGAGGTGTGCCTGGACGAGGCCGACCGTGTCTGGTTCATGCTGCACAGCGGCTCCCGGGGCGTGGGCAATGCCATCGGCAACCTGTTCATCGAACTGGCCCAGGCCGACATGCGCCAGCACCTGGCCAACCTGCCGGACAAGGACCTGGCGTATTTCGAGGAAGGCAGCCGCCATTTCGCCGACTACGTCGAAGCGGTGGAGTGGGCGCAGGACTACGCCAGGCAGAACCGCGAACTGATGATGCTGGCGGTGGTCGGTGCGGCTCGCAAGGCGCTGGGCAAACCGTTCGAGGCCAGCCTGGAAGCGGTGAACTGCCACCATAACTATGTGCAGCGCGAGCAGCATTTTGGCCGAGAGGTGCTGGTGACGCGCAAGGGGGCGGTGTCGGCGCAGAAAGGACAGTTGGGCATCATTCCCGGCTCGATGGGGGCCAAGAGCTTCATCGTGCGAGGGCTGGGCAACGAGGAATCGTTCTGTTCCTGCAGCCATGGTGCCGGCCGGGTGATGAGCCGGACCAAGGCCAAGAGCCGCTTCACCGTGGAAGACCAGCGGCGGGCCACGGCGCATGTGGAATGCCGCAAGGACAAGGAGGTGATCGACGAGATCCCCATGGCCTACAAGGACATCGATGCGGTGATGCGCGCGCAGCAGGACTTGGTGGAGGTGGTGCACACCTTGCGGCAGGTGGTGTGTGTGAAGGGCTGACGGGTTTACCGAGATATCCCTTCAATCGAGCCGCGGTTTGACTTCTGATAATCAGATTTTTCCCGTTGCGCGTAGGCCATTTCTGAAATAGCTTCCTAGCGCCCTTGAGCCATTGCGGTGGTGTTCCTGGCGGCCTAGTGTGGCCCTGTCGTTGCCAAATCAGCGACCGGGCCTGCAAGCCTGTCCAGAGCAAAATGCCGATCACCGATGCCAATGGCATGCCATTGCGCGCGCTTAATGGTGGCTGCGTACGGGAGGTTTTCGAACCTGCCGGATTTTGCTCTCTGCCGGTCTTGCAGACCCGTACGTGGCTGCCACCCATCACACTGCAAGTCATGAGTGGCAGCTCTAGCCAACCTAATAGAGAGTGTCACCATGCTTAAGATTGTTCCTGATCCACCCCACGATATTCATTCCCTTGAAGACACCCTGATCCAGGCCACGGACTACGTGCTGTGCGCCACAACCGTGGTGCATCAGGCAATGTTGTTGCAGCCCAAGTCGCCAGCGTCGATTTTGATGATGACGTCGATGCATGAACTGGAGACGCTGCGGGCTTTGCTGGAGTCGGCATTGATTCAGGTGCAGATGCCCACTGGGCCCAGGACTTTGCACTAGGGCATAAGCAATGTGTTGCCTGTTCCGACCTCTTCGCGGGCACGCCCGCTCCCACAGGATCTTCACAGTACTCAAGACTTGCACAGTACCTGTGGGAGCGGGCGTGCCCGCGAAAGGGCCAGAGCAAGCAGTCGAGAAATTTCAGGGGATTCAACAATGACCACAGAAGACACCCAGTTCACCGTCGGCAAAACCACCTTCTACCAAGGCGAACACGGCACCCATCCACTGTTCCGCATCGAGCCCGGCATCCCCTGCCGCGATGCCCGCGAGCAGTCCTCAGAGTTGATGGGCTATGTCCGCGAACTGACCATCACCGGCCTGATGGATGAGAAACCGATGATGATCTGGGCTGCGCACTACCTGAGTGCGATGGCCAAGGCGCTGATGGATGATGCTGAGTTGGGCATGAAGCAGTGAGTGCTTGCCTTCAGTTCGCATGAGGGCCGCAAGGTGTTCGCCTTGGCAATTTCAGCGCCTATGAGACCGAGCGCCGCCCGCGCGGCGCTCGGTCTCATAGGCGCTGCAAACCTGTCGGTATACACCTGCTGGCCCGCTGGACCCGGCGGATCGCGTGCTGCGTAACCTGCCTTCAGTCTTTATGCATGTGCTGCTTGCCATCGCGATGAGTATGGGCCTTTGAATGCCCCTCATCATGCTGGCTTGCGCCCGAGGCCTGCTCACCATGGTGGCCAGGCACGTTGCCGCGGTGCTGGCCTTCATGGTTGTGCATTTCACTTTCGCCACCACCATGCTGGTGGCCGCCACTGGCCGCGACCATCGTTTTGTACTGCTGGGCGTTCAACTGGGGGAGCTGATCCAGGAAGGCGACGATGCCCCAGATGTATTCATCGCCCATGCTCTTGCCCCATGCCGGCATGCCGGAGGCCTTGATGCCGTGCTTGATGATCCAGAACGCTGCAGCGGGGTCGCCACCGATCCCGCTTTTGGTCAGGTTGGGGGGCGATGGATAAAGAGCCTGGCTGAGCTCGGTCTTCTCGACGCCAGGGGCAAGGTGACAACCGATGCACATGGCGTTGTAGTTACCGGCGCCGGTACCAATCAGCGTTTCATCTTTCAGGTCTGGCACCTCGATGTCCCTGGCCCGTACTGCGATCGAGCGGTCCCGTGCCATGGCCAGAAAGGCATGCACGGCGGGGAAATGGGGATCATCGGCCCCGACGTTGACCAGGCCGGAGTACGCAGCACCCAGCACGGCCACGCTGGCCACCGCGCCTGCTGCAACAAGCGTTGTTATTGTTCTTTTCATGTCTGGTTCTCAAAACCACATGCGGATACCGGCCACGAAACGCGCTTCATCCACATCACCACCCTCGTCGCGGACGAAATCAGCGGTTTTGCCGTAGGAGCGGTTCCAGGTGACGCCGATGTATGGGGCGAACTGGCGAACAATTTCATAGCGCAGGCGTAGCCCGACTTCGGTATTGGCCAGGCCGGAACCCACACCGCGCACAGGGTCGTTCTTGCCATAGAAATTGGCTTCAGCGGTCGGCTGCAGGATCAGGCGGTTGGTCAGCAGAATGTCGTAGTCGCCCTCCAGGCGCGCGGCAGTCTGGCCGTTCTCGCCAATGAACACGGTGGCTTCGGCTTCGAAGTCGTAAAGCGCCATGCCCTGGATACCGAACGCCGCCCAGGTCTGGGGGGATTCAGGCTTGAAGTCCTGGCGCACCCCGGCAACCACATCCCACCATGGGCTGATCGAGCGGCCGTACAGCAGCTGCAATTCGGCATCCTCGGTGACACCGTTGGTGCGTTCACCTTCGGAGCGGATCCACAGCCGGTTGATATCGCCGCCTACCCAGCCAGAAGCATCCCAGGCCAGCGTGCTGCCTTCATCCGCATCCTGGTACTCGAGCTGATCCAGCAGGAAGAAGCTGTTGATAGCACTGTCGTGCATCTGATGCCCGCCCAATGGGGGGAAGGCTGCCTGGCGGTCGGCATCGGTCAGCACCGGGATCGGGGTACGGCTTGTTGTCGGTGTATCCGCCGAGCCTTGGTTCATTGTCGAATGGTCCATAGCCTCATGATTCATAGCTCCATGATTCATCGCGCCATGGTCCATGCCCTGCATGCTGCCATGATCCATCTCGCCGTGGTCCATCATCGAATGGTCCATTTCTTCAGCGGCGAAGCTGGGCGCAGCGCCCAGCGCCCCCAGCGTAACGGTCAGTGCCAACAGCGATGGTCGTGCCAGGCTATTGAGCATCTTTCCCTGCCTTGGCTTTGTTACTGCCATGGGATTCCATCATCTTGCCGTGGTCCATGCCCTGCATCGAACCATGGTCCATACCCTTCATGGCGTCATGGTTCATACCTTTCATCGAGCTGTGATCCATCCCTTTCATGGCGCCATGGTCCATGCCTTGGGCACTCCTGGCTTCCTTGGCATCGGCAGACTGCTGATCGTTGCCGTCGGACCAGGATGATGGGGCATAAACTGCAAACAGGCCGGCCATCGCAGCAGAGAGAAAAAACGCGCTTCGTTTCATTGGTTTGCTCATCTCGGATCTCCAGTTCATTCGTCCACGCGGACTTCGCGGAACATGCCCATTTCCATGTGGAACAGCAGGTGACAGTGATAGGCCCAACGCCCCAAGGCATCTGCCGTGACGCGATAGCTTCGTTTTGAGCCAGGCGGCATGTCGATCGTGTGTTTGCGCACCATGAAGTTGCCGTTCTCATCCTCCAGGTCGCTCCACATGCCATGCAGGTGGATGGGGTGAGTCATCATGGTGTCGTTGACCAGGGTGATGCGCAGGCGCTCGCCATACTTGAGGCGCAGTGGCTCGGCATCGGAAAACTTGATGCCGTCGAAGGACCAGGCGAACTTTTCCATGTGGCCGGTTAGGTGCAACTCGATTGTGCGACCAGGCGCGCGGCCGTCCGGGTCCGGGAAGGTGCTGCGCAGGTCGGCATAGGTCAGCACACGGCGGCCGTTGTCACGCAGGCCGATGCCCGGATCGCCCAGTTTTGGCGTCGGGGTCATCGTTTGCATGTCGACCAGGGGGTTGTTGGTCTCGGACTCTGGGTGGCTCTGCATGGGCGCGCTGGTGCCAGCCATTTCGCCATGGTCCATGCCGGCCATGCTGCCATGGTCCATGCCGGCCATGCTGCCATGGTCCATGCCAGCCATGTCGCCATGGTCCATGCCCATATCGCTCATGGAAATGGTCGGCCGTGGATCGACAGCGGGAACAGGGGCTTGTAAGCCTTCGCGAACAGCCAGGGTGCCCCTGGAATACCCGGTACGGTCCATGGATTGAGCGAAGATGGTGTAAGCCTGCTCGCTTTCGGGCTCGACGATGACATCGTAGGTTTCGGCAACGGCGATGCGGAACTCGTCGACCGCAACGGGTTTGACATGCTGCCCGTCCGCCGCGACAACCGTCATCTTCAGGCCGGGAATTCGCACATCGAAATACGTCATGGCCGAGCCATTGATGAAGCGCAGGCGGATTTTCTCGCCCGGCTTGAACACGCCCGTCCAGTTACCGTCGGGGGCCTGGCCGTTCATCAGGTAGGTGTAGGTGTAGCCGCTCACGTCAGCGAGATCGGTGGGGCTCATTTTCATCTCGGCCCACATCTTGCGGTCGGCTACCGCGGCGGACCAGCCCATTTCGCTCACATCGTTGACGAAATCGCCCACCGTGCGCTTGTGGTAGTTGTAGTAGTCGGACTGCTTCTTGAGCTTGGACAGCACCCCTGCAGGGTCTTCATCCGTCCAGTCGCTGAGCATGACCACGTAGTCCCGGTCATAGGTGAACGGCTCAGGGTCTTTCGCGTCGATGACCAGGGCGCCATACACCCCGACCTGCTCCTGGAAACCGGAGTGGCTGTGGTACCAGTAGGTGCCGTTCTGCTGGACCTTGAACTTGTACTCATACATGCCGTCGGGGGCGATGCCATGGAAGCTCAGGCCCGGCACGCCGTCCATGTTCGCCGGCAGGATGATGCCGTGCCAGTGGATGGAGGTGTCCTGCTGCAAGCGGTTGCGCACACGCAGCGTGACGGTATCGCCTTCGCGCCAGCGCAGGATGGGCCCGGGGATGGAGCCGTTGATTGCCATCGCTGTACGCGCAGCGCCGGTAATGTTGACCGGCAGCTCACCGATGTAGAGGTCGAAGTCGGTGCCGCTCAGCACATTCGGTTGGCCGGGGCTGGTCACGGCCCAGACCGGCGTGCGCCACATGCCCAGCCCGCCAAGCAGTCCGGTAGCGGCAAGGCCTTTGACGAAGGAGCGTCTGGTGGTTTTGCTTTGCATGCCGTTGCGTCCAGTCAGTCGAAAAGTTGCTGGTGTTCAGGCGGTTGAACGCCCCAGCCGTGGGTCGAGAAGCCCCACAATCTTCCTTCACGCTAGCGGACCTGCGCTGTCAGTTGGCTGAGCTTCAGATTACTTTTCTGTCAGCTTGCGGTGGGTCAAATTCAGTAAGCACGCCGCGCACCCTGTGGGAGCGGGTTCACCCGCGAAGAATGCGACGCGGTTTATGGCACCGGCTTTGCCGGTGTTCGCGGGTAAACCCGCTCCCACAGGGCCCTGCGACATCTTTGGGTTATGTACTCTGTGGGAGCGGGCGTGCCCGCGAAGGGCTGCAAAGCAGCCCCATCAAGGGGCTCTTTGGCCTGGCCACTACTCGATATGCAGCGCCGCCACCGGATGCAGGCGGGCCGCCCGCACGGCCGGAGCCAGTCCGGCGAGAATGCCGAGCACCGCCGCCAGCAGCAGCGCCAGCAGCAGAAACAGCGGTTGCAGCGCCAAGGGCAGGCTCGGCATGGCCAGGTGCAGTAGCCCCAGCAGCAGGCCCATCAACATCAGGCCAAGCACGCCACCGGCCAGGGACAGCAGCGTCGCTTCGGCCAGAAACAACCCAAGTACCTGCCGCGGACTGGCGCCAATCGCCCGCAACAGGCCGATTTCTGCCGTGCGCTCGCCCACAGTGGTCGTCATGATGGTGAGAATGCCGACGGCGCCGACCAACAGCGAAATGCCCCCCAACGCACCAATGGCCAGGCTCAGGGTGCCGAGAACGCGGTTGAAGCTGCGCAGCATGTCGTCCTGGGTGGTCAGGCTGAAGTCCTCCGCACCGTGTCGTTCACCGAGCACCTCGCGAATCTGCCGGCTCAACGCCCGTGAAGTGGTACCTGCGCCAAACACCACATGGGCTTTGACCACCCCGGTACGGTTGAACAGGCTTTCCGCCCAGTCCACCGGGATGTAGGCGATATCGTCGAGGTTGAAACCGAGCAACTGGCCTTTCTCCGCCATCACGCCGATCACCCGGAAACGCACGCCGCCGACGCGTATCAGATCACCCAGCGGGTTGCGCGCCCCGAACAGTTCGGTACGCAGCTGATGGCCGAGCACCACATAAGGCGGCGAACGGCCGTCACGGGCCGGGGGCAGGAACTCGCCCAGGCTCAGTTGCATGCGCCAGGCCTGCGCCATCTGATGGCCACCACCGAGAATGTCGCTGCGTCGGCTCAGTTGACCGAACTGGATATTCCCGCTGCCCTGAATGATCGGCACCGCCGCCTCGACATGCGGCAAGCGCCGCAGGGCGTCGGTGTCACTGATGGTCAGTGGCCGCACGCTGCCGAGCAGGCCGCCGAGGCCGCTGGTTTGGGTCTTGCCCGGGCGCACGGTGATGATCCGCGTACCAAACTGCGAGAAGTTCTCCAGCACATAGCCGCGCACGCCTTCGCCTATGGCCGTGAGCAGCGCCACGGCGGCTATGCCGATCGCTACCCCGAGCAGGGTCAGCAGGCTGCGCAGCGGGCGGCAGGTCAGCGCCGAGCTGGTCAGCCGGAAACCATCTTGCCAGCGCATCAGTGCGCCCCCGGCGGGCGTAGCGCCGCCACCGGCTCCAGCGCCGAGGCCCGAGCGGCCGGCAGCCAGGCGAACAGCAGCGCCGTGCCAAGTGCCAGCAGCACTGCTCCAGCCCGCGCCCACCAGGGGGCATAGAGCGGCAGATCGAACGCCAGGCGCCCCAGCCAGAGCAAGGTTTCGGCCAGCAGCAGCCCTGCCAGTGCCCCTGTCAGGGCCAACAGCGCTGCCTCGCCGAGGAACAGCAGGCGCAGCTGCGCCGCCGTCACGCCTATGGCTTTGAGCAGGCCGATCTCGGCGCTGCGCTGGCTCACTGCAATCCAGGTCACGTTCATGATCAGGATGCCTGCCACCAGCAGGCTGATCGCGGCAATGCCAGCCACCGCCAGGGTCAGCACCGCGAGTATCTGGTCGAAGGCGCTGAGCAGGCTGTCCTGGCTGACCAGGGTAACGTCCTCCTCACCCTCGTGACGCTCCTTGAGCGCGGCGAGTATCAGCTGCTTGCTAGGGTCGAGAAAGCTCGGACCATGCACCTCGACAAACACCCGCGACAACCCCTCGCTATTGAACAAGGCCTGTGCACTGGCCACCGGGATGATCAACATCTCGGCGAAATCCATCCCCAACGATTCGCCCCGCTCACCGAGAATGCCGACCACCCGGAAGCGCCGGTCGCCGGCGCGCAACCATTCACCCAGGGCCGGGCGAGCCCCGAACAGTTCGCGCCGGAGTTTGCCGCCGATCACGCAGACGGCTTCAGCCTGCTCAGGGTCCAGCGTCGGTAGGGGCTGGCCTTGTACGACCGTCAGTTGGCGAATGGCGAAGAAGTCCCGGGTGGTGCCCAGCGTCAGCACCTCACGATTGCGGTTGCCGACTATTACCTCCATCTGCCCGGCCTGCTGCGGCGCGACCCGGCGGATGCCCGGCAACCGGGTGATGGCCTGGACATCCTGCAAGGTCAACTCGTGTGGCGTCAGCCCGGTGAGCGGCGGCATTCGCCCGGTGGTTTCCTTGCGCCCCGGGAAAACGATGAGTATGTCGCGCCCGAGCAGCGAGAACTCGTTCAGGACGAAGGCCCGCGCCCCCGCGCCAAGACCGGTGAGCAGATTGACCGCGACCACCCCGATAGCGATGGCCAGCAGTAGCATTAGGCTGCGTGAGCGATGCCCACGCAAGGCACCTAGCCAGAAGCCCAGGGCATCGGCAGCGCGCATCAGGCCAGCGCCCACTGCGGCGCAATACTGTGGATCCGCCCGTCACGCATGTGCAGCTGGCGCTGTGCACGGGCGCCCAGGCTGGCATCGTGGGTCACCACTATCAGGGTCAGGCCCTCGCCGTTGAGCTCCTCCAGCAGGCTGAAGACCTCTGCGCCGGCCTGGCTATCGAGATTGCCGGTGGGTTCGTCGGCCAACAGCAGCGCCGGTTGCATGACCATCGCCCGGGCGATCGCGACGCGCTGGCGCTGGCCACCGGACAGCTCGGCCGGGCGGTGGGCAATGCGCTCGCCCAGCCCCAGGCGTGCCACCAATTGGCTGCTGCGCTTGCGCCGTTGTGCCGCACCAATGCCGGCGAGGACCATCGGCAGCTCGATGTTTTCCAGCACCGTCAGCCGTGCGATCAGGTGGTAGGACTGGAACACGAAACCTATCAGTCGGCTGCGCAACTGGGCGCGGCGCGCCTCGCTCAGCGACGCCGTGGCCTCGCCCTGCAGCCAGTATTCGCCGGCGCTCGGCGCGTCGAGCAGGCCGAGGATGTTCAGCAGGGTCGACTTGCCCGAGCCTGACGGGCCCATCACCGCCATGTAGTCACCGGCGGCGATGTCCAGGTCCAGGCCATCCAGCCCCATCACCTGCTGCTCGCCCAACTGGAAGCTGCGGCTACCGCCGCGCAGGCGGATCATTTCTCGGTCTCCGCGGCATCCACAGGGATCACCGCCACGGTATCCTTGAGCCCTTCCTGCTCGTGGCTGGCGACTATGCGTGCGTCCTCGTCCAGCCCTGCAAGCACCTCGGTCCAGCGCCAGTTGCTCAGCCCGGTTTGCACCTGCACCTCGCGCAACACCCGGGCGCTCGGGTCATATCGCAGCACGCGCTGCCCCTCCAGCAGGGTCTCGGTGGGGATGCGCAAGGCACCCGTGTGCTGCTCCAGGAGGATCTCGACATCGGCGCTATAACCGGTGAGCAGGGCCAGGTCTGCCGGCGGCTGGTCGAAGCGCACCTCGACATCGACGGTGCGCGCCTGCTTCTCCAGTTCGCGCACATAGGGCGCGATGCGGCTGACGCGGCCGGTGAAATGCTGACCACGGAAGGCATCCAGGCTGATCCGTACGGCGGTTCCGGGGTGAACCCGGGCAGCGTCCACCTCATCGATCGGTGCCTCTACAAACAGGCAGCTGTCGTCGATCAGGTCGACTGCCGGCGGCGTGGGAATACCTGGCGGCGACGGGGTGACGAACTCGCCGAGTTCGCCGTTGATTTCTGCGACGATGCCGGCGAATGGTGCACGCAGAGTTGTCTGTTCCAGCAGTGAACGCTGCAACTGCAGGCTGGCGTCGGCCTCGCGGATCAGCACGGCACTGGCACTGCACATCAACTTCGCCAGGTTGGCCTTGGTCGTGGCCTGATCGAGGCGGTCGGCGGCAATCAACTTGCGGTCGGCCAACTGGCCGAGGCGATCAAGGTCGCGCCGGTCCAGCAGAGCTTGCTGGCAGCGCTGTTCGCGGCTGTTGCGCTGGGCCTCCAGCCGCGCCTCGGCTTCCTGTAGCCTGGCCTGTTGCTCGTCCTGCCGCAGGCGCATGAGCACCTGACCCGGCTGGACCCGCTGGCCCTCGCTGACCAGCAACTCGGCAACCTGGCCGCCGACATTGAAGGACAGGTGCGAGCGTCGACAGGACTTCAGCGTACCCGCGCGCGTGTTGGCCACCACCGTCTCAACCGGCCCCCGCTCAACTTCCAGCAGCCTGACCGGCAACGGCTGCGGGCGGCTCAACCAGCCGCCCAACACCACGAGACAAGCCAGGATCGACGAGCCAATCAATAATTTGCGCATGGACTACACCTCCTCCCATATGGCTTGAGCCTAGATCAGGAGGGTGAAAGCTCCACGCGAAACGTCATTTATCCGACTATTTTCGGATGAGCGTTAGTATAGCGTCATAAAAATGGCGAATGAGATTTTTTTCGCTCACGCAACGGCGATTCCCCGGCCATGGGAAGGCTGCAGAAAGTTCAGAGGATGAGAATGGCGGGCATTAAAAAGCCGGCTTGTGGCCGGCTTCTCGGGGACGCTTCCGACTAATTTATGGTAAGCCGCAATCGCCTTAACTGTGTGGCCATCAAGGGCCTGAAAGAGATGGCAGATGCCCGTGTGGGATATCGCCGAGCCCTCTGGACCGCGGCTTGCGCCGGTCGGGGCTGAATGTGGGGCGTAGCATACAAGGGCGCGCGCAGGATGCCCAGCAAAAAATGGCACAGGTTTGTTTCAGTCAGGCCGTTGCTGGCGGAAATGCGACCAGTGGAACACCCAGCCCAGGATCTTCAGCCCTTGTGTCTGGCGCTGGGCGGCGGTGTAGCGTTCGACCGCATAGTTGCGCCGATCATGGCTGTGCAGGTACAGCGTGCCGTGCTGGCCGAGGCTGAGGTTGTTAACCCTGAGCACGCCGTTGTGCAGCAGGGCATAGGTTTCGCCCTCGACCACCTGGGTCATGCCCAGGTCGATGGCCAGGGTAGCTTGCAGCGGAATCAGCGGGGTCATGTTGCTGGCGGGCATGGCCAGGCAGATGGCGTCGTCGGCATGCACTCCCAACCCTTTCAGGGCTTTTGCGGGCAGGCACAGGTGTTTGCCGGCCACGGGCGACAGCAGGCCGTTGTGCAGCTCGTAAAAGGGCACCTTCAATGTACGGCCGCCTTGCGCCGATAGCGGCGTGGGCGGGTTGGCGGGCGCCGGCCCCGGTGGGCAGGTGCGCAGGATCGGGTTGTGGTGTTTGGGGCCTTCGCCCGTGCGCAACCAGCGACGATGCACGCAGAACAGGTCCGCCATTTCGTCCAGCCGGGCCAGGGGCACGCCGCGCTTGAGCCAGTTGTTGACGTGCTGGGGCGTGACGCTGCGCTGGGCGGCGAAATCAGAAGGGGTCAGGCCACATTCGTGGAGGAGGGCTTTGAGTCTGTCACCGGATGTGTTCATGGCGGCGAGTGTAGCGGCGGGGTGCCAGCAAGGATATGAACCGGATGTTGATGGGGCTTGTGTGAAAAGCGCCTGTTTGTAGGGCGTTGGAGTAGGACTGCGTAGGATTTTTTACTCTCCCAAGCAAGTGCGCGGTTCCTGTGGGAGCGGGCGTGCCCGCGAAGAGGCCAGCGCGGTGGCTGGCACCGGCTGCGCCGGTGTTCGCGGGCACGCCCGCTCCCACAGGGATCGCGCCAGCATTTAGAATTTGAGCAAGGCAGTTGCTCCCACAAAAGTGCTGCGCAGGCAGGTCATCCAGTGCCAGGGCGACCAGCCATCCATCAGGCATAAAAAAACCCCGCCGAGGCGGGGTTCTTCATGCAACCGGCATCAGCCCTTGTAGGCAGCAACCGATTTGGTGATCGCGGCGCGGGCGGCGTCAGCGCCTTCCCAGCCTTCGATCTTGACCCATTTGCCCTTCTCGAGATCTTTGTAGTTGGCAAAGAAGTGCTCGATCTGCTGGATCAGCAGGGCTGGCAGGTCGGTGTATTCCTTCACGTCGACGTACAGCTGCGACAGCTTGTCGTGAGGAACAGCGATGACCTTGGCGTCGCCGCCGCCGTCGTCGGTCATGTTCAGCACGCCGACCGGACGGGCGCGGATAACCGAACCTGGGGCTACCGGGTAAGGGGTAACGACCAGCACGTCCAGCGGATCACCGTCATCGGCCAGGGTGTTCGGGATGAAGCCGTAGTTGGCTGGGTAGAACATCGGGGTAGCCATGAAACGGTCGACGAACAGGGTATCGCTGTCCTTGTCGATCTCGTATTTGATCGGCGCGTGGTTGGCCGGGATCTCGATGGCGACGTAGATGTCGTTCGGCAGGTCTTTGCCCGCCGGAATCTTGCTGTAGCTCATTGGGCAGTGCCCCCGTGTTTGACCAAAAAAGTGGCGGCGATTATAGGCACATTCTGCATGGGCATGCCACGCCTGGCCTGATGTGCGGCCCCGTCAGGCGTGGCTTTCGCGGTATTCCGGGTGTTCGGCCTGCAGCCGGCACAGGCGCGCCAGCGGGTCTTGGCGGTAGAACAGCGACAACTGGCGGTAGACCTGTGGATAAGCCTGTTGCAGCAGGTCGGGAGCACTAAAGAAGTACTCGCTGGTTACGGCAAAGAATTCTGCGGGGTTCTCTGCGGCATATGGATCGATGGCGGTTTCGGCGTCGGGGTTGGCGTCCAGCTGGCGGTTGAGGTCGTCATAGGCCTGTTGCATGGCGGTTGCCCATTCATCCACGGGCATGCCGCTGTGCAGCGGCGGCAGGCCGTTGGCATCACCATTGAGCATGTCGAGCTTGTGCGCCAGTTCATGGATGACCAGGTTGTAGGCCTCCCAGCCACCACTGGCCAGCACGCCGCTCCAGGCGAGGATGATCGGGCCCTGCTGCCAGGCTTCGCCGCTGTGCTCACCGTCCCACACGTGCTCCACGCCACTGGCATCGCGGTGGCGCTGGGGGCTCTTGAAATCGTCGGGGTAGAGGATGATTTCGTGGAAACCCTGGTACCAGTTCAGCTCGCCCAGGTGCAGCAGCGGCAACTGCGCCTGGGCCGCCAGCAACAGGCGCTGCTCGTCATCCGGTTCGACGCCGGGCAGGCAGGTGAGGTGCTTGTCGAGCAGGAACAGGATGCAGGCTTCACGCAGCCAGCGATCCTCTTCGTCAGTGATGCCGTCCAGCATTGGCAGGCGCTCGCGCACGGCCTGCCATTGCTGGGGGGTGATGGGATAGCGCGCCAGGGTGCGCTTGCGCCGCCAGGCGCTGAACGACCACATCGGCAAGTTTCAGTGCGCTTTGGCCGTGCGGCCCAGACGGCCACGCAGCAGGCCGAGGATCATCGGTACCAGCGACAGGATGATGATGCCCACCACCATCAGCGACAGGTGCTGTTTGATGAATGGCACGTTGCCGAAGAAGTAGCCCAGGGTCACCAGGCCGCCGACCCACAGTAGCGAACCGGCGACGCTGAAACCGAGGAAGCGCGGGTAGTGCATGTGGGCGATGCCGGCGACGAACGGCGCAAAGGTGCGCAGGATGGGCAGGAAGCGCGCCATGGTCACGGTCTTGCCGCCGTGGCGTTCATAGAAGTCGTGGGTACGCTGCAGGTAGTCGCGACGGAAGATCTTCGAGTTGGGGTTGTTGAACAACCGCTCGCCCGTCGTGCGGCCGATCACATAGTTGGTGCTGTCGCCGAGGATCGCGGCGGCCATCAGCAGGCCGGCCAGCAGCAACGGGTCCATGCCGCCACCGGCGGCCACGGCGCCGGCAATGAACAGCAGCGAATCGCCAGGCAGGAAGGGCATGACCACCAGCCCGGTTTCACAGAAGATCACGGTGAAGAGGATGGCGTAGATCCAGGGACCGTAGTTGGTGACCAGCAGATCGAGGTAGGCATCGAGATGCAGGATAAGGTCCAGCGGGTTGAAATCCATGTACAGCACCTGTGTTCTTGGGCGTAGGCTCGGTTACCTGCGGATGGGTAAATTTTCACACACGACAGGTGGGCCATTATACGGCTAAGTCAGGAACATGCCCGGGGAGTTTGTAGCGGGGGGTTACGGCAGGGGGTACTCCTGTACCAGCCTCTTCGCGGGTAAACCCGCTCCCACAGGTACAGCACCGACTTCAGATGTGCCGCTATGCCTGTGGGAGCGGGTTTACCCGCGAAAAGGCCGGTACAGGTCAATCCTGGCTGATCGGCAGGATATAGCTCTTGAACTCGTTATCCTCACGAAACCCGATGGATTCGTAAGTCTTGTGCGCTACCTCATTGTCCGCGCTGGTCGACACCCGCATGCGCACGGCGTTGGTTTCCTTGGCCATTTTCTTCGCCTCGCGCATCAGGTGGTCGGCCACCAGCATGCGCCGCGAGTCCTCGGCCACGTAGATATCGTTGAGAATCCATACCCGCTTCAGCGACAGCGACGAGTAGCTCGGGTACAGCTGGCAGAAGCCCAGCAGCTTGCCGTCATCATCATCGGGTAGCGCCAGGTAGATCACCGACTCATCCCGCTTCAGGCGCTTTTCCAGGAAGCTGCGCGAACTGTCGGGGTAGGGTAGCTGCCCATAGAACTCGCGGTATTTGACGAACATCGGCGTAAGCAGATCGAGGTGTTCCAGGGTTGCCTTGATGATGCGCATGTGCGGCCCTCAGAGTCCATTAGGGGAAACAGCGGATTGCCAGCAGCTTTCAAAGGCATGCTGCCCAATGCTTGGCGCAAGTGCAATCCGCCTTCCGTGACATGTTTTTTATCCTTTGCCGAGCAGGAAGTTACCTTTCTGGCCGGTGCTGTTTTCGCTCTCCAGGCTATGGACCTCGGCCTCGTCCTTCAGATTCACCCCGGAAAGCTGGCGCCGGCAGGCTTCGCGCATCAAGTACAGCAAGCGGTGCGCCGCCATGCCATAACTCAGGCCCTCCAGGCGGATGTTGGAAATGCAGTTGCGGTAGGCATCGGTCAGGCCGACCTTTGGCGCATAGGTGAAGTACAGGCCAAGGCTGTCGGGCGAGCTGAGCCCCGGGCGTTCGCCGATCAGCATCACGGTCATCCGTGCGCCCAGCAGTTCACCGACCTCGTCGGCCACTGCCACGCGGCCCTGCTGCACCAGCACCACCGGGGCGCTGGTCCAGCCGTCGGCGGCGGCCTGTTCCTCGAAGCGCGCCAGGAACGGCAGGGTGTGGCGGTGCACGGCCAGCGCCGACAGGCCGTCAGCGACGACGATGGCCAGGTCGACCCCGCCGGGGTTGGCCTGGGCATGCTGGCGCAGCACGGCAACCGAATCTTCGCTCAGCCGTCGCCCCAGGTCCGGGCGTTGCAGGTACTGGTTGCGGTCGCTGGCGGCGCTGTGCAGCACCAGGCTTTCGCGCCCGCGGTCACTCAGCTGGGTAGCCAGGCCGGCATGGTCGAAGGCCAGGTGCACGGCATCGCGTGCCTGGGCGTGGGCGAACTGGAAGTCCAGTTGCGCACCGGTAGGCAGGCTGGTACCGGTACGGCCCAGGGCAATACGCGCCGGGGTCAGGTTGCGCAGGGCCAGCCAGGGGTTTTCGGGGGTAGGCGTGCGGTGGTCCATGGTCATCCCTATGCAAGCTGTGCCAAGGCCTGGCGGAAGGCCGGCGGCAGGTTGTCACCAAACCGCACCCGGCCATCGGCCTGGGTGAAGATGCCGGTGCGGGCCAGCCATGCCTCGAATTCCGGCCCGGGCTTCAGGCCCAGGGTCTGGCGTGCATAAAGCGCGTCGTGGAACGAGGTGGTCTGGTAGTTGAGCATGATGTCGTCGGAGCCTGGGATGCCCATGATGAAGTTGATCCCGGCCACGCCCAGCAGGGTCAACAAGGTGTCCATGTCGTCCTGGTCGGCTTCGGCGTGGTTGGTGTAGCAGATGTCGCAACCCATCGGCACTCCCAGCAGCTTGCCGCAGAAGTGGTCTTCGAGGCCGGCGCGGATGATCTGCTTGCCGTTGTACAGGTATTCGGGGCCGATGAAACCGACCACCGTGTTGACCAGGAACGGTTTGAAGTGGCGGGCCACGGCATAGGCGCGGGTTTCACAGGTCTGCTGGTCGACGCCGTGGTGGGCGTTGGCCGACAGCGCGCTGCCCTGGCCGGTTTCGAAGTACATCAGGTTCTGCCCGAGGGTGCCGCGTTTCAGCGAAAGGCCTGCTTCGTAGCCTTCCTGCAGCACGTTCAGGTTGATGCCGAACCCGGCGTTGGCCGCTTCGGTGCCGGCGATGGACTGGAATACCAGGTCCAGTGGCACGCCACGGTTGATCGCCTCGATCGAGGTGGTGACGTGGGTCAGCACGCAGGCCTGGGTGGGGATGTCGTAGCGCTGGATGATGGCGTCGAGCATCTCCAGCAGGGCGCAGATCGAGGCGATGCTGTCTGTGGCCGGGTTGATGCCGATCATGGCGTCGCCGTTGCCGTACAGCAGGCCGTCGAGAATGCTGGCGGCGATGCCGGCCGGCTCGTCGGTCGGGTGGTTGGGCTGCAGCCGGGTCGACAGGCGCCCGCGCAGGCCCATGGTGCCACGGAACCGGGTGACCACACGGATCTTCTGTGCCACCAGCACCAGGTCCTGCACGCGCATGATCTTCGACACCGCTGCGGCCATTTCCGGCGTCAGCCCGGGTGCCAGGCTGCGCAGGCTGTCCTCGTTGGCCTCTTCGCTCAGCAGCCAGTCGCGCAGGCCACCCACGGTCAGGTGGCTGACCGGGGCGAAGGCCTGGGCGTCGTGAGTGTCGATGATCAGGCGCGTGACTTCATCATCTTCGTAAGGGATCAGCGCTTCGTTGAGGAAATGCGTCAGCGGGATATTGGCCAGGGCCATCTGCGCGGCGACCCGTTCGCCATCATTGCTGGCCGCGACGCCCGCCAGGTAGTCCCCCGAGCGGGCGGGGCTGGCCTTGGCCATCACTTCCTTGAGGCTGTCGAAGCGGTAGACCAGGTGGCCGACCGTGTGTACGAAACTTGCCATACAGACTCTCCAGAGCCGCGGGTTGCCCCGCGGCGGGTGGCGGCGATCAGTGCAAGGCCTCTTCGGCCTTCTGGATCGCGGCGAATTCCTCTTCCGGTGTACCCGCGACCAGGTGGTGGCGGCTGTAGAAAGCAAAGTAGGCAATTAATACCGCATAGATCACTGCGGCGCCAATCACCACCCGTGGGTCTACCAGGAAACCGGCGACCACAGCGATGCAGGCCAGTACCAGTGCCAGGCCCGAGGTGAAGATGCCACCAGGGGTGCGGTATGGGCGCTCCATCTTCGGCCGACGGATGCGCAGGGTGATGTGCGCGGCCATCATCAGCACGTACGACAGGGTAGCGCCGAACACCGCCACCAGGATCAGCAGGTCACCTTGGCCAGTCAGCGACAGGGCAAAGCCGATGATCCCGGGGATGATCAAGGCCAGTACCGGGGCCTTGCTCTTGTTGGTTTCCGACAGCTTGCGCGGCAGGTAACCGGCGCGGGACAGGGCGAAGATCTGCCGGGAGTAGGCGTAGATGATCGAGAAGAAGCTGGCGATCAGCCCGGCCAGGCCGACCAGGTTGACGAAGCCGCCCATCCAGGTGCTACCGCCGTAGGCTTTGGACAAGGCTTCTACCAGCGGGTTGCCGGACGCTTTCAGTGCTTCGGAGCCTGCGCCGCCAGGGCCGACCACCAGGATCAGCAGGGCGAAGGCCAGCAACACCAGCATGGCGCCGATCAGGCCGCGTGGCAGGTCACGCTTGGGGTTCTTGGTTTCTTCGGCAGCCAGCGGCACGCCCTCTACGGCAAGGAAGAACCAGATGGCATAGGGGATGGCCGCCCACACGCCGACATAGCCGAACGGCAGGAAGCTGCTGGCGCCCACAGCGTCCGTTTTGGCGATGTCGAACAGGTTGGCTGCATCAAAATGGGGCACCATGCTCACCAGGAACACGGCCAGAGCGATGGCTGCGATGGCGGTGATGATGAACATCAGCTTCAACGCCTCACCCACGCCAAAGATGTGGATGCCGATGAACACGATGTAGAACGCCAGGTAGATCATCCAGCCGCCGATGCCGAACAGTGACTGGCAGTAGGCGCCGATGAACACGGCGATGGCGGCGGGGGCGATAGCGTACTCGATGAGGATTGCCGTGCCGGTGAGGAAGCCGCCCCAGGGGCCGAAGGCGCTGCGGGCAAAGCCGTAGCCGCCGCCTGCGGTGGGGATCATCGACGACAGCTCGGCCAGCGAGAAGCACATGCACAGGTACATGGTGGCCATCAGCAGGGTGGCGAGGAACATGCCGCCCCAGCCGCCCTGGGCCAGGCCGAAGTTCCAGCCGGCATAGTCGCCGGAGATGACGTAGGCCACGCCCAGGCCGACCAGCAGGACCCAGCCGGCGGCACCTTTTTTCAGTTCACGTTGCTGGAAATAGTCCGAGCCGACTTTTTCGAAGTCGACGGAAGAGCCTGCCGGCGAGCCGGCGGAATGATCGCTTGGCATAGATTCACCTGTTGTTTTTCTTGGTGGCCGGACGGGTTCCGGGCCGATGGTGATGGGCACTGCAGGAAGCGAGCCAGAGCGGTTGGTGCTCTGGATATTGTGTTTGCAGGTCCGGCCTCATCGCCGGCAAGCCGGCTCCCACAGGTACTGCGCAGGTCTGGAATCCCCTGCGATCCCTGTGGGAGCTGGCTTGCCGGCGATGGGCTGCAAAGCAGCCCCGAGGCCATCCCAGGTTTAGAAGAAGCCCAACGGATTGATGTCGTAGCTCACCAGCAGGTTCTTGGTCTGCTGATAGTGGTCAAGCATCATCTTGTGCGTCTCACGCCCGACCCCCGACTTCTTGTAGCCACCGAACGCGGCATGCGCCGGGTACAGGTGGTAGCAGTTGGTCCACACGCGGCCAGCCTTGATCCCACGGCCCATGCGGTAGGCACGGTTGATGTCGCGGGTCCACACGCCGGCACCCAGGCCGAACTCGGTGTCGTTGGCGATCGCCAGGGCTTCGGCTTCGTCCTTGAAGGTGGTGACGCTGACCACCGGGCCGAAGATTTCTTCCTGGAACACGCGCATCTTGTTGTTGCCCTTGAGCAGGGTCGGCTGGATGTAGTAACCGGTGGCCAGCGAGCCCTCCAGTTTTTCGACCTTGCCGCCGGTCAGCAACTCGGCGCCTTCCTTCTGGGCGATGTCGAGGTACGACAGGATCTTCTCGAACTGCTGTTGCGAGGCCTGGGCGCCGACCATGGTGTCGGTGTCCAGCGGGTCGCCGCGCTTGATCTGCAGCACCTTCTTCATCACCACTTCCATGAACTGCGGGTAGATCGACTCCTGCACCAGTGCCCGTGACGGGCAGGTGCATACCTCGCCCTGGTTGAAGAACGCCAGCACCATGCCTTCGGCCGCCTTCTCGATGAAGCTTGGCTCGGCTTGCATGATGTCTTCGAAATACACGTTCGGCGACTTGCCGCCCAGTTCGACGGTGGACGGGATGATGTTCTCGGCGGCGCATTTCATGATGTGCGAGCCAACCGGGGTCGAGCCGGTGAAGGCGATCTTGGCGATGCGCTTGCTGGTGGCCAGTGCTTCACCGGCTTCGCGGCCATAGCCTTGCACCACGTTGAGCACACCAGGTGGCAGCAGGTCACCGATCACTTCCAGCAGCACGGTGATGCCCAGCGGGGTCTGTTCGGCTGGCTTGAGCACCACGCAGTTGCCAGCGGCCAGTGCCGGGGCGAGCTTCCAGGCGGCCATCAGGATCGGGAAGTTCCACGGGATGATCTGCCCGACCACGCCCAGTGGCTCATGGATGTGGTAGGCCACGGTGCCTTCGTTGATTTCCGCGGCGCCGCCTTCCTGGGCGCGGATGCAGCCAGCGAAGTAGCGGAAGTGGTCGACCGCCAGCGGAATGTCGGCATTGAGGGTTTCGCGGATCGGCTTGCCGTTGTCCCAGGTTTCGGTAATGGCCAGCAGTTCGAGGTTCTGCTCGATACGGTCGGCGATCTTCAGCAGAACGTTGGAGCGGTCCTGCACTGAAGTGCGGCCCCAGGCGTCGGCCGCAGCGTGGGCTGCATCCAGGGCTTTATCGATGTCTTCGGCAGTGGAGCGAGGGAATTCAGCGATCAGCTTGCCATTCACCGGGGAGGTATTTTCGAAGTACTGCCCCTTTACCGGAGGAACGAACTCACCACCGATGTAGTTGCCGTAGCGGCTCTTGAAGGAAACCTTCGCGCCTTCGGTACCGGGATGTGCGTAACGCATGGTGTGTCTCCTGGCTATTGTGTTTGTTAGGGAGTTGGAAAGCGTAGAGCAAAGGTTGGGCCAGCGTTTCGAGCGCCAGGGAAATCAATGACTTGGCTCGGTTCTTTGGGCCGGGTCAACGGTCGCTGTGCCAGCGCCGGTACGCGTGTGGGTGACACTTTGTGCCATTTGCGACACGTAACCGGAGGGTGCATTGCAAAGCCTTCCCGGGTGGAGGATGCTGGCGGGACTCTCTATCTGCGGAGAACTACAACAATGCAGAGCAATCATTTCAGTCGCCATGCCCAGCAAGTCCATACCGTCGCCCATGGTGGGGCCGGGGAGGGTGGCAGTGACCCGTCCATCGCCCGCTCCTGGCTGCGCTGCCTGGAGGACTACCACCTCGACCCGTCGGTGATCGAGGCCCCGGTGGTGCTCGAGCATGGGCGCCTGCTGGAAAGCCGCGAGCGCCTGCGCCAGGTGCTGCAGATTGCCGACCATGAAATGAACAGCCTGCACCAGCAGCTTTCCGGGGCCGGCCATGCGGTGCTGCTGACCGATGCCCGTGGGGTGATCCTCAATTGCGTCAGCGCGCCGACCGAGCGGCGCAGCTTCGAGCGCGCCGGGCTGTGGCTGGGCGCTGACTGGAGCGAGGCGCGCGAGGGCACCAACGGCATCGGCACCTGCCTGGTCGAGCGCCAGGCGCTGACCATTCACCAGAACGAGCACTTCCGCGGTCGCCACACCGGCCTGACCTGCTCGGCCAGCCCGGTGTTCGACCCGCATGGCGAGTTGCTGGCAGTGCTGGATGTGTCTTCGGCGCGGCCCGACGTTTCCCGGCAGAGCCAGTTCCACACCATGGCCCTGGTCAACCTGTCGGCGAAGATGATCGAAAGCTGCTATTTCCTGCGCCATTTCGAACAGCAATGGCTGCTGCGTTTTCACCTGCAGGCGGAGTCGGTCGGCCTGTTCAGCGAAGGCCTGCTGGCGTTCGACGGTGACGGGCGCATCTGCGCCGCCAACCAGAGCGCGCTGAACCTGCTGGGCACGGTGCGTGGTGGCGTGCTGGGCAAACCGCTGGAACGCTTTTTCGCTTGCAGCCACGACGAACTGTTCAGCCGCGCCACGCCCAGCGGCAGCACGGCCTGGCCGCTGCATACCCTGGACGGGCGCCAGGTGTTCGCCAGCCTGCGTGGCCAGGCGCGAGCCCCGGTGTGGTCGGTGCCAGCCGCCCAGCCGCGGCCCACGCGGGAAGTGGAGCCGCTTATCTGCCTGCTCGACCCCGCCTTGCAGAACGACTTCCGCCGCAGCGTGCGGGTGTTCGAGCGCGATGTGCCGCTGTTGCTGCGCGGCGAGACCGGCTGTGGCAAGGAGGCTTTTGCCCAGGCCGTGCACCAGGCCAGCGAGCGGCGCGGCAAGCCGTTCGTTGCCATCAACTGCGCCTCGATCCCGGAGAGCCTGATCGAGAGCGAACTGTTCGGCTACCGCGGCGGCAGCTTTACCGGTGCACGCAAGGAAGGCATGCGCGGCAAGCTGCTGCAGGCCGATGGCGGCACCTTGCTGCTGGACGAGATTGGCGACATGCCACTGGCCCTGCAAACCCGCCTGCTGCGCGTGCTGGAGGAGCGCCAGGTGGTGCCGATCGGTGGCGAGCCGCAGGCGGTCGACGTGCGCATTGTCAGCGCTACTCACCGTGACCTGCTGGAACGGGTGGAGCAGGGCAGTTTCCGCGAGGACCTGTATTACCGGCTGAATGGCCTGGAAGTGGCATTGCCTGCGGTGCGCGAGCGCAGTGACAAGGCGCAGTTGCTGGACTTTCTTCTGCGTCAGGAGGCGCAGGGAGAACCGATCGATATCGAGCCCAGGGCGCGGCAGGCACTGCTCGACTTCGCCTGGCCGGGCAACGTGCGGCAGATGCGCAACGTGCTGCGTACCCTGGTGGCACTTTGCGAAGACTCCCGCATCGTGTTCCCGGATCTCCCAGCCATTGTTCGCAACAGCACCGTCCCTGTAGGAGCGGCCTTGTGTCGCGAAAGGGCCGCAGAGCGGCCCCAGGGGCCCAGCCGCGCCGACCAATTTGCAGGGGCTGCTGCGCAGCCCGATCGCGACACAAGGCCGCTCCTACAGGATGCGGAGCGGCAAGCATTGTTGGAGACGCTAGAGGCAAAACACTGGCACCTCACCCGTGTCGCCGAGCACTTGGGCATCAGCCGCAATACCTTGTATCGAAAACTGCGCAAACACGGCATCACCAGGGCCGACTGAGCGAAACATCTGGTGCGATTTGTCGCGCCCTGGGCTACCCTGCCTCGATGTTTTGCGAGGTCGACCATGCATATTCACATTCTCGGTATTTGCGGCACTTTCATGGGCTCGCTGGCGGTGCTGGCCAAGGAACTTGGCCACCGCGTCACCGGCTCGGACGCCAACGTCTATCCCCCGATGAGCACCCAGCTTGAAGCCCAGGGCATCGAGCTGACCCAAGGCTATGACCCGGCCCAGCTGGACCCGGCGCCAGATCTGGTGGTCATCGGCAACGCCATGTCGCGTGGCAACCCGGCGGTGGAGTACGTGCTGAACAAGGGCCTGCCCTATGTTTCCGGCCCGCAGTGGCTGGCCGACCACGTGTTGCAGGGCCGCTGGGTACTGGCCGTTGCCGGTACCCACGGCAAGACCACTACCAGCAGCATGCTGGCCTGGGTGCTGGAACACGCTGGCATGAGCCCGGGCTTCCTGATTGGCGGTGTGCCGCAGAACTTCTCGGTGTCGGCGCGCCTTGGCGATACGCCGTTCTTCGTGGTCGAAGCCGACGAGTACGACAGCGCCTTCTTCGACAAGCGCTCGAAGTTCGTCCACTACCACCCGCGCACGGCGATCCTCAACAACCTCGAGTTCGACCATGCGGACATCTTCCCCGACCTGGCCTCGATCGAGCGGCAGTTCCACCACTTGGTGCGCACCATCCCCAGCGAAGGCCTGGTCATCCACCCCACCACCGAGCAGGCGCTGGAGCGAGTGATCGGTATGGGTTGCTGGACCCCGGTGCAGACCACCGGCGAAGGTGGCCAGTGGCAAGCCCGTCTGCTCAGCCCCGACGGCTCGCGCTTCGAAGTGCTGTTCGACGGTGAAGCGCAGGGCGTGGTGGACTGGGCGCTGAATGGCCAGCACAACGTCGCCAACGCCCTGGCTACCCTGGCAGCGGCGCGCCATGTAGGCGTGGTGCCAGCCATGGGCATCGAAGGCCTGAGCGCCTTCAAGAGCGTCAAGCGGCGCATGGAGAAGGTTGCCGAAGTGCAGGGCGTGACCATCTACGATGACTTCGCCCACCACCCGACCGCCATCGCCACCACCCTAGACGGCCTGCGCAAGCGCGTTGGCGAAGCCCCGGTGATCGCCGTGATCGAGCCGCGATCCAACTCGATGAAGCTCGGTGCCCACCGTGACGGCCTGCCGGAAAGCGTCAACGACGCCGACCAGGTGATCTGGTACGCCCCGGCCAACCTTGGCTGGGACCTGGCTGCCACCGCCGCGCAATGCAAAGTGCCCAGCGTGGTGGCCGACAGCCTCGAAGCGATCATCGAGCGGGTCAAGGGGCAGGCCCGCCCGGGTACCCATGTAGTGATCATGAGCAACGGCGGCTTCGGCGGCCTGCACGGCAAGCTGGCCGAGGCACTGAAGTGAGCGGGCCGGAACGCATCACCCTGGCCATGACGGGCGCCTCTGGTGCCCAGTATGGCCTGCGCCTGCTCGACTGCCTGGTGCGTGAGGACCGCGAGGTGCACTTCCTGATCTCCAAGGCCGCGCAACTGGTGATGGCCACCGAGACGGACGTGGTGCTGCCGGCCAAGCCACAGGCGATGCAGGCCTTCCTCACCGAATATACCGGCGCTGCCGACGGGCAGATCCGCGTGTATGGCAAGGAAGACTGGATGTCGCCGGTGGCCTCGGGCTCCGGCGCCCCGGCGGCAATGGTCGTGGTGCCCTGTTCCACCGGCACGTTGTCGGCGATTGCCACCGGTGCCTGCAACAACCTGATCGAACGTGCTGCCGACGTTACCCTCAAGGAGCGTCGCCAACTGATCCTGGTGCCGCGCGAGGCGCCGTTCTCCACCATCCACCTGGAGAACATGCTCAAGCTGTCGCAGATGGGCGCGGTGATCCTGCCGGCGGCGCCGGGCTTTTATCACCAGCCGCAGACCATCGACGACCTGGTCGACTTCGTGGTGGCGCGCATTCTCAACCTGCTGAACATTCCCCAGGACATGTTGCCGCGCTGGGGTGAGCACCACTTCGGGGTGGATGATTGAAGCGAGCGCTGGTGGGCTTGCTGGCGCTGGTGCTGCTCGGTGGCTGCGCCACGGTGCGCACGTTGGATGCCAACAAACCCGGGGCACCGGTGGTGTATGCCGGTACCCGGTTGGACTTGTATGTGATCAATGGCGGGTGCTGCCCGCGGGATCGTTACGGGGCTGAGGCGCCAGCGTATCCGGGGCTGGACCTGCCGGGTAGCATGTTGCTCGATACCTTGTTGCTGCCGTTGTCGTTGCTGACAGCGGCCGGTGTAGGCTTCCAGGCCACTGGTGGCCTGTAAGGGCCCTTTCGCGGGTAAACCCGCTCCTACAGGATCTGTGTAATCTTCTTGTGATCACTGTACCTGTGGGAGCGGGCGTGCCCGCGAACAGGCCATCACAAGTGAAGCCTACTTCTTGCCCAACCTGCGCAACTCATCCGACTCCACAATCCGCACCCCGTCCTCTTCCTCCAGCGCCAGCCGCCACAGCGCCCGGGCCAAGGTACAAGCCTCGATCCCCCGATACTTCCCGGGTATCAGCTTGGCAAACGGCGAAGCCAACTGTTCACTAAGCCGAGGCTCGACCCGCTCACCCAGCAGCAACGACGGCCGCACGATGGTCAGCTGCGGCCAATCCTGAGCCTTGAGTGCCTCCTCCATCTCACCCTTGACCCGGTTGTAGAAAATCGACGATTTCGGGTCGGCGCCCAATGCACTGACCACCAGCAGATGCCGCGCGCCCAACTCCCGGGCACGCTTGCTGAAAGCCACCACCATGTCCAGGTCCACCGCGCGGAAGGCCGATTCGGAACCGGCCTGCTTCAGTGTGGTGCCCAGGCAGCAATAGGCGATATCGACCCGCCCACCCAGTTGTGGAAGGAACACAGCCGGGTCGCCTACCGGGTTTTCCAGGTGCGGGTGCTCGACCAATGGCCGGCGGGTAGGCGCCAGTACGCGAGTGATGGTGGGCTCGTTGAGCAGACGGTCGAGCAGGTGTTCACCTGTCAGACCCGTGGCACCGGCAAGCAGGACATGCTGAGGCGTCAAATACATGATGTCTCTCCCTTGTTACACACAAGCTTAGTGGCTGCGTGGCGTTTCCGCCTGTTCCCCCACGTTGGCCTGTGCGGCGTTACGCAATGCTTCTTCGGCCTGTTGCCGGCGCAGGTGCTGCCAGTGCTCAAGCACGTTCGGCGGCGCCCACAGCTGCGGTTCGGAGGCCTCGAAACCTTCCCTTTGTTCTCTTTCGGCAACGCTGGCGCGCGCCAGTTCAAACGCCTGTTTCAGGTCGTCGGTCTGGTTCAGCGCTTCGGCGAACAGGGCATCGCCGAAATAGGTGAAATCGGCTTCTTCCGAGCAACCGAAAGACACGCGGTCGGCCCGGGCGGCGGTCATGATCAGCGTGCGCTCATCTTTGAGCGGCGTGATGTAGCCCCCTGAATAGCAGGCGGATATGACAATCACCTTGTCGCGGTTCTTCAGCGGTGCCAGCGCGCTCGCCAGCTCGTCGGCAGACAGATCGGCCAACTGCAGGCGCGGTTGGTCGAGTACCAGCTGATGGTCCTGGCTGCCATGACTGGTGAGATAGATGAACACCAGGTCTTCGGGGCCGCTGCGCTCGGCCAGGGTACGGGCGGCGCGGGTCAGGTTTTCGCGTGTGGCCATGGCTCGGGTGGTCATGTGGTCGCGGTGGTTGACCAGGGTCACCTGGCCACTGGCGCCAAAGCGCACCTTGAGCATGTTGCTGACATAGTCGGCTTCACGCATGAACACGCTCTGCTGGCCATCGCCGGCCACCACCAGGCTGTATAGCTGAACTGGTGGCGCCGAGCGCGGTACCCGGGCCAGCGCTTCATCCAGCAAACGGCCCTGGTTGAGCAGCGTCAGGTCCAGCGGGTCGGGCAACAGCTTGCCGTTCTGGTCCCGTACGCGCACGCCGTTGCTCCAGGTGCCACTTTCGACCTTGCCGTTGGCCAGGATCAGCCGGCCCTGGCCGTGGTAGGCATCGTTGAGAAAGCCACCGATGTACTTGCTGCCGTCGGCCAGTTGCAGGCTGCCCTGGCCCGACAGGCGCCAGTCGGCGAAGGTGCCTTTGTAGTGGCTGCCATCGCTGCCCAGCAGTTCGCCTTCGCCAACCAGCGAGCCGTCCTTGAATTCGCCGATCCACACATCACCATCGGCATTTTCGTAGCGGCCACGGCCTTCCAGGCGGTTGTCCTTGAACTCGCCGATGTACTGCTCGCCGTCAACGCTGTCGTAGGTGCCGCTGCCTTCCAGCTGGCCATTGATGAAGTGGCCGCTGAACTGGTTGCCGCTGGCATCGCTGCGCACCCCAGCGCCGTTGGGCTTGCCCTTGGCGAACAGGCCCTGGTAGCGGCTGCCGTCGGCCAGTTCCAGCTCGCCGGCGCCTTCGTACAGGTCGTCCTTGAACTGGCCGCGGTAGGTCTGGTCGGCTTGCTTGAGGGTGCCTTCGCCGTCGCGGCGGCCGTGGCTGAAGGTGCCGGCATAGTGGCTACCCGGGGTAGTCAGCTCGCCCAGCCCCTGGAACAGCCCTGCGGCGAACTGGCCGCGGTACACCTCGCCGTTGCGGCCGTGCCATTCGCCCTGACCGTGCCATTGGCCGTCCTTGAAGGTACCGGCGTACCAGCTGCCGTTGGGGTAGTCGATCCGGCCCTCGCCTTGCAGCAGGCCATCGACCACCTGCCCCCGGTACCGCCCACCGTCAGGGAGGCGCGCGTCCGGCGGGAGCAGCGATTCGCCATCGCCGCAGGCGGCGAGCAGCAGGACCAGGGTGACGGGGAGCAGTGAACGCATGGCGAGAACCGGGCAATAGGTCTGCCGAGTATGACGCAGAATGGGGTCCTGAAACAGCGAACGCATGTGCTGGCGCAGCTCTCGAGCCTGCACTGCATTGAAAAGCTGGCACGGAACCTGTGGCAGCGGGCGTGCCCGAGAACACCGGCGAAGCCGGTGCCATGTACCGTGTGGTCTTCTTCGCGGGTGAACCCGCTCCCACAGGTATTGCGGTGACCTTCAGCTTTGCGCAATACCTGTGGGAGCGGCTTTAGCCGCGAACACCGGCGAAGCCGGTGCCATCCACCGAGTTGCCTGATTCGCGGGCACGCCCGCTCCCACAGGTTACGTGTTGCCTTTGAGGTGCAATCAGCGCACGCCCGGCGAAACGATGATCTTCACGTTCTCCTCCTTGTTGTTGACCAACTCCTCGAAGCCCAGCTCGACAATCTGCTCCAGCCCGATCCGCCCGGTCACCAGCGGGCGAATGTCCAGCCTGCCGTCAGCGATGAAGGCAATCACATCGGCAAACTCGCCGTTGTACGCCAACGCTCCCAGCACCTGCTTTTCGGTGGATACCAGTTCGAAGAAGTTGAACTCGCTAGGCTCCTCGAATATCCCCACCAACACGCACTTGCCCGCCTTGCGGATGGTGTCGATGGCCAGCTTGGCCGTGTGCTTGTTGCCGATGCATTCAAAACTCACATCCGCGCCCAGCCCGGCAGTGAGCTTGCGGATTTCCACCAGGGCGTCGCACTGGCTGGGGTCCAGCACCACGCTGGCGCCAACCTCTTTGGCCTTGGCCTTGCGCGCCGAGGACATTTCCAGGGCGATCACCTGCGCCGCGCCAGCCGCCTTGGCACACATGATGGTGCACAAACCGATGGTGCCGGCTCCAACTACCACCACCGTCTGGCCAAGCAGGCTGCCGGCCTTCTTTACCGCATGCATGCCCACCGCCAGCGGTTCGATCAGCGCCCCGGCCTCTGCCGGGAAACCCTGCGGCAGCAGGTACAGCAGGTTGGCGGGCACGTTGACCAGTTCGGCAAAGGCGCCGTTGTTCATCAGGCCGGTGAAGGCCAGGCGCTCGCAGATGTTGTACAGGCCGTGGGTGCAGTAGTAGCAGGTGCCGCAATGCTGGCAGGCGTCCGCAGCCACCGGGTCACCGACGGCAAAACCTTCCACGCCTTCACCCAGCTTGGCGATCTGGCCGCAGAACTCGTGGCCGAGGATGCACTGGCCCTGGATGCCGGTCAGCGGGTGCGGTGCCTCCACCGGGATGAATACCGGGCCAGCGACGTATTCGTGCAGGTCGGAGCCGCAGATGCCGCACCAGTCCACCTTGATCTGCACCCAGCCGGGCGCAGGGTCGGCCGGCAGGGGCACCTGTTCGACGCGAATATCATTGCGGCCATGCCAGACGGCGGCGCGCATGTGGGTGTGGCTCAGGTCGTTCATTGTTGTTCTCCAGGCTCACGGAAAGGGCTTAGTGCTTGCGCAGGAACGCGAGCAGTTGCTGGTTGACCTGTTCGGCCGCCTCCATTTGCACCATATGGCCAGCCTCGGGCAGCACCAGCACTTCAGCCTCCAGCCCTTCGGCATGGCTGGCCGGGATGATCGCGTCCTTGCCGCCCCACACCACCAGGGCCGGGTGTTGTCCCAGCACCCCGCGCAGGTCGTGGCGCTGCCGGTCGCCGTCAGCGATGGCCGATGCCAACAGGCGCAACGCGTCGTCCACGCCTTCCAGGCGCTTGAACTTGAGCATGTCCTCCAGCATCTGCCGCGTTACCAGTGCGGGGTCGGCAAACAGCTGTACCATCTGCGGTTTGAGGGCATTGCGGTTGGCGGCAGCGACGAAGCCTTGCAGGTACTGTCCGTTGATCTCCTCGCCCAGCCCGGCACTGGCCACCAGGCTCAGGCTGGCCACCCGTTGCGGCGCCAGGCGCGCCACGTTCAGGCTGACCGCGCCGCCCATGGAGTGGCCGGCCAGGTGGGCCTTGGCGATGTCCAGGTGGTCGAGCAGGGCCAGTACGGTTTCGCTCAACTCATCCAGGTCGCCCCGTTGCAGGGCCTTGGCCGACTCGCCATGGCCCGGCAGGTCGAGGGCGATTACCCGTCGCTCGGCAGCCAGCGCCGGGTGGTTGAACAGCCAGTTGTTGAGGTCGCCACCAAAACCGTGCACCAGCACCAGCGGCGTGCCGCCTTCACCGAGCTCGAACCAGCGCAACTGCCGGCCAGCCACTTCAGCCTTCTGTGGCGCCGGCCCTTGGGCCTGGTCGGCGCCCCCCTCGGCGACGAACTCGGCCTGGAAGCGCTGCACCACGGCATCGATTTCGGCTTCTTCGGCTTCGCCTTCCACCACCACCGCCAGCAGGGCACCGACCGGCAGGGTTTCATCAGGCCTGGCCACCTGGCGGCGCAACACACCGCTGAACGGGGCTTCGACGCTGCTGCTGATCTTGTCGGTCTCGACGTCCAGCACCTCGTCGCCCTTGTTGATTTCGTCACCTTCCTGCTTCAGCCAGGTATCCACCCGGCCCTCGGTCATCGACAGGCCCCACTTGGGCATGGTCAGGGTATGGATCTGGCTCATGCGGCACTCCTTGCGGCTTCGATCACTTTGCGTACCGCAGCCTCGATCTTCGCCGCGTCAGGGATGTACAGGTCTTCCAGTGCATCGGAGAACGGCACAGGAGTATGCGGGGCGGTGACCATTTCGATCGGGCCCTTGAGCGCGCCGAAGGCCTTCTGTGCCACCAGCGCGCTGATGTCGGTGGCCATGGAGCAACGCGGGTTGGCTTCGTCGATCACCACCAGGCGGCCGGTCTTTTCCACGCTTTCCAGGATGCTGTCCTCATCCAGCGGGCTGGTGGTGCGCAGGTCCAGCACTTCGCAGTCGATACCCTGGCGGGCCAGGTTGTTGGCGGCCTCCAGCGCCACATGCACCATGCGGCCATAGGTGACCAGGGTCACGTCCTCGCCATCACGCAGGAAGTTGGCCTCACCGAACGGTACGGTGTACACCTCTTCCGGCACCTCTCCCTGCATGCTGTAGAGCAGCTTGTGCTCGCAGAAGATCACCGGGTCGTTGTCGCGGATCGCCTGTATCAACAGGCCCTTGGCATCGTACGGCGAGGACGGGCAGACCACCTTCAGGCCGGGAATGTGCGTCCACAGCGAGGTGAGCATCTGCGAGTGCTGGGCCGCCGCGCGCAGGCCGGCGCCGTACATGGTGCGCATCACCAGCGGGGTTACCGCCTTGCCGCCGAACATGTAGCGGAACTTGGCGGCCTGGTTGAGGATCTGGTCCAGGCAGCAGCCGGCGAAGTCGACGAACATCAGCTCGCACACCGGGCGCAGGCCCTGGGTGGCAGCACCGACGGCAGCGCCGACGTAGCCGATTTCCGACAGCGGTGCGTCGAGCACGCGCCCCGGGAACTGATGGTAAAGGCCCTTGGTCACGCCCAGCACGCCCCCCCAGGCGTCATCCTCGCCGGGGGCACCGGCGCCGCCGGCAACGTCTTCGCCAATGATGAATACAGTGTTGTCGCGGCGCATTTCCTGGGCCAGGGCTTCGTTGATGGCCTGCTGGTAGCTGATCTTTCTTGCCATGGTGATTCTCCTGTTGTTCTTGTAATCCGCGGCTCAGGGGTAGGCGACGTAGACGTCGGTGAGCAGGTCGGCGGGCTGTGGCTTGGGATCGGACTTGGCGCGGCGCACGGCGTCTTCGATCAGGTCCTCGACGCGGGCGTCGATGGCGTCCAGTTGCGCAGCCGTGAGCAGGCCGGCGCGGGTGGTCTTGTTGCGGAACTGCATGAGGCAGTCGCGGGATTCGCGCAGGTTCTTCACTTCGTCCGGGGCGCGGTAGGTTTGTGCATCGCCTTCGAAATGGCCGTAGTAGCGGCTGAGCTTGACCTCGATCAGCGACGGGCCTTGCCCGGAACGCGCACGTTCGATGGCAGCGCCGGCGGCCTCGTACACGGCAAAGAAGTCGAAACCGTCGATGGTGACACCGGGCATGCCGAACCCGGCCGCGCGATCGGCGATATGGTCGCAGGCAACCGACCAGGTCGAGGCGGTGGCTTCGGCGTAGCCGTTGTTCTCGGCCACGAAGATGCACGGCAGGTTCATGATCGAGGCCATGTTCATGGCTTCGAACACGGCGCCTTCGTTGGAAGCGCCATCGCCGAAGAAGGCCACCGATACATCGTCGCGGCCTTTGATCTTGGCCGCCAGCGCCGCCCCGGCCACCAGCGGAGCGCCGGCACCGACGATGCCGTTGGCGCCGAGCATGCCTTTTTCCAGGTCGGCGATGTGCATCGAACCGCCCTTGCCGCCGCACACGCCGGTCTTCTTGCCGTAGATTTCGGCCATCATGCCGTACACGTCCACACCCTTGGCGATGCAGTGGCCGTGGCCGCGGTGGGTCGAGGCGATACAGTCGCTATCGCGCAGGTGGGCCATGACTCCGGCGGCGGAAGCCTCTTCGCCGGCATACAGGTGCACGAAGCCAGGGATCTCGCCGGTGGCGAACTCGACGTGCAGGCGTTCTTCGAAGGCACGGATGGTGCGCATCACTTCATAGGCATGCAGCAGTTGTTCGGTACTGAGTTGATTGGACATCTTGTTGTTCTCCGGGGTTGTCTCAACACGGGTTTGCAGGGTGCAGCCGATGGCCACGGGGCACGGCCAGCAAGTGATGGCGGGCGGCGTGCGCCAGTACGGCCTCGACGTCCACGCTCAATGGGCCTTGGTGGTCGAGGGTGATGGTGGGGCTGTCATGCTCGGCGAATTCGATTTCGCGCTCGCCGTCCAGCGCCAGGGTGCCGCTGGCCAGGCTCAGGCGATGGGCTACGCCGGGCGTCAGGGCGCCGCTGGCGGTGATGCCGCAGCCTTGCAACAGGCCGGGTGCCAGCGGTGCGAGCAGCGCTTGTTCGGCACCGGGGTTCAGGCGTACCCAGGCACCGTGCGGGTCCTGCCGCGAGACCGGGCACCACAGGCCGCACAGGGCCGAGAGGCCGATGGCATGGGGTTCGGCGAAACACGCGAAGACTTCGCAAAGGTCTTCGCTGCGGCTCAGTGCCCGAGCGCCGATGAAGCGCTGAGGCGACACCGCCACCTCCACCAGTGCCCATTCGGCAAGCTGTTGTTCGGGCACCTTCACCAGCAGGCGCTTGTTGCGGCGCAGGCCGATGCTGGGCGGTACCCGGCCGCTGGCAAGCAGGCCGCCGGCCAGGCCGGCGCTGGTGGCCTCGCGCAGTTCGGGGAAGGCATTGTTGGTGCCGGTGGACAAGGTCAGCAGCGGCACGTCCCCGGCCTCGGCAGCGACTGCCTTGTGGGTGCCGTCGCCGCCAAGCACGGCGATCATCGCCACACCGTGCTCGACCATTTGGCGGGTGGCCAGGCGGGTATCGGCAACGGTCTGGGTCAGCGGCAGGTCGAGGATTTCGATGGCCGGCCAGTGCTGGTCCTGGGCGACCGGGCCCTGGCTGGCCTTGAGCACGGCAGCGGCGATGCCGGTCATGTCGCTGGGCAGCAGCACCTGGCCGATGCCGGTAGCACCGAAGGCAGCGAGCAGGCGCTGGATCGCCGATGCCTTGTCGGTACTCGAATAGAGCCCGGCATTGGCAGTCAGGCGGCGCAGGTCGCGGCCAGAGGCAGGGTTGGCAATGATGCCGACAGTTGGGGCGGGTAGCGGCATGGCGCACCTCGTTTCTTGTTTGCCAGTGCCGGAGCAAGCGCGGTGCCAGTTTTCCTTGGGTTGGCTGAAATCACCGAGGCAGAGCGGTTTCGTTGCGCTCTGGCCGGAACGTATGGCCGGGCTGGCGAGACGCCGGGTGCCAGCCGAGGTATGGCATGGCCGAGACGCTGAGACGCTGCGTCTCAAGCCGGCCGGTAATCACGCAGTGCTTGTCGGGGCATGCCCGGAAGCGCTTAATGGCCGGACAACGATAAAAACAGCAACGAGAACCGGAGGGCCTGAATGCTTGCCGCGAACTCCCGAGCCCATGTCGACTGCATCAGCAGGGTGCTGAAGAATGCCGACCGCCTGCCGCAGGCGCCGGTGCCACCGCTGATCCTCGATTCATGGCGCCGTTCCATGGAGCTGTACCGCCTCGACCCCGGGTCCCAGCAGGGGCCGCGCATTCTGTCCCAAAGCCTGCTCAACGAATGCCGCGAGCGCGCCGAACTGTTCCTGCGTATCGCCAGCGATGCCGTGGCCCGCCTGCATGAGCGAGTGCGCGGTGCCGACTACTGCGTGCTGCTCACCGACGCCTTGGGGCGCACCATCGATTATCGGGTCGAGTCTGCCATCCGCAACGACTGCCGCAAGGCCGGGCTGTACCTGGGCACCTGCTGGTCGGAGGGCGAGGAGGGCACCTGCGGCGTGGCGGCGGTGTTGACCAGCAAGGCGCCGGTTACGGTGCACAAGCGCGACCACTTCCGCGCTGCGTTCATTGGCCTGACCTGTACGGCGGCACCGGTCTTCGACCCGCTGGGCGAGTTGCTGGGCGTGGTGGATGTCTCGGCCTTGCAGTCGCCGGACGACCGCCGCAGCCAGCACCTGATCCGCCAATTGGTCGAGCAGACTGCGCGCGAGATCGAAAATGCCTTCTTCATGCACAGTGCCCAGGGCCATTGGGTGATGCGTGCCCATGGCACGCCGGGCTATGTGGAAAGCCAGCCCGACTACCTGCTGGCCTGGGATGGCGATGGCCGTCTGCAGGCGATCAACAGCCTGGCGCGCCAGCGGCTGGTGGAGCATCTGGGGCGTTTGCCCGAGCACATTGGCGAGCTGTTCGACATGGATCAGCTGCGCCGCGTGAACGCATCGTCTGCGCAACGCCTGCCGGGCCTGGGTGGGCTGTACGGCCGGGTCAGCGCCCCCAGCCAGCGCCAGCGTGCGCAGCCGTTGCGCCAGGCCCAGGACGCCCGTATCGAGCAGCATCTGCGGCTGGCCACGCGGGTCAAGGACTGCAATCTGGCGGTGCTTGTGCAAGGCGAGACGGGGGCTGGCAAAGAGGTGTTCGCCCGCCAGCTGCATCAGCAAAGCCTGCGTCGCGATGGCCCGTTCGTCACCCTGAACTGCGCGGCCATCCCGGAAAGCCTGATCGAGAGCGAGCTGTTCGGCTATGTGGCCGGGGCCTTCACCGGGGCTTCCAGCAAAGGTATGCAGGGGCTGTTGCAGCAGGCCGATGGCGGCACGCTGTTCCTCGACGAAATCGGTGACATGCCGCTGAACCTGCAAACCCGGTTGCTGCGCGTGCTGGCGGAGGGTGAAGTGGCGCCGCTGGGCGCGGCGCGGCGGGAGCGAGTGGATATCCAGGTGATTTGCGCGACCCACCGCGATTTGGCGGCGATGGTGGAGGATGGGCGTTTTCGCGAGGATCTTTACTTCCGCCTGGCCAATGCCCGCTTCGAATTGCCGCCGCTGCGCGAGCGTGAGGACCGCTTGGGGTTGATTCACCAGTTGCTGGTCGAGGAGGCCGAGGCCTGCGGGGTCGAGGTGATGTTGGCGGATGATGCGCTGCAGGCGCTGCTGGTCTATCGCTGGCCGGGGAACTTGCGCCAGCTGCGGCAGGTGTTGCGCTATGCCTGTGCGGTGAGTGAGGGCGGGCAGGTGCAGATGCAGGACCTGCCGCAGGAGGTGCGCGGCGAGGTAGTCGCGTCGGCTGAAAGCAGCATGTCCTGTCCGGCCCGGCAGTTGCTGCTGGATGCGCTGATCCGCCATCGCTGGAAGCCGGCCGATGCGGCGCGGGCTCTGGGGATATCGCGGGCGACCTTGTACCGGCGGGTGCATGAGCATCACATCGAGATGCCGCGGATGAAGGGCTGAGTCACGCGGACCTGTAGGAGCAGCCTTGTGCTGCGAAAGGGCCGGCATGAGCAACAAATTTGTTTGGGAAGTAATGCCCTCTTCGCAGCACAAGGCTGCTCCTACAGGGCTTCTGCCAAACCAGTGACCCATAAAAAACCCCGGAACAAGTCCGGGGTTTCGGTACATCACACTACGCGATCACTCCTGGCTGGCCAGTTTGTGCTCGAGGTAGTGAATGTTGACGCCGCCTTTGCAGAAACCTTCATCACGCACCAGGTCGCGGTGCAGCGGGATGTTGGTCTTGATGCCGTCGACGACGATCTCGTCCAGGGCATTGCGCATGCGCGCCATGGCTTCGTCGCGGTCCTTGCCGTAGGTGATCAGCTTGCCGATCAGCGAGTCGTAGTTCGGCGGAACCGAGTAACCGCTGTACAGGTGCGAATCAACACGCACGCCGTTGCCACCCGGGGCGTGGAAGTGCTTCACCTTGCCTGGGCTCGGGATGAACTTCTTCGGGTCTTCGGCGTTGATACGGCATTCCAGCGCATGGCCACGGATGACCACGTCTTCCTGGCGGAACGACAGCTTGTTGCCAGCGGCGATGCTCAGCATCTCCTTGACGATGTCGATACCGGTCACCATCTCCGACACCGGGTGCTCAACCTGCACGCGGGTGTTCATCTCGATGAAGTAGAAGCGGCCGTTCTCGTACAGGAACTCGAAAGTACCCGCACCACGGTAGCCGATCTCGATGCACGCATCGACGCAGCGCTTGAACACTTCCTGACGGGCTTTCTCGTCGATGCCCGGGGCTGGCGCTTCTTCCAGTACCTTCTGGTGACGGCGCTGCAGCGAGCAGTCACGGTCGCCCAGGTGAATGGCGTTGCCCTGGCCGTCGGACAGTACCTGGACTTCCACGTGGCGTGGGTTGGTCAGGAACTTCTCCAGGTAGACCATCGGGTTACCGAAGGCTGCACCGGCTTCGGTACGGGTGAGCTTGGCCGAGGAAATCAGGTCCTCTTCCTTGTGCACCACGCGCATGCCGCGACCACCACCGCCACCGGCGGCCTTGATGATCACTGGGTAGCCGACGTCACGAGCAATCGCCAGGGCGACTTCTTCATCTTCCGGCAGCGGGCCATCGGAGCCCGGCACAGTCGGTACGCCCGACTTGATCATCGCGTCCTTGGCCGAAACCTTGTCGCCCATCAGGCGAATGGTGTCGGCTTTCGGGCCGATGAAGGCGAAACCGGATTTTTCCACCTGCTCGGCGAAGTCGGCGTTTTCCGCCAGGAAGCCGTAGCCCGGGTGGATAGCGGTGGCGCCGGTCACTTCGGCGGCAGCGATGATCGCCGGGATATGCAGGTAGGAATCCTTGGACGATGCAGGGCCGATGCAGACCGACTCGTCTGCCAGGCCCAGGTGCATCAGTTCACGGTCGGCGGTGGAGTGCACGGCGACTGTCTTGATACCCAGCTCTTTGCAGGCACGCAGGATCCGCAGGGCAATTTCCCCGCGGTTGGCGATCAGGACTTTTTCGAGCTTCCCAGACATCGTTGGCTCTCCGCGATTCAAACGACGGTGAACAGCGGCTGGTCGAACTCAACCGGCTGGCCGTCTTCTACCAGGATGGCGTCGATGACACCGCCAACATCGGCTTCGATGTGGTTCATCATCTTCATGGCTTCGACGATGCACAGGGTGTCGCCTTTCTTCACGGTCTGGCCAACTTCAGCGAAGTTCGGCGAGGTCGGCGAAGGCTTGCGGTAGAAGGTACCTACCATCGGCGAGCGGATCACGGTGCCTTTCAGGGCCGGGGCGGCGGCAGCGGCTTCAGCGGCCGGAGCGGCAGCGGCGACCGGGGCAGCAACAGGAGCGGCGGCTACCGGAGCCGGTGCGAAGTACTGCTGGGCAGCCGGGGTCTTGCTGTGACGGCTGATACGGACCGACTCTTCGCCTTCCTTGATCTCCAGTTCATCGATGCCAGACTCTTCCAGCAGCTCGATCAGTTTCTTGACTTTACGGATATCCATTAATCATCAACTCCCAAAGGTTCGGTCAGGGGGCGAAATACAAAAAACGTATCTGAAACGTTTCTCTCGAACCCTGGCCCACTGAGGCCAGGGTTTTCATCATTTGGGCTGTGCGTTGGCAGCCAGTTGTTCCAGCGCGGATTCCAGGGCCAGGCGATAACCGCTGGCGCCCAGGCCGCAGATCACCCCTACTGCAACATCGGAAAAGTAGGAGTGGTGGCGGAACGGTTCGCGTTTGTGCACGTTGGACAGGTGCACTTCGATGAATGGGATGCTCACCGCAAGCAATGCGTCACGTAATGCGACGCTTGTGTGGGTGAAAGCAGCCGGATTGATCAGGATGAAGTCCACACCCTCGTTGCGTGCGGCGTGAATGCGGTCGATCAGTTCGTATTCGGCGTTGCTCTGCAGGTACTGCAGATGGTGGCCTGCGGCGCGGGCACGTTGCTCCAGGTCCTGGTTGATCTGGGCCAGGGTCACGGCGCCGTAGTGGCCAGGCTCGCGGGTACCGAGCAGGTTGAGGTTGGGGCCGTGGAGCACCAGTAGCGTTGCCATCTGCGGATTCCTTGGATTTGTAGGGCAATTCGACACAGCGCGGCGAGTGTGCCGTAAAGCGACGGCAAGTGTCCAGTTCCCGGCAATAGCCAGCACGATGTCCGAGGTTCGCGCGAAGTATGTGACCAAATAATTAAATTTGGTCACTGATTTCTGGATTTTTCACAGCTCGCGGGAAGTTATAGACCGACTTTACCGCGCACGCGTGTGAGAATTTGCGCAAATTCACTGGCATTTATCTCGCCAATGACCCGATCAGCGGTTATTTCGCTACCGTTCGCGGCAAAGAACAGCAGGGCGGGCGGGCCGAACAGCCGGTAGCGATCGAGCAGGCTGCGTTGTTCGGCATTGCTTTCGGTGATGTCAAAACGCAGCAGCTTGAAGCCGGCCAGTTGCGCTTGCACCTGCGGCGTGGTGAGCACCTCGCGTTCGATCACCTTGCAACTGATGCACCAGTCGGCGTACCAGTCCAAGAGCACCGGCTGGCCGGCTGCCTTGGCCTGGGCCAGGGCAGCGTCCAGTGCGGCGGGGGTAGTGATCGTCTGCCAGCTATCCGCCTGCACCGCGGGCCCGTTGCCGGTGGCCACAAGGGTTGCCGGCGGCAGCGGGCGCAGTGGGTCGCCGTGGCCGCTGAGGGCGCCGTACCAGCAGGCCAGGGCGTACACCAGCAGGGCCAGGCCGAGCAGTTGGGCCAGGCGCTGGCGCGCGGTCTTGACGACAAATTCGAGGGCACCGAGGAACAGCGCCACGCCAGCGGCGAGGAAACCGACCAGCAGCAAGGTCAGCGGGCCTGGCAGCACACGGCTGAGCAAACCGATGGCCAAGCCCAGCAGCAGGACGCCGATGGCGTTCTTCACCGTGTTCAGCCAAGGGCCGCTTTTCGGCAGCCAGGCCGCGCCACCAGTAGCCACCAGCAGCAATGGTGCGCCCATGCCCAGGCCTAGGGCGAACAGCTTGAGTGCGCCGCCCAGGGCATCGCCGCTGGCGCTGATGTACAGCAGCGCACCGGCCAGCGGCGCCGACACACAGGGCGAAACCAGCAGGCTGGAGAGTACGCCCAGTATTGCCGCGCCCAGCAGCGAGCCGCCCCGGGTGTGGCTGGCCACATTGTTCAGGCGGTTGCTCAGGGCTTGCGGCAGTTTCAGTTCGAACAGGCCGAACATGGCCAGGGCAAATACCACGAAAAACAGCGCGAAGGGCACCAGTACCCAGGCCGACTGCAGGCGCGCCTGCAGGTTCAGGCCGGCGCCGAACAACCCCATCAACGCACCGAGTACCGCGAAGCTGGCCGCCATCGGCAGCACATAGGCCAGCGACAACGCCAAACCGCGCAGGCCGCCAGCCTGGCCGCGCAGCACCACGCCGGAAAGGATCGGCAGCATCGGCAGCACGCAGGGGGTGAACGTCAGGCCGACCCCAGCGAGGAAGAACAGCAGCAGCGACTTCCAGGTCCAGGCGTGTTCACCGCCGGCCGGGGTGCTTTTGCCGCCTTCGCCATCGATGTTCAGGCGTGCGGTTTCTGGCGGGTAGCACAGGCCTTTGTCGGCGCAGCCCTGGTAGCCCACCAGCAGGGTGAAGGCGCGCGGGTCATTGCGCGGGAGCTCGATATCGAGCACGCCGTGGTACACCTCGACATCGCCGAAGAACTCATCGTGCTTGGCCTCGCCCTTGGGGATGCTTGGTGTGCCCAGGGCAATGTCGGCCGGTTCGGTGCGGAACTGGAAACGGTGGCGATAGAGGTAGTAGCCGTCGGTTGCGACGAAGCGCAGCTTGATGGTTTGCGCATCGGCCTGGACCAGGCTGAGCTTGAACGCTTCGTGTACCGGCAGGAAGTCGGCGTTGTTGGCCAGCGAAGCTGCGCCGAGGGTGGCGCTGGGGCGGTTGTCGAGCAGGCCCGTGGCGAAGGCAGGGCTGGCCAGCAGCAGGAACAGCAGGAAAAACAGGCGGCGCATGGCGGACTCGCGAGGTGGAACGTGCTGGGCATGATAGCGGAGTTGGTGCGGGTTGGGGCCATGCTGGTGGCGGGGGCGACACATGGCCGCTGGCTCATGTGCTGCCTGTGCCGGCCTCTTCGCGGGTAAACCCGCTCCCACCTCGACCGCATAAACCTCAAGCCATGCGCTATCTCTGTGGGGGCGGGTTTACCCGCGAAGAGGCCAGCACAGGCCAACCTAGACTCTGAAGGCCCGCACCGCCCGGTTCAGTTCACCACCCAGGCTCAGCAACTGCTCGCCTTGCTCGCGCCCCTCGCCAATGCGCTGCAGGTTGTCCTCACCCAGCTCATGAATCCGCTCGCTGTGGTCGCGAATCTCACTCACGGCACCACTCTGCTGCGCCGTGACATCGGCAATCCGCACCGCAGTGTCCGAAATGGTGCGAATGGCACAGACGATCTCGTCCAGCGCCCCGTCCGCCGCCTGGGCCTGGTTGGCCGTGGCCTCGGCATGCTCAAGCTGCGCACGCATTCCGGCCACCGAACTTCTGGCTGCCTGCTGCAAGCGGTCGATCAGTGCCTGAATCTCGCCGGTCGCCCCGGTGGTGCGCTGTGCCAGCGAACGCACCTCATCGGCCACCACGGCAAAACCACGGCCCATCTCACCGGCGCGGGCCGCTTCGATCGCGGCATTCAGCGCCAGCAGGTTGGTCTGCTCGGCAATCGAGCGGATCACCGTCAGGACGCCGCCGATGGTGGCCGACTCCTCCGCCAGTTGCTCGATCATGCGGGCGTTGCCCTGCACCTCGTCGACCAACTCACGCAAGCCCGACAGGCTCTGGCCGATCACCGCCTGGCCCTGCTCCACTGCACGCCCGGCATCGCGGCTGGCGTCAGCTGCGGCGCTGGCGTCGCCGGCCACTTGCTGGATGGTCGCTTCCAGTTCACCCAGGGCATCGCGGATCTGCCCTGTATCGCCGGCCTGGCGTTCGGCGCCGTCATGCAGGGCGGCGCTCATGCCGGCCAGGGCGTGGCTGCTGCCAGCAACCTGCTCGGCGTTGTGGCGGATGGTGCCGACCAGCTCTACCAGATACTGGCGCAGGCGGTTGAGCGATTCCTGGATGTCGCGCAGTTCGCGGTTGGTCCTCCCCAGGGCGATGGCCTCGGCGAAATCACCCTCGGCCCAGCGCGACAGGGCAGGGGCCAGGCCGGTCAGGGTGCGCGCCAGGCGGCGTTGCAAGGTGTCGATCAGCAGGGCGATAAGTAGGATCAGGCCGATCATAAGGCCCTGGATGATTCGCACTTCAGCGGCAATTTTCGCGTGCTGGGCGCGTACCTCGGGCTCCAGCGCCGCAATGGCCTGTTGCACGGCCTCCAGGCGCTGGCCGGTGCTGGCGGCCAGGGCGACGCGGCGCTCGATCTGTTCGCGGGTGCGCTGCAGCTCGGCCGGGTAGCGGCCGAGCAGGCTCTGCAGTTCGCGCTTGAGGCCGACGGCAATGTCTTCCTGCTGGGCGCTGGCCTGGGTTTCCAGGCCCATCATCGCGGCGAAGTCGTCGGCACCGGATTCGGCGGTATGGGTTACGCCGAACAAGGGCAAGGCATCGATCGCCTGGGCCTGGGCACGGATCAGCTGCAGCTCGCGCTCCACTTCGTCGGCCAGCTCCGGGCGGCCGCTGCTGACCAGCTTGTCCCGGGCCAGCGACAGGCGACCGAGGTGCACGGTGGCGTCGAGCAGTGGCACCAGGTAGCGGTTTGCGTCGGCGTTGCCGCTGTCGCGGGCGTAGCCGGCCAGCTGTTCGAAGTTGGCACCCAGTTCCCGCTCGGCCTGCAGCAGCAGGGCTTGCGGGTCGCCGGCCAGCTTGCCGGCGGCCAGCAGCTCCTCGGCGGTAAAGGCCTGCAGGCTGTCCAGGCTGGGGCGCAGTTTGTCGGCCAGTTCGCTGGGCCACTCGGCCAGCGCGGCCTGCAACTGCTGGTTGGCCTCCATCGCCGCGGCATGGCGCAGGGCATCGCCGCTGCCCAGGTACGCCTGGATGTTGCGGGCCGCCTGGTTCTGGAACTGCTGGGACAGGCCCAGGTAGCGCTCCATCAGTTGGTAGGGGCGCTCCAGGGCCCGTTGCGACCACCACAAGGTGGCGCCCAGGGCGATACACACGGTTACCAGCAACAGGGTGTTGAAATTGGTCAGCCACTTCAGGCGCATAGCCGCGAGCTTCCTGCGGGGGAGGGAGAGGTCGGTGGCTGAAGTTATTGCGATTTTGTGACGGGGTGATGACGACAGGGGGTTGGCGCCATAAAAAAGTGGCACAGTGCCTCTATTGGTGGCCGCCTGCACTGGCCTCTTCGCAGCACAAGGCTGCTCCTACAGCGCGTGCGATACCTGTAGGAGCAGCCTTGTGCTGCGAAGAGGCCAGTGCAGGCTATAAGAAACTCAAGGCTCCACACGGACTACACAATTACGCCCGGCATGCTTGGCCCGATACAGCGCCTCGTCCGCCGCACTGGCCATGGTCAGCGCATCCAGCCCCTCATCCAACTGCACCACCCCTGCACTGAAGGTGCACTGCAAGTCCCGTGGCTGCGCCGGGTAGAGGATCTCGGCAAAGCGCCTGCGGATTTCGTCCAGAACCTTGTGCGCCGCGTCCAGTGCGGTATTGGGCATGACAATGGCGAACTCTTCACCGCCGTAACGGCCAATGAAATCGGTCTTGCGCAAGCGCTGCTTGAGAAACAGCGCCAGGCTCTTGATCACCCGGTCGCCCATGGGGTGACCGTGGCGGTCGTTGATCTTCTTGAAGTGGTCGATGTCGAGCATGGCAAAGCACAACGGCAGCTGCTCGCGACGGGCGCGGAAGCTGCAGTCTTCCAGCAATTGCAGGATGTGGGTGTGGTTGTACAACCCGGTCAGGCTGTCGCGCACCATGCGCGCCTTCAGGTGCCGGGCGCGGGCGGCGCGGTTGCGCACGGTGGTGATCAGGTGGCGTGAGCGAAACGGCTTGGTCAGGAAGTCATCACCGCCTTCGCTCATGGCATCCAGCTGCTTGTCCAGGTCGTCCTCGGCAGACAGATAGATGATCGGCACACTCACATAACGGTCGCTGTGGCGGATCACCTTGGCCAGTTCGGGGCCGGTGCAGGCCGGCATGTACAGGTCGAGGATGATCAGGTCGGGTTGGAAGTCAGCCAGCTCGGCCATGGTGCGGATCGGGTCGGTCAGGCTGCGGGTGATCATGCCGGCGCTGGCCAGCACGCGCTCGGTGTACAGCGCCTGGGTGCGTGAGTCGTCGATGACCAGTACGCGCAACGGGTCGTGCTGGGTTGCATTGGTCAGCAGTTCGACCTTTTCCAACAGGCTGGAGGCTTCCAGGGTGCCGGTGAGGAAGTCCTGGCCACCGGCGCGCACGGCGGCCAGGCGGGTCGGGGTGTCGGTTTCGTGATGGCTGAAGAACAGCAGTGGTATATGTCGGGCCAGCCCCTGCTGCATCTGGGCAGCCAACAGCAGGCCTTGGCCGGCACCGTTGAAGTCGACATCCATGATGATGGCCGAGGGCGGGTATTCGCTGATCGAGGCCTGAAACGCCGCGGCGCTGGCAAGCGCCTGCACCACCAGGCCAAAGAATTCCAGTTGCTGGGCTAGGCGCTGGGCGCGCTCGTGGTCCTGCAGCAGGATGTACACCGGCTTGCGCAGGGGCGGCAGCAGCACCTGATCGAGCGGGTCGTCCTTGCGCAGGCCGCTACGCGTCAGCTGTTGGGCGGGGCACAGCGGGCTCGGCTCGGCTGCTTGGCTCATGTCCTGGCTACTTGTAGGTTGGGGTGTGCAGGGGCAATGATGGCTCTATGCTAGCAGTTCTTTTCAGGTGCGTGAGTGCCCTGTGTCAACAAAGCGGCCAGAACGAATATTCAGTTGCTGACCGATTGGTCGCTTATGCGTAAGGCGGTGTCTGCTTTATAGTGCTGCCACGCGGGCTTGCCGTGGCACCCTGGCGTAGGCCTGTGGTCCAAGCCCCTGAACCGTCGTGACTGATTAAGGACAAAGCCATGCTGGACTGGAAAAACCGCGAGGCCAAAGCCGAGCCCCGCGAGCGTGTCGACGGCCGTGGCGCCGCCGCCCGTAGCTATCTTGGCGGCCTCTGGAGCCGTGCCCTGGGGACCCTGATCGGGTTGTACCTGCTGGTGTGCATCGGCCTGGGCTGGTACTGGAGCCAGGAGCCGGAGCTGTTCCCGGTGCAGCAGAACGCCCAGGCCGCAGCCGAGCGTACCGGCCAGCAGATGGTGGTGGGCTACACCACTATCGAAACCCTCAAGACCGTGGCCGGCACCTTGCTGAACAAGCCTGGTGGCTACATTTCCAACGACCGCTTCCCGCCAGGGCTGTGGATGGACAACATGCCGAGCTGGGAATATGGCGTGCTGGTCCAGGTGCGCGACCTGTCCCGTGCCTTGCGCAAGGACTTCGCCCGTTCGCAGTCGCAGTCGACCGAAGACGCCGACCTGGCCAAGGCCGAGCCGCGTTTCAACTTCGACAACAAGAGCTGGATCCTGCCGTCGAGCGAGTCGGAGTTCGAAGAGGGCATCAAGTCGCTGACCCGCTACCAGACCCGTCTGGCTGCCGGCGACAAGGGCGCAATCTTCTATACCCGTGCCGACAACCTGAACAACTGGCTGGGTGACGTGGCCACCCGCCTGGGCTCGCTGTCGCAGCGCCTGTCGGCCAGCGTTGGCCGGGTCAAGCTCAACACCACGCTGAAGACCGAGTCGCTGGTCGCCGGCCAGGCGCCGCAGGTGGACGAGGAGCTGGTGGAAACCCCATGGCTGCAGATCGACAACGTGTTCTACGAAGCCCGTGGCCAGGCCTGGGCGCTGTCGCACCTGCTGCGCGCCATCGAGGTGGACTTTGCCGACGTGCTGGCGAAGAAGAACGCCACGGTCAGCGTGCGCCAGATCATCCGTGAGCTGGAAGCCTCGCAGGAAGCCCTGTGGAGCCCGATGGTGCTCAACGGCAGCGGCTTCGGCATGTGGGCCAACCACTCACTGGTCATGGCCAACTACATTTCCCGGGCCAACGCGGCGGTCATCGACCTGCGTCAGCTGCTGTCGCAGGGTTGATGATGGCGATCAGCCCGAACGAGGCCGCCCACCGGGCGGCTTCCGACCGAGAACTGGTCACCTGGGTGGATGAAGCCGACCGGGTGCTGGGTGCCTTGCCCCGGGCCGAACTGCGCGAGCGCGGCCTGATAGGGCGTTGCACGTTCATTCTGCTGTTCAACAGTGTCGGTGAACTGTGCGTGCACCGGCGTACCCTGAGCAAGGCGCTGTACCCGGGTTACTGGGATGTGGCGGCAGGCGGCATGGTGACGGCCGGGGAGGCGTATGCCGATTCGGCGGCGCGGGAGCTGGCCGAGGAGCTGGGGATCGACGGTGTGGAGCTGCGTTTTCATGAGCGGTTCTACTTTGACCAGCCGGATAACCACTTGTGGTGTGCGGTGTATTCGGCGGTGTCGGATGCGCCGTTGCGGTTACAGCCGGAAGAGGTGATCGAGGCGCGGTTCATTGGCCTGGAGCAGGCTGAGCAAGAAAGTCTGACCAAGCCGTATTGCCCGGACTCGTTGGCGGCGTTGCAGCGCTATAAAGCCAGCCTGGGATGACGCCGTGGACCGCTTTGCGGTCCTTTCGCGACACAAGGCCGCTCCTACATTGATCGGGGTACGCAGGGCTTTGTAGGAGCGGCCTTGTGTCGCGATCGGGCTGCAAAGCAGCCCCAGTGTCGAAAGGAGTCGCAAAACATTCGCAAAATGCCGCATTCCAGTACTTAGCAACAGCTGGATTTATCGTTACACTGCGCGCCCTTTTCGGGCTGCCGCAGGTCTTGCGGTGGTAGCGCCGCCCCTGCCAGAGTGGGGCTTCGCGGTCGGGCTCAACCCCCTGGGGCCGACCAGTTTTTGTCCTCAGCACAGAGGAACAAAAGTGGCCAAGAAAGCTTCTTCCTTCGCCGCCCTTGGCGGTCTCGTTTACTCCACCGACACCGGTCGGCACTGCCCCGACTGTAGCCAGCCGGTGGATGCCTGTACCTGCAAGCAGCAGGTCATCCCCGAAGGCGATGGCATTGCCCGTGTGCGCCGCGAAAGCAAGGGCCGCGGCGGCAAGACCGTGACCACCGTCACCGGCGTGCCGCTGCCGCTCGATCAGCTCAAGGAGCTGGCCTCTACCCTCAAGCGCCGCTGTGGTACCGGTGGCGCCCTGAAGGATGGGGTCATCGAAATCCAGGGCGACCATGTCGAACTGCTGATCGGTGAGCTGACCAAGCAGGGCTTCAAGGCGAAAAATTCCGGCGGCTGATGCGGCCACGCGATTTTTTGCCCAGTGCTTTCTAAACTCGTTGCCGTGACCAGGGTCTATCCAGGGCACGGACGAATCGTCATTTTTGGCTTTTACACTGCGCCCGCCTCCTTGCGGGGCAGTGTCTTCGACTTATCTATAGGGGACTTGAATGTCCGTACGACGCACACGCAAAGACGATGGTAGCCAATGGACCGTGGCCGACAGCCGCAGTGTTTATGGCATCCGCCATTGGGGCGCTGGTTATTTCGCCATCAATGAAGCCGGGCGCGTCGAAGTACGCCCCAACGGCCCCAAAAGCGCACCGATCGACCTGTTCGAACAGGTCGACGAACTGCGCCAGAGCGGCCTGTCGCTGCCATTGCTGGTGCGCTTCCCCGACATTCTGCAGGACCGCGTGCGCCAGCTGACCGGCGCCTTCGATGCCAACATCGCGCGCCTGGAATACCAGAGCAAGTACACCGCGCTGTACCCGATCAAGGTCAACCAGCAGGAAGCGGTGGTGGAAAACATCATCGCCACGCAGAACGTCTCCATTGGCCTGGAAGCCGGCTCCAAGCCTGAGCTGCTGGCAGTGCTGGCGCTGGCGCCGAAGGGTGGCACCATCGTCTGCAACGGCTACAAGGACCGCGAGTTCATCCGCCTGGCGCTGATGGGCCAGAAGCTCGGCCACAACGTGTTCATCGTCATCGAGAAAGAGTCGGAAGTGGCCCTGGTGATCGACGAGGCCGCCGAGCTCAAGGTCAAGCCGCAAGTCGGCCTGCGCGTGCGCCTGTCGTCGCTGGCCTCGAGCAAGTGGGCCGACACCGGTGGCGAGAAGTCCAAGTTCGGCTTGTCCGCCGCCCAGCTGATTTCGGTGGTACAGCGCTTCCGCGATGCCGGCCTGGACCAAGGTATCCGCCTGCTTCACTTCCACATGGGCTCGCAGATCGCCAACCTGGCGGACTACCAACACGGCTTCAAGGAAGCCATCCGTTACTACGGTGAGCTGCGTGCGCTGGGCCTGCCGGTCGACCATATCGACGTTGGCGGTGGTCTGGGCGTGGACTACGACGGTACCCATTCGCGCAATGCCAGCTCGATCAACTACGACATGGACGACTACGCCGGCGTGGTGGTGGGCATGCTCAAGGAATTCTGCGACGCGCAGGGCCTGCCGCACCCGCACATCTTCTCCGAGAGCGGCCGTTCGCTGACCGCCCACCACGCCATGCTGGTGATCCAGGTGACCGACGTCGAGAAGCACAACGACGACGTGCCGACCATCGAGAACAAGGAAGCCCTGCCCGAGACCGTGCAGTGGCTGGTCGACCTGCTCGGCCCGACCGATATCGAGATGGTGACCGAGACCTACTGGCGCGCCACCCACTACATGGGTGACGTGGCTGCGCAGTATGCCGATGGCAAGATCAGCCTGGCCGAGAAGGCCCTGGCCGAGCAGTGCTACTTTGCCGTGTGCCGCCGCCTGCACAACTCGCTGAAAGCCCGCCAGCGCTCGCACCGCCAGGTGCTGGACGAGCTGAACGACAAGCTGGCCGACAAGTACATCTGCAACTTCTCGGTGTTCCAGAGCCTGCCGGACACCTGGGCCATCGGCCAGGTATTGCCGATCATCCCGCTGCACCGCCTGGACGAAGAGCCGATGCGTCGTGCCGTGCTGCAGGACCTGACCTGCGACTCCGACGGCAAGATCAACCAGTACGTCGACGAGCAGAGCATCGAGACCAGCATGCCGGTGCATGCGGTGAAGGAGGGCGAGGACTACTTGCTGGGTGTGTTCCTGGTCGGTGCCTACCAGGAAATCCTCGGTGACATGCACAACCTGTTCGGTGACACCGACTCGGTGAACATCTACCAGAACGCCGACGGTAGCGTGTACCACGCCGGTATCGAGACCCACGACACCATCGAAGACATGCTGCGCTATGTGCACCTGTCGCCGGAGGAGTTGATGACGCATTACCGTGACAAGGTGGCCAGCGCCAAGATCACTGCGCGGGAGCGGACTCAGTTCCTGGATGCTTTGCGCCTTGGTCTGACTCGGTCTTCGTACCTGTCGTCGTAATTGCCAGGCCGCTCCCGCTTTTTTTGTGGGAGCGGCCTTGCGTCGCGATATGAGGGCGAAGCCCTCACCGCGTCATACCTGGTAATGGTCCAGTCCTCGCCTATCGCATCAGCGCCGCTACCTTTGAATGCAATGTTCAGAGGAGGATGACATGGAAAGTCCCGGCTCCCATCGTTTACGTAGTGGCCGAGTGTCCGATCCAGGGCGTCTCTACCTGCTCACCACGACCACCCGCAACCGAACACCGTTGTTCAAAGACTTCTTGTTCGCCAGAACAGTTATCCAGCAATTGCGGCTCAGCGAAGAGCGCAAGGCGTGTCGATCTCTGGCGTGGGTCTTGATGCCGGATCATCTTCACTGGCTTGTCGAGCTTGGGCCGTCGAGCCTGGGTAGGCTGATGTGCGAGTTCAAGTCCAGAAGCAGTTGTGCGCTGTACAAGGTTGGGGCTGAAAGGCGGCATATCTGGCAGACCAGCTTTCATGATCGGGCTTTGCGCCGCGAGGAGGACGTGAGGGCAGTGGCGCGCTACATCATCGCCAATCCCATTCGGGCTGGTCTGGTGCGGCGGGCTGGTGATTATCCACATTGGGATTGTGTGTGGCTGTGAATCCGCAGGTGAGGGCTTCGCCCTCATTTCGCGACACAAGGCCGCTCCCACAAAGTCCTGCGTACGCCGATCAATGTGGGAGCGGCCCCGGCATTACTGAACCCAAAGCCCTTTTTCCTGCAACCGCCATCCCACCCACCCCAACGTCACTGCCCGCAACCCCATGAACCCGAGAAACGCCAACCACAACCCATGGTTGCCAAACCCACTCATGAGCCCCCCCAAGGGCAGCGCAATCACCACCGAAACCAACATCGCATTACGCATCTCCCGCGCCCGGGTCGCGCCTATGAACAAGCCATCCAGCAAATAACTCCACACCGCAATCAACGGCAGCAATGCCAGGTACGGCAGGTACGGATAAGCCGCTGCCCGCACACTCTCGATGTCGGTCTGCAAATCGATGAACAGGTGCCCGCCCAGCAGGAACAACCCGGCAAACCCCAGGCTGGTGATCAGCGACCAGCCACAGGCCACCACCAGCGAGCGGCGCAATGTGTCGCGGTCGCGGGCGCCAATGGCATGGCCGCACAAGGCCTCTACCGCGTGCGCCAACCCGTCAAGCGCATAGGCAGTCAGCAGCAGGCCGTTGAGCAGCAGGGCATTGGCCGCCACGGTGGCTTCGCCCAGACGAGCGCCTTGCACGGTGATCAGCAGGAACACCAGTTGCAGCGCCAGGCTGCGCAGGAAGATGTCGCGGTTCACCGCCAGCAGCGGTCGCCAGGCCTGCCAGCGCTTGAGCGCCGCCCACACGATCTGCCCCGGGTAGGCGCGCAGGGCCGGGCGGGTCAGGGCCAGGCCGAGCAGGGCGGCGCTCCATTCTGCAATCACCGACGCCCGCGCCGAACCTAGTACGCCCCAGCCCAGGCCAAGCACGAACCACAGGTTCAAGGCGATGTTCAGCAGGTTGGTGGTCAGCAGGATGGCCAGTGGTGCCCTGGCGTTCTGGGTGCCGAGGAACCAGCCGACCAGGGCGTAGCTGGCCAGTGCCGCGGGCAGGCCAAGCAAGCGGGTATGGAAGAAGTCTTCGGTGGCTTGCTGCAGGGCCGCGCTGGGTTGCATCGCGTGCAGCGCCAGCTGGCTGAAGGGCAGGGCCAGCAGGCCGATCAGCAGGGCGAAGCCGACCGCCAGCAACAGCCCTTGTACCAGTACCTGGCGCAACGCTGCCCCGTCGCCTCGGCCGGCGGCCTGGGCGGCGAAGCCGGTGGAGCCCATGCGCAGGAAGCCCATCAGGCCGACCATGAAGGTGAACAGCGTGGCGCCCACGGCTACGGCACCCAACTGGTGGGCGTGGGGGAGGTGGCCGATGACCGTGCTGTCGACCAGGGCTACCAGCGGCACGGAGATGTTGGACAGGATCATCGGCGCGGCCAGGGCCCAGACCTTGTGGTGGGTGGGGCGGTGCTGCCAGTCGGTGGTCAGTGAGGTCATCGGGCGTCCTGGGGATCCTGGGGCTGCTGCGCAGCCCTTTCGCGACACAAGGTCGCTCCTACAGGGGCCGCAAGGCCTTCCAGGTTGCCGCGGTCTCTGTAGGAGCGACCTTGTGTCGCGAAAGGGGCGCAAAGCGCCCCCCGCTTTTCTAAATTGCCAGCAGTGTACCGGCCATGCAGCCAATTCGCGCGACCATAGTTGCGCTATAGTTGCTGCCCTCACGTACACGCTGCCAAAGAGTTCTACTCCATGTTCAACAAAGGATTGTTGCTGGCCTGCGCGCTGGCTTTGCTCAGTGCCTGTGACTCTTCGACGCCGGACAAGCCGGCGCCATCCGAAAAGCCGGCGGCCACAGCGCCCGCCGCCACCCCGGCACCCCAACGCGAAGACCCGGCCGTACTCGCCAAACGCTACGAGGGCCGCGAGCTGACGGTGCTGGATGTTTCCGAAGTGCAGCTCGATGGCGCCGCGACGCTGTCGATCAGCTTCTCCGCGCCGCTGGATGCCAAGCAGGACTTCGCCAGCAAAGTGCACCTGGTCGACACCGTCAAAGGCAAGCTCGACGGCGCCTGGGAGCTCTCCGACAACCAGATGGAGCTGCGTCTGCGCCATCTGGAGCCGCAGCGCAAGCTGGTGCTGACCGTCGACAAGGGCCTGCTGGCGGTCAATGGCAAGCAACTGGACAGCGAGTCGATCAGCCGCCTGGAAACCCGCGACATGCAGCCGACCATCGGCTTCGCCAGCCGCGGTTCGCTGCTGCCCACGCGCCTGGCCGAGGGCCTGCCGGTGATCGCCCTCAACGTCGACAAGGTCGATGTCGAGTTCTTCCGCGTGAAGCCGGACATGCTCTCGACCTTCCTGGTCAACTGGGGGCGCAACAGCAGCCTTTACTACTACCAGTCCAAGGAAACCCTGGACATGGCCGATCTGGTCTACAGCGGCCGCTTCGACCTCAACCCCGCACGCAACACCCGCGAGACCGTGCTGCTGCCGATCGCCGGCATCAAGCCGCTGCAGGAGCCAGGCGTGTACCTGGCGGTGATGCGAGCCTCGGGCACTTACGACTACTCGCAACCAGCGACCCTGTTCACTCTCAGCGACATCGGTGTGTCCGCGCATCGCTACCGTGACCGCCTCGATGTGTTCGCCCAGGCCCTGGAAGGTGGCAAGGCGATGAACGGCGTCAACCTGGAAATCCATGACGACAAGGGCAAGCTGCTGGCTCAGGCCAGCACCGACAGCGATGGCCACGCCCAGCTGCCGATCACGCCCAAGGCCGACACCCTGATCGCCACCCAGGGCGTGCACACCACCCTGCTGCGCCTGAGCAGCGCAGCGCTGGACCTGGCCGAGTTCGACATCACCGGCCCGCAGGCCAACCCGCTGCAGTTCTTCATCTTCGGCCCGCGTGACCTGTATCGCCCCGGGGAAACGGTGTTGCTCAACGGCCTGCTGCGCGACCAGGACGGCAAGCCGGTCAAGGCGCAGCCAGTGAGCGTGGAAGTGCGTCGCCCGGATGAGCAGGTCAGCCGCAAGTTCGTCTGGGAAGCCGACGGCAATGGCCTGTACCAGTACCAGCTGCAGCTGGCCAGCGAGGCCCCGACCGGCCGCTGGCAACTGCTGCTCGACCTGGGCGGCGGGCGCAAGCAGGTGTATGAATTTCTCGTCGAAGACTTCCTGCCCGAGCGCCTGGCGCTGGAACTCAAAGGCAGCAGCAAACCGTTGTCTCCGGATCAGGATGCGCGTATCCAGGTCAATGGCCGTTACCTTTACGGCGCCCCGGCTGCCGGCAACCGCCTGAGCGGCCAGGCCTATGTTCGCCCGCTGCGCGAGGCGGTACCGGCGCTGCCTGGCTACCAGTTCGGCTCGGTCACCGAAACCGAGCTGAACCAGGACCTGGAGCTGGACGAAGTTACCCTCGACCAGGCCGGCAAGGCCGTGGTCGATATCGAAAGCCGCTGGGCCGAAGCCCGCTCGCCGCTGCAACTGACCGTGCAGGCCAGCCTGCAGGAGTCCGGTGGCCGGCCGATTACCCGCCGCCTGGAACAACCCATCTGGCCGGCCGAGCGCCTGCCAGGCCTGCGTGGCCTGTTCGATGGCGAGGAAACCGACAGTGACGGGCCGGTGGAGTTCGAGTTCCTGGTGGCCGACCGCAACGGCAAGAAACTGGCGGCCAACGACCTCAAGGTGCGGCTGGTGCGCGAGCGCCGCGACTACTACTGGAACTACTCGCAGAGCGATGGCTGGAGCTACGCCTACAACGAGAAGTTCCTGACCCAGAGCGAAGAGACCGTAAGCGTCAAGGCTGGCTCCACCGCCAAGCTGAGCTTCCAGGTGGAATGGGGCCCTTACCGTGTCGAGGTGGAGGACCCGGAGACGGGCCTGGTGTCCAGCGCGCGCTTCTGGGCAGGCTATCGCGCCCAGGACAACGCCGAAGGCGGCGCGGTGCGGCCGGACCAGGTCAAGCTGGCGCTGGACAAACCGGCCTACGCCGACGGCGCTACCGCCAAGGTCACCGTCACCCCGCCCGCAGCCGGCAGTGGCTACCTGATGATCGAGTCCAGCGATGGCCCGCTGTGGTGGCAGGAGATCGACGTGCCCGCCGAGGGCAAGACGTTCGACGTGCAGCTGGACAAGCAGTGGGCCCGCCACGACCTGTACATCAGCGCGCTGGTGATCCGCCCGGGTGAGCGCAAGGCCAACGCCACGCCGAAACGCGCGGTGGGCGTGCTGCACCTGCCGCTGAACCGCGCCGAACGCAAGCTGGCGGTGAGCCTGCAGGCGCCGGAGAAAATGCGCCCGAAACAGCCGCTGACCGTGAAGATCAAGGCTGCAAATGCCGATGGCAGCGTGCCTGAACAGGTGCATGTGCTGTTGTCGGCGGTGGACGTGGGCATCCTCAACATCACCGACTTCAAGACCCCCGACCCATTCGCCAGCCTGTTCGGGCGCAAGGCTTACGGTGCTGACCAGCTGGATATCTACGGCCAGTTGATCGAAGCCGGCCAGGGCCGCCTGGCCAGCCTGGCATTTGGTGGTGACGCAGCGATGGCCAAGGGTGGCAAGCGCCCCAACACCACGGTGACCATCGTCGCCCAGCAGAGCCTGCCGGTGACCCTGGACGACAAGGGCGAGGGCCAGGCCACGGTCGATATCCCCGACTTCAATGGCGAACTGCGGCTGATGGCCCAGGCCTGGACCGAGGAACAGTTCGGCATGGCCGAAGGCAAGACCGTGGTCGCCGCGCCGCTGATCGCCGAACTCTCGGCGCCGCGTTTCCTGGCCGGTGGCGACCGTACCAGCCTGGCGCTGGACCTGGCCAACCTGTCTGGTCGTGCCCAGCAACTGAATGTTGAAATCAGCACCGAAGGGCAGCTGAGCCTGGCGGCCAACGCCGTGCAAAACGTAGCCCTGGCTGAAGGCCAGCGCTCGACGCTGATGATCCCGGTACAGGCCCAGGGTGGCCTGGGGCAGGGCAAGGTACATGTGCGGGTTACTGGCCTGCAACTGCCGAACGAGCCGACCGGCGCGTTCGAACGCGAGTGGACGCTGGGCGTGCGCCCGGCCTACCCGGCGATGCTCAAGCACTACCGCGTGGCCTTGAAGGACCAGCCATGGATCTTGCCTGAAGCAGACCTGGCCGCCTTCGAACCCGCCGGGCTTGAAGCCAGCCTGGCCTTGTCGAGCCGGCCACCGCTGAACCTGGCCGAGCAGATCCGTGCCCTCGAAGCCTACCCCTACGGTTGCCTGGAGCAGACCACCAGCGGCCTCTACCCGTCGCTGTACGCCGATGCCGACAGCCTCAAGCGCCTGGGCATCAAGGGCGAGCCAGCCGATGTGCGCAAGCGCAAGATCGAGATGGGTATCGAGCACCTGCTGGGCATGCAGCGCTACAACGGCAGCTTCGGCCTTTGGAGCTCGGACAGCGAGGAAGAATACTGGCTGACCGCCTATGTCACCGACTTCCTGCTGCGCGCCCGTGACCAAGGCTATGGTGTGCCGGCCGAAGCGCTGAAGAAGGCCAGCGAGCGCCTGCTGCGCTACCTGCAGGAGCGCAACCTGATCGAAGTCGACTACAGCGAGAACGCCGAACACACCCGCTTCGCCGTGCAGGCCTATGCGGCATTGGTGCTGTCGCGCAGCCAGCAGGCGCCTCTGGGGGCACTGCGCGGCTTGTTCGAACGCCGCGCCGACGCCCGCTCTGGCCTGCCACTTGTGCAACTGGCGGTGGCGCTGGACAAGATGGGCGACAAGCCGCGTGCCGAGCAGGCCCTGCAGGCGGGCCTGGGCATCAGCCGCGGTAAAGGCTGGATGGCCGACTATGGTAGCGCCCTGCGCGACCAGGCACTGATCCTGGCGCTGCTGCAGGAAAGCAACCTGGCCAGCCGCCAGGTCGACCAGCGCCTGTTCGCCCTGTCGGATGAGCTGGCGGCCAACCGCTGGCTGTCGACCCAGGAGCGCAATGCGCTGTTCCTGGCCGGCCGTGGCCTGCTGGGCAAACCGGAAGGCCAGTGGCAGGCGCGCCTGGACAGCGCGGGTGAAGTGCGCGAGTTCAACAATGCCGAGTCTGGCATGAAGCTCGAAGGCCCGTTGCTGGCTTCGCCGCTTAGTGTGCAGAACCAAGGCAGCGAGACGCTGTACCAGCAACTGACCTTGTCGGGTTACCCACGCCAGACGCCTGCGGCCGGTGGCAACGGCATGCAGATCCGCCGTGAGTACCTGGGCATGAATGGTCAGCCGTTGGACCTGCATAACCTGCGCAGCGGCGACCTGGTGCTGGTGCACCTGGCGCTCAAGGCTGAAGACCGGGTGCCGGATGCGCTGGTGGTGGACTTGCTACCGGCGGGCCTGGAGCTGGAAAACCAGAACCTGGCGCAAAGTGCCGCCAGCCTGGAAAACGCCAGCAGTGCGGTGAAGGAATGGCGCGAATCGATGCAGAACGCCAGCGTGGTGCACCAGGAGTATCGCGATGATCGTTACGTCGCCGCGCTCAAGCTGGACAGCTATGGCACCACCCACCTGCTGTATCTGGCTCGGGCGGTGACCCCGGGCACCTATCGCGTGCCGCCGCCGCAGGTTGAATCGATGTACCGGCCAAACCTGCAGGCCGTGGGGGATGGGCAAGGGGAGATGACCGTAAAAGCCCGCTAGAATTTTGTCGCCTTTACCGGCCTCATCGCCGGCAAGCCAGCTCCCACAGGATGGAGCATGGCTTGAGGGCGACGCGGTCGAGGTGGGAGCTGGCTTGCCGGCGATTGGGCCGCAACGCGGCCCCCGGCCCTGTTCAGTGAATCACCCAGCTCATCACCCACAACCCCAGCAACAGCCAGATGATCCCGAGGATGATCGAGGCGCGCATGAACGCGCGGATTGCCGAGTACAGCAGCACCAGCCCGATGATCAGGGCGAGGATGCTGAGCAGCGAGGTCTCCATGCCCAAGGTGCGCGCCAGGCCATCGATGAAATTGCCACCGGCACTGGCCAGCAGGTTGAACAGCCCGCTCAATGCGTCGACGATGAAGCGGATCAATGACCCCAGCGCCTGGCCCAGCCACTCGAAAAAACCTTCTACATGCATAGTTGCTTCCTGATGAACGAATCGGCGATGTTGCCGTTCCCAAGCCTTTGGCCATCACCTGGCCAGGTCGGTTCCCGATGCCAAGCTTAACGCGGCCGCATACCCGTGCGGGCAGGCTGTTGCGCGCCACGGCGATCGGCATGCTGGTGCTGTTCGGCCTGTTGTGGCTGGCCGACCGCCTATGGCCGCTGCCCATGCCCGGAGACGACCTGGCCCGGGTGGTGCTGGCCGAGGACGGCACGCCGTTGTGGCGCTTTGCCGATGCCGATGGCGTATGGCGCTACCCGGTCAGCTCCGACGAAGTCTCGCCGCTGTATCTGCAGGCGCTGCTCACCTACGAAGACCGCTGGTTCTACAGCCACCCCGGAGTCAACCCGCTGGCCCTGGCTCGCGCTGCCTGGCTGAACCTGCGTGGCGGGCGTGTGGTGTCGGGCGGCAGCACGCTGTCGATGCAGGTCGCACGCCTGCTCGACCCGCATGAGCGCACCCTGGCCGGCAAGCTGCGCCAACTATGGCGCACGGCGCAGCTGGAATGGCACTTGTCCAAGCGCGAAATCCTGCAGATCTACCTGGACCGCGCGCCCTTCGGCGGCACCCTGCAGGGCGTGGCGGCGGCCAGCTGGGCCTACCTTGGCAAGTCGCCCATGCACCTGACCCCGGCCGAAGCGGCACTGCTGGCCGTGCTGCCCCAGGCGCCCAGCCGCTTGCGCCCGGACCGTCACCCCGAGCGTGCGCAGCGCGCCCGGGACAAGGTGCTGCAACGCCTGGCCGAATACCAGGTGTGGCCGGCTCAGCAAATCCGTGAGGCTGCCGAAGAGCCCCTTGTACTGGCGCCACGTCAGGAGCCGGCTCTCGCGCCGTTGCTGGCCCGGCGCCTGAACAGCGCCGACAGCCCGCCGCTGATCCGTACCACGCTCGACGCCGCACTGCAGCGGCGCCTCGAAGACCTGCTGCTGGGCTGGCGGGCACGGCTGCCGGAGCGCACCTCCGCCGCCATCCTGGTGGTCGATGCGCAGACGATGGCGGTGCGTGCCTACCTGGGTTCTATCGACCTGGCTGACGAGCGCCGCTTCGGGCATGTCGACATGGTGCGTTCGTTGCGCTCGCCGGGCTCCACTCTAAAGCCGTTCCTCTACGGCATGGCACTGGATGATGGCCTGATCCATTCCGAGTCGTTGTTGCAGGATGTGCCGCGACGCTATGGCGACTACCGCCCCGGCAACTTCTCCATGGGCTTCAGCGGGCCGGTGTCGGCCAGTTCGGCGCTTGCGCTGTCGCTCAACCTGCCGGCGGTGCAGCTGTTGGAGGCCTATGGTCCGAAACGCTTTGCCGCGCAACTGCGCATGGCGGGCATGCCGCTGATATTGCCGCCTCTGGCAGAGCCCAACCTGTCGTTGATCCTGGGTGGTGCGGGCAGCCGCCTGGAGGACCTGGTGGGTGGCTACGCTGCGCTGGCGCGGGGTGGCAATAGTGCGAGGGTGCGCCTGCAACCACAGGATCCGTTGCTGGAACGGCGCCTGCTGTCGCCAGGGGCGGCGTGGATCATCCGGCGCATCCTCAGCGGCCAGGCGCGCCCCGACCGCGACCCGCATGCCGAGCTGGTGCAACGCCCGCAACTGGCGTGGAAGACGGGCACAAGCTACGGCTTTCGCGATGCCTGGTCGATCGGCGTGGGCCCGCGCTACCTGATCGGCGTATGGATTGGCCGCCCCGATGGCACACCGGTCCCCGGCCAATTCGGGCTGGCTTCGGCAGCGCCGCTGATGCTGCAGGTGCACGACCTGCTGAGCAACCGTGACAGCCAGCGTGGCATCAGCGTGCCGGTGGAGCGGGTGCCGGCGAACGTCGGCGTGGCTGCGATCTGTTGGCCACTGGGCCAGCCGATGAGCAAAAAGGACCCCAACTGCCGGCGTCAGCGTTTCGCCTGGACTTTGGACGGCACTACGCCGCCAACCCTGCAGGCCGCCGACCAGCCACTCGGCCTGGGCCTGCGCGAAAGCGTATGGGTCAACGACCAGGGGCTGCGCGTCGATGGCAGTTGCCCGGGCGCCAAGGCCCGCGATATCGCCCTATGGCCCGCCCCGCTGGAGCCTTGGCTGCCACGTGTGGAGCGGCGTGCGGCGCGCCTGCCGGCCATCGACCCGGCCTGCCCGCCGCAGGTGCCGGCCAGCGCGCCACCGCTTTCGATCGTGGGCGTGCGCCCAGGCGACAACCTGCGCCGCCCGGCCACCAGCAGCGAGCCGTTGCAACTGCATGTGTCGGCACTGGGCGGCGGCGGTCGGCGCTGGTGGTTCCTCAACGGCCAGCCATTGGGCGAAACCCAGGGCCAGGACAGCCTGCTGGTGCGCTTCCAACAGGTAGGCCAGGCCGAAATCAGCGCGCTGGATGAAAGCGGCGAGACGGCGCGCGTGGCGTTCCAGATCAGCGAGTAGCCGTTCGACGAGGGCCGAGGCAGCACCTACGCTTGCAGGTAACGGGTGTGACCGGCTGGCGCCCCTGATGCCTGACAGTCAAGCAATTTGGGTCCGCTTTGCGGCCCCAGGGAACATGGAGCGCCCTATGCGTCCTCTGGCCGTGCCCCTGTTGTTGCTGCCCTGGGCGCTTGCGGCCCATGCCGAGCCTTTGCCAGGTTTCCTCGACAGCCATGAGTACGAACGTCGCCTACCCGGCGCCAACCTGCCGATAGACGCCTACCGCCCGGTCAGTGCTCACCTGCAGCTGGCCGGGGAGGATGGCGACAGCCCCGCGTGGGCGCCTGCGAATACCCGGCTGGTGCTGCATAAAGTGCGCTTCGAAGGCGGCACGGTGTTCCCCCTGAGCGACCTGCGCGAACACTACCAACCGCTGATCGGGCGCCAGACCACGTTGGGCGAGCTGCAGCAGTACACCGCGCGCCTGACCCAGCGCTATCGGCAGGAAGGCTACCTGTTGTCGTACGCCTACCTGCCGCCGCAGGAAGTGGCCGATGGCCGGGTCAATGTGGTGCTGGTCGAAGGTTATATCCGTGATTACCGCGTGGACGGCGATATCGGCCCGGCCGGCGCCTATCTGCATCAGCTGCTGGAGCGGCTTGCCACCGAGCGCCCGCTGACCCGAGAAACGCTGGAGCGCTACCTGGGCCTGGCCGAGCGCCTGCCGGGGGTAACGATAGAGCCGCAGCTGGCCGTGGCGCAAACCGCTGATGGTGCTGCGCGGTTGACCGTGCATGCGCAGCGCAAGCCGTTCAGCGCTGCTGTTATCGTTGCTGATGGCAACCGCGACGATGCGCAGGCGCTGCTGACGGCAACCAGCCACGCCCAGACCCGCTTTGCCGAACAGATCGAGGCCAGCCTGTTGCTGCCGCCGGGGGATGACCAGGTGCATTACCAGCGCCTGTCCTACAGCCAGTACCTGGACGCGGGCGGCAGCCAGCTGCTGCTGTCGGCTTCGCGCTACCGCAGCGAACCCGGCACGCGGATTCGTCTGGACGATGGCCGTGACATCACCCGCAAGCGCGACAGCGATCGCTATGCGATCGGCCTGCGCCAGCCGGTGATCGTCAGGCCGGATGAATGGATGGTGGTGCAGGGGCAGGTGTATTCGGTCAGTGAGCACTTCGAGGACCGGGTAGATGGGTTGCCATCGGCACGGGACTACGACACCTACGTGCGTGCGCTGTCATTCGAGGGCGACTGGCGCAAGGTGGAAGAGGGCCGTTTGCGCATCGTCAGCGCCGGGGTCTATCAGGGCCTGGATTATCTGGGGGCGCGTAGCGATGCCGACTACGATCTGGATTTTCTGCGGTTGCGGCTTTCCGGCTTGCAGAGCAACACGTTGCTAGGTAACTGGCAGGGGGTGGTGTCCGGGGCGTTGTACTGGAGCGATGACCAGCTGCCTGACAGCGAGCGTGCGGGATTTGGCGGGCAAAATTTCGGCCGTGGCTACCCGCGCGACCAGGCGGACGGCGACAAGGGCTGGGGTTTGGCTTACGAGGTGAACTACAGCATGCACGGCAGCTGGCTGGCGTTGGTGCAGCCCTATGTGGTGGTGGACACGGCGCAGGCATGGCATAACCGAGGGCCTGTGGAGGATGCCCACCTGGCTTCGGCGGCGCTTGGGGTGCGATTGGGCGATGGGCGCTTGTTCAATGTGGCGCTGGAGGTGGCCAAGCCTTTGGCCGATGTGGCATTGGACAGCCTGGACCGCGCGCCGCGCGTGACGTTAAAACTGGCTATCCAGTTGTAACAGGTGAACCGAGGATCTGTAGGAGCAGCCTTGTGCTGCAAAGAGGCCATTTCAGGCGCAATCTTTTGTATGCCATGAGGGCCCTTTCGCAGCGCAAGGCTGCTCCTACAAAAAAGCGGTGTGCCTACTGGTCACTCAATGGGTAGTAAACCGCTGATGCACCGGCGACGAACTGGGTGTCAGTGCCAGTGCCAGCTGGGTGCGGTTGTGCATGTGGGTCAGGCGCAGCACCTGCGACACATACAGCTTCACGGTATTCTCGGTAATGCCCAGCTCACAGGCGATCTGGTAGTTGGTCTGGCCCTTGCCCACCAGGCGGGCTACTTCCAGCTGGCGTGGCGACAGCTTCTCGAACGCCGCTGGCAGTTCGCTTTCACTCTCGTCCACATCGCTGGCACGCCGGTGCATGCCCTGGCCCCGGGCTTTTTGCAGGTCCTGGTAAAGCTCGTCCATCGACTCTGCCAGCTCTTGCAGACGCTGGCTCAACCCGCCCAGCTCGCGGAAGCTGCGCTGGCGCTCCTGCACGGCCTGTTCCTGGCGGCGTACGCCCTCCAGCAGTTCATCGAGGTCCATGGGTTTCTGGTAGTAATCGGCAAAGCCCTCGCGCAACGCTCGGATCACATCCTGCTTCTCCGCTCGACCGGTCACCATGATGGCCTCGAACGCGCGCTGCCCGCCTTGTATCTTCAGTTCGCGGACCAGTTCAATACCATCACGACCAGGCATGTGCAGGTCACAGATGACCACGCCAATGGTCTCGTCTGCGAGGTAACGTTCCAGGGCTTCGTCAGTGGAGTGGGCCGGCAGGCAGCGGTAACCCTTGGTTTCGAGAAACTCACACAATTGTTCGACTATCACTGGTTGGTCATCGACCACCAATATCTTCACATCACTGAATGCTCTGGACACGATCAACTCCCTGTCGTTACGCGGTCCTGCTCCCGGGCCAAGCGCTCTGCAAACTAAAAATAGTCGGGGGTAGTGGGTTTGTACAAATTACATATTCTGTACAGCCATCGGACCACGAGATTGCTCACTGGATCCATACAGCAGTCAAAAGAAAACCGGTGAGCACATAGGGGACGAACGCCTGCTTGTCACCCATTTCCTCGGTCAAAGCCTGCAAGCGCTTTTTTACCTTGGGGTTGAGCAACGTCCACAGGCGCCGGCGGGTAAGCAGCCACAGCAGCACGCTGACGCCGGCGCCGATGAAGGTGCCAAGCACGTATTGCGGGCTGGTGGCCAGGGCCAGGGCGCCCATCAGCTTGACGTCATCGGCACCGAAACGGCCGAGCATGTAGCCGGGCAGGGTCAGCAACATGACGATGGCCAGCGCCCATCCGGCATCGCTGGCATCGGCGCCGATCCAGCTGCGGCCAGTGGCGAAAAGCCAAGCCAGGGCGCAGGCAGCCACACCCAGGGTGAGCATGTTGGATATCTGGCGTTGACGCACGTCCTGTTCGGAGCACAAGGCAAGCCACAGCAGGAGAACAATGCTTTGCATTGGCAGGTCGCCCTTCCCAAATGTTGAACACATCTACCCGGTCAGTCAGGTTTCCTTAAGTGAAGATAGACGGGAACCTGCGGGGAGTGGAGCGGGAGAGGGAAAAAGGCGTGGCCGGGATGGATTTTGTCGCTGTTGAAACAGGCCTCGCAGGCGACCCTTGTGGGAGCGGGTTCACCCGCGAACACCGGCAAAGCCGGTGCCATGCACCGCGTTGTTTTCTTCGCGGGTAAACCCGCTCCCACAGGGGCTGCGGTGCCTGCATAACCGCGCTCGGTGTTACTTCTTGCTCCCCGGCGGGTAGTTGGCCAACACCTTGGTCACGGTGTTCTGGATCGCGCTGTTGCGTTCCTCGGGGCTTGGCGGGTAGTTGTTCATGATCTGCTCGGCACTGCCGCGCCACACCAGCTTGCCGTCACGCCCATCGAACAGGTCGATCTGGATAGTGGCGACCTTGTAGTCGACGCTGCGAGTTTCGTTGTACATCGGGCCACCCCAGTAGCCGCCCCAGTAGCCTCCCCAGCCACCGCCGTAGTTGGTGGTGATCTGTTGCTGGCGCTGCTCGACGATCAGGTACGCGCGCACTGTCACGTCCGGCCGGGCGCCGCCTTGTACCGGGCGCAGGCCACGCTGGTCGAGTTGGCTTGCGACTGCCTGGCGAATGCGCTGCTCGGTCAGGTCGCTCTTGATTCGTGGATCGTCCGGGCGGTACTGCAGGCCCGGTTCCTGCCATGCCCAGCTGCGGTAGGCGGCAAAGTCACGGCTGGCATCGAAATCCTGCTGGACGTTATTGCTGGAGCAGGCGGCGAGCAACAACGCGAATGACAGTAGAACGAGACGGCGCAACATGATGGTTCTCCGTTGGATATCAACTGGGAGGATAGCCGTTGAGCGCCTTGTGCACAGAATCGCGCAGGGCGCTTTCGCGTTCACGCGGCGAGTCCTTGTCGCTGCCGCTTTCGGCACTGGCACTCCATACCGGCTGGCCGCTGCGGGCGTCGTACAGGTCGATACGCACCACCATCACCTGCACTTCGTAGGTGCGCACGATGGGCACGCTGGCATAGCCCCCATAGCCATGGCGGTAGCCGCCATAGCCGACACCGCCATAGGGATACGGGCCGTAGTAAGGGTCGTAGGCATCGTAGTCACGTACCTGGCGCAAGCGCTTTTCCAGGCGTATGTCGGCGCTGACCAGCAAGTCGCCGGGGCCGCCCCGGGCGGGACGCAGGCCATGCTGGTCCAGTGCGCCGCTGACGGCATCAGCCAGTTGCGCCGGGTCGGTATCGACCGAGCCACTGGGCAACTGGCCGTTGAGCCAGCTCCAGCTACGGTAGTGCCCGTAATCACGGGCCGGTGTCGGGTAGGCACTGGCATCGAAGGTGCTGGCCGCCTGGGCCGGTGCCGGTGGTAACGGGCGGCTGCTGGCCACGTAGGGGTTGCTGCCCTGGCAGCCAGCCAGGGCAAGCGGCAGCACGGCCAGGCACAACAGACGGTACGGCATGTATTCCTCCCGGCGGGCAGGTCAACGGGGGCGACAGACCCAGTGCAGGTAGCGGCCGAGCCCGGCGAAGCTGGGGTGGCGACGGTAGGCCAGTTCCATTTCCAGCAGGTCGAGCAGCTCGGCCTTGCCTTGGAATTCCTTGGGCATGTAGTCGTGGAACACCCGCACGCCACTTTCGCTTTCAACCTGCCACATAGGATCAAGTTGCGCCCTGAGTTCCCGTGGATCAAGCGGTTTTTGCGGGGTCAGGCTCTGCTTTTCACCTTCCAGCCGGTTGCTGCGCAACTTGCGGAAATGGCCCTTGAGCAGGTTGCGATAGACCAGGGCGTCGCGGTTGTAGAAGGCCAGCGACAGCCACCCGGAAGGGGCCGTGAGCTGGTGCAGCACCGGCAGGATGCTTTCGGGCTCGGCCAGCCACTCGAGTACGGCGTGGCATAGCACCAGATCGTAGGGTTCGGTCAGCTGGCCAAGCAGGTCTTGCCAGGGGGCCTGGATGAAGGAGGCCGGTTGGCCGGCTTCGGCAAAGCGCGCCCGTGCGCCGTCGAGCATGGGCGCGGCGGGTTCGGCCAGGGTCAGCTGGTGGCCGCGCTGGGCCAGCCACAAAGCCATGTGACCCAACCCGGCACCGATGTCGAGGATGCGCAGCGGGCGGTCAGGCAGGGCTTCGGCCAGGTCGGCCTGCAGCACGGCCAGGCGGATCGCGCCCTTGGCGCCGCCGTAGATCTTTTCGGCAAAGCGGGTAGCCAGCTCATCGAAGTGACGGTCGTTCATCGGGCGAAGCGCCTCTCGCTGTCGGCCAGCTTGGCTCGCACTACCTGGTCCATGTCCAGGCCAAGTTCGCTGCACAGCAGCAACAGGTAGAGCACCACATCGCCGATTTCCTGGCCGGCATGGGCCAGCTTATCGGCTGGCAGCTGGCGCGATTGGTCTTCGCTCAGCCACTGGAAGATTTCCACCAGCTCGGCCATTTCGACACTGGCGGCCATGGCGAGGTTCTTCGGGCTGTGAAAGCCGCGCCAGTCGTTGTTGTCGCGGATCTGGTGCAGGCGTTGGGTGAGTTCTTGCAGATTCATCGGGGGTCTCCTAATGCTGCATAGCTTCTGCGCAGGCCTGATGCAAAGCAAGGGGGCCGCTTTGCGGCCCATCGCGACGCAAGGCCGCTCCCACAGGAGGGCACTGGCATCAAGCCGAATGCGGTACCTGTGGGAGCGGCCTTGTGTCGCGAAAAGGCTGCGAAGCAGCCTCACGATTCAAAGCCGGTCCCAGCGCCCGACCATGTGCAGCACCCCGCCATGCCCATCCAGCTGCAGCTCTCCCGCAGCCCCCGCCTCACTGGCACCGAGCACCACCTCCGATGGCAACCGCACCGGCTTGCGGAAATCCACCTCGAAGGCATAGCCACTGTGCGGCAGGTGCCCGCGCAGTGCCGCCAGGGCCATGGCCTTGCTCCACATGCCATGGGCAATGGCCGTGGGGAAGCCGAAGAGCCGGGCACTGGCCGCGCTGAGGTGGATCGGGTTGTAGTCCCCGCAGACCTTGGCATAACGCCGGCCGATATCGCTGTCGGCGTACCAGCGGGTCGCCTCTGGCAGCGCTTGCGGTTCGTCCTCGGCAGGCTCGCCTGCCTGGCTTTCCAGCTTCAGCCCGCGCACCAGCATGCGGCTGGTCTCGCGCCAGAGCAGGCCGATGCCGTCTTCGGCTTCGGTGACCAGGTCGAAGGTGCCGCCCTTGGCATGCGCTTGCAGATTGCCTGCATGCACCGCAAAGCGCAGCCCTTCGATACCGCCCAGCGGGCGCAGCACCTCGATGCGGTTGTGCAGGTGCACCAGGCCGAGCAGCGGGAAGGGGAAGTTTGGCGCGGTCATCAACTGCAGCTGCAGCGTGAACGCCATGACATGTGGATAAGTACCCGGCAGGCGGCCATCGTCGGTGAAGTGGCACAGCCGACGATAGGCGGCCAGGTTGCCCGACTGGACGCGAATGAAACAGCGCAGGCCGTCGTCCGGCAGCTGGTCGCCGCTGATGGTGCGCTTGCTTGCCGCGCGCAGGTACAGGCTGGCGCGCGAAGCCGGGCTGTGCAGGTCGTGCCAGTGTCGGCTCATGTTCAGGCCCCCATCAAGGCCTGGCCGCATACCCGCAGCACCTGGCCGTTGACTGCACCGGAGCCCGGCTGGCTGAGCCAGGCGATGGCTTCGGCGACATCCTGCGGGCGGCCGCCCTGGCCAAGCGAACTCAAGCGTCGCCCGGCCTCGCGCAGGCCCATGGGCATGGCGGCGGTCATGTGGGTTTCGATGAAACCGGGTGCCACGGCATTGATGCTGCCGCCGCGCTCGGCGAGCCGGGGCGCCCACGCCTGGGCCAGGCCGATCAGCCCGGCCTTGCTCGCGGCATAGTTGGCCTGCCCGCGGTTGCCGGCGATACCGCTGACCGAGGCCAGCAGGGTGATGCGCGCGTTTTCACCCAGGGCGCCGTTGTCGTACAGCGCCTGTGTCAGCACCTGCGGTGCCTTGAGGTTTACCGCCAGCACCGCGTCCCAGTATTCCGGGGTCATGTTGGCCAGGGTCTTGTCGCGTGTGATACCGGCGTTGTGCACCACGATGTCGACGCCGTCGGGCAGGGCCGCAAGCAGTTGCGTTGCCGCGTCGCCGGCGCAGATGTCCAGGGGCAGCGCCTTGCCACCCAGACGTGCGGCCAGGGCGTCGAGGTCCTGGCTGGCTTGCGGCACGTCCAGCAGCAGTACGTCGGCACCGTCCCGCGCCAGGGTTTCCGCAATGGCGGCACCGATGCCGCGTGCGGCCCCGGTTACCAGGGCGCGGCGGCCAGCCAGCGGCCGTGTCCAGTCCTCGACCTGGCTGGCGCAGGCATGCAGGCGCAGCACCTGGCCGGAAATGAAGGCGCTCTTGGGCGAGAGGAAGAAGCGCAGGGCGCCTTCCAGCTGGTCCTCCGCGCCGGGGCCGACATACAGCAACTGCGTGGTCGCACCGTTGCGCAGTTCCTTGGCCAGCGAGCGGCTGAAGCCTTCCAGGGCTCGTTGGGCAATGCTGGCCAACGGGTCGTCGAGGCTTTCTGGCGCGCGGCCCAGCAGCACCACATGGGCGCACGATGCCAGGCTGCGCAGCAGTGGCTGGAAAAACTCGCGCAACTGCTTCAACGCGTCGCTGTCGGACAGATGACTGGCATCAAATACCACGGCCTTGATCTTCGGCCCCAGGCCAGCCACCCATGCCTCGGCCTGGAGGTTGTCGGTATTGAAGCTGTAAAGCGTGTCGGTCAGGCGCGGGGCAATGGCTTCGACCTGGCTCGCCAGTGGCCCGCCACCCAGTACCAGGGCACCTTCGACCGGGCGCAGGCGGCCTGCCTGCCAACGCTCCAGCGGCGCCGGACGTGGCAGGCCAAGGGCATCCACAAGGCGGCGGCCGAGGTTGGAGTTGGCAAAGCCGAGGTAGCGATCGCTCATGAGTGGGTCTCCCGGAAGGCAAGCTTGAAAGTGTGGACCAACTTTGTGGCAAGGTCGTTCGAATGCGGTAAAAACACCTAGGCTGTACGGATCAAATTGTTTCAGGAGGAACAAGCGCATGCGTTCACTTCGCCGGGTCGCGATCCTGGGCGGCAACCGAATTCCCTTCGCCCGTTCCAATGGCGCCTACGCCACGGCCAGCAACCAGGCGATGCTAACCGTCGCCCTCGAAGGGCTGATCGAACGCTACCGCTTGCATGGGTTGCGCATGGGGGAGGTGGTGGCTGGCGCTGTGCTCAAGCACTCGCGAGACATGAACCTGACACGTGAGTGCGTGCTGGGTTCGCGCCTGTCGCCGCTGACGCCAGCCTATGACATCCAGCAAGCCTGCGGGACGGGGCTAGAGGCGGCACTGCTGGTGGCCAACAAGATTGCCCTGGGGCAGATCGACTGCGGCATAGCCGGCGGTGTGGACACCACCTCCGATGCGCCGATTGCGGTCAACGAAGGCCTGCGCCACATCCTGTTGCAGGCCAACCGTGGCAAGAGCCTGGGCGAACGGCTCAAGCCATTTCTCAAGCTGCGTCCTCACCACCTGAAACCCGAATTACCGCGCAACGGTGAGCCGCGCACCGGGTTGTCTATGGGCGAGCATTGCGAACGCATGGCCCAGGCCTGGCGCATTGGCCGTGCCGAGCAGGACGAACTGGCGCTGCTGAGCCACCAGGCGCTGGCTGCCGCATACGCCGAAGGGTGGCAGGATGACCTGCTGACGCCGTTTCTGTCGTTGACCCGTGATAACAACCTGCGCCCCGACCTGACCCTGGAACAATTGGCCAAGCTCAAGCCAGCCTTCGACCGCAGCGGGCAGGGCACGCTGACGGCGGGCAACTCCACACCGCTGACCGATGGTGCTTCGCTAGTGTTGCTGGGCAGCGAGGAATGGGCCGAGCAGCAGGGGCTGTCGGTGCTGGCCTATCTGGTCGATGGTGAAACCGCTGCGGTGGATTTCGTTACTGGTCGCGAAGGGCTGTTGATGGCGCCGGTGTATGCGGTGCCGCGGCTGTTGGCGCGCAATGGCCTGACGCTGCAGGACTTTGACTATTACGAGATTCACGAAGCCTTTGCTGCCCAGGTGCTGTGCACGCTCAAGGCCTGGGAAGATGCCGATTATTGCCGCGAACGGCTGGGGCTGGATGCGCCGCTCGGGGCGATTGACCGCAGCAAACTCAACGTCAAGGGCAGTTCACTGGCGGCCGGGCACCCGTTTGCCGCGACCGGGGGGCGGATATTGGCCAACCTGGCCAAGCTGCTGGCGAGGTCGGGGAAGGGGCGGGGGTTGATATCGATCTGCGCTGCGGGCGGGCAGGGGGTGACCGTCATCGTCGAGCGCTGAGCTGTTAGGCTTGTCTGGTCAGAACTAAAAGAAACCACCATGCCCATCATCGGACACCCCCGCCCCATTCCGGCGCTGGACCACCTGCCCAGGCCGCTCTATGCACGAGCCGAAAGCCTTGGCGCCGGCTCCTGGACCACCCGCCACCAGCACGACTGGGTGCAGTTCTCCTACGCCATCAGCGGCGTCCTCGGGGTGTATACACAGGAAGGCAGCTACTTCGCCCCGCCCCAGTGGGGCGTATGGATACCAGCCGATGCCGAACATGAAGTGGTCACCTCAATGCAGGCCGAAATGCGCAGCCTTTACGTGCGCCGGGATGCCTGCCCTTGGGCACCGAAGCAATGCCGGGTACTGGAAGTGACCCCGCTGGCGCGCGAACTGATCAAGCAGTTCTGCCTGTTCCCGGCAGACTACCCGGAGGGTGACAGTGCCGAGGCGCGGCTGGTGGCGGTGCTGCTCGACCAGTTGCGCATGCTGCCCGAAGTCGGCTTTTCGTTGCCACTGCCACGGCACCCGGGGTTGCTGGCGCTGTGCAATGGTCTGATCGCTGCACCGGACCAGTCGCAGACCTTGCAGCAGTGGGCGCGAGAGTTGGGTTGCTCGGAGAAGACGCTGATGCGGCTGTTCCAGCGGGAGACGGGCTTGAGTTTTCGCAACTGGCGGCAGCGTATGCGGCTGTTGTCGTCGCTGGCGCTGCTGGAGGCCGGGGAGAGTGTGACCGAGGCGGCGTTGGGGTGTGGATATGACTCCACCTCGGCTTACATTGCGGCGTTCAAGCAATTGTTCGGCGCGACGCCGGGGGAATTGAAGCTTTAGGCAATCAGGCATTGTTTGCCTGCACCGGCCTAATCGCCGGCAAGCCAGCTCCCACAGGATCCCACTGCACTCAGGGCCTGTGCAGTACCTGTGGGAGCCGGCTTGCCGGCGATTAGGCCGGGGCAGGCAAAACATCAGGTACGGAACCTGCGCACCAGTGAATCCAGCTCATTGGACAACCCGGCCAGGCTCTCCGAATCCATCCGCGCCGCTTGGGCCAGTTCGGCCACCAGCTGCGCATCGCCATGAATCTGGCTGATGTGCCGGTTGATGTCTTCGGCCACCTGGTGCTGCTCTTCGGCCGCCGTGGCAATCTGGGTGTTCATGTCGCGGATCACATCCACCGACTCGCGGATCTGCCCGAAGCTGTCACGGGCCAGGCCGATGCGGCTCACCGACTGCTGCGAAACCTCCAGGCTGGCGTGCATCTGTGCGGCAACCTCGGCAGTGCGGCTGGCCAGGTTGCCCAGCAGGCCGTCGATCTCGGCGGTGGAGTCGGCAGTGCGCTTGGCCAGCGCCCGCACCTCGTCGGCAACCACGGCAAAGCCACGGCCCTGCTCGCCGGCACGGGCCGCTTCGATGGCGGCGTTGAGTGCCAGCAGGTTGGTCTGCTCGGCAATCGAGCGGATGGTGCCGAGGATCGACTGGATGGCGTTGCTGTCACGCTCCAGCTGCTGGATCGACTGCGCCGACTGTTCTATCTCCTGGCTCAGGCGGTCAACGCTATGTACCGCGGCATCGATTTGCTGCTGGCCTTCGCGGGCCTGCTGCTGGCCGCTGTCGGCCGACTGTGCCGCCTGGCTGCAGGAACGTGCCACTTCGTTGGCGGTGGCGACCATTTCGTGGAAGGCGGTAGAGACCATGTCCACCGCTTCGCGCTGGCGGCCTGCGGCTTCGGCCATGTCGCTGGAAACGCGGGTCGAGCTGCTGGAGGTGCTGAGTATCTTGCTGGCGGCAGCCCCGATGTGCTGGATCAGGCTGCGAATGGCACCGAGGAACTGGTTGAACCAGCTGGCCAGTTGCGCTGTTTCGTCGCGGCCACGGATCTCCAGGTTGCGGGTCAGGTCGCCCTCGCCCTGGGCGATATCTTCCAGGCCGCTGGTGACGCTGTTGATCGGACGCACGATCAGCTTGGCAAAGGTGGCACCGACCACGGCGAACAGCGCGGCCAGTACCAGGGCCACCACGCCGACCAACCAGGTCAGGCGGGTGGTGGTCTGCATCACTTCGCTTTGTTCGATCAGGCCGATCAAGGTCCAGCCCAGCTGTTCGTCCGGGTAGATGTTGGCCATGTAGCGCACGCCATTCAGCTCCACTTCGGCCAGCCCCTTGCCGTGCTTGGCCAGCTCGGCGTACCCGTCGCCAAAGCTCGCCAGTTGCTTGAAGTTATGCTTGGCGTCCCGAGGGTCGACCAGTACGTTGCCGTTGTTCTCCACCAGTAGCACGTAGCCGCTTTCGCCCAGCTTGATCTGCTGGACGATCTCGGTGAGGCCTTTGAGCGAGACGTCGACGTTGACCACGCCGCCAGGGTTGCCCAATTGGTTGGCGACGGTGCGCACGGTGCTGACCAGCACGGCGTCGTCGGCAGCCCAGTAGTAGGCGCCGGTACGCAAGGTCTTGCCGGGGTTGGCCATTGCCAATTGGTACCAGGGTCGGGTGCGCGGGTCGTAATTGACGAACTTCTGCCCGGCCGGCCAGCCGACATAGCCACCGTCATTCACCCCGTAGGACAGGTACGCATAGCTGGGATGCGTGGTGGCCAGGCGGGTCATGAACTCCAGCAGCTTGTTGGCCTGGTCGCCCAATTCGTAGGACGGGGTTGCGCTCATGTACTTGTTCAGTTCGCTACCCGTGGCGGCGACCATCGGCTGCGCAGCCAGGTACTCGACATTCTGGTTGATGCCCTGGAAGAAGATGTTCATCGCGTTGCTGACCTGGCGGATTTCCCGGCTGCTGCCATCGAGGAATCCGTCGCGGGCTTCGCCACGCAGGTTGAGGACCACCAGGGTGGCCACAAGGATTATGGGCAAGCCGGCGATGACCGCGAATGCCCAGGTCAGTTTCTGTTTGATGCTCATCGACGCTCCCGGATTTGTTATTTTCGACACACGAGGCAGGTAACAATTGCATCGGCAGCATCCGGGTTTAATGTAGGAAAACGCCCGTATTTATTGGATAAAGTCGCAGTTGGTGACTATTCGGTCGTGTTTGGACGTATATGGCATACCAAACGTTGCGGGTGGCTCAGTGACAGCAGCCATTAGCAGAGCCATTGGCCAGATCCTTGAGGATCGGGCAGTCCGGGCGCTCGTCTCCCTGGCAGTGCGATACCAGTTCGCCAAGGGTGTCGCGCAGGCTCACCAGCTCTTCAATGCGCCGGTTCAGCTCATCGATGTGTTGCATGGCCAGCGCTTTCACATCGGCGCTGGCACGCTGGCGGTCCTGCCACAAGGTCAACAGCTTGCCGACCTCCTCGAGGGAAAAGCCCAGGTCGCGGGAGCGCTTGATGAAGGCCAGGCTGTGCAAGTCTTCCGCCTGGTAAAGGCGGTAGCCGCTGTCACTGCGCGTGGCGGGTTTGAGCAGGCCGATGGACTCGTAGTAACGGATCATCTTGGTGCTGAGCCCGCTGCGGCGGGCGGCCTGGCCTATGTTCATGGGGCCTCCTGGGTGTTGCTGGTGGGTTTCCACGCCTTGAGCCACAGCGCGTTGCTCACCACGCTGACGCTGGACAGGGCCATGGCGGCGCCGGCCAGTACCGGGTTGAGGTAACCCAGCGCGGCCAGCGGGATGCCGATCAGGTTATAGATGAACGCCCAGAACAGGTTCTGGCGGATCTTCGCATAGGTCTTGCGGCTGATCTCCAGGGCGGCCGGTACCAGGCGTGGGTCGCCGCGCATCAGGGTGATGCCGGCGGCCTGCATGGCCACATCGGTACCGCCGCCCATGGCAATGCCGATATCGGCGGCGGCCAGCGCCGGCGCATCATTGATGCCATCCCCGACCATGGCGACCACGCCATCCTGCTTGAGTGCAGTCACGGTCGCGGCCTTGTCGGCCGGCAGCACTTCGGCATGCACGTCGTCGATGCCCAGGGCATCGGCCACCACTTTGGCGCTGCCGCGGTTGTCGCCGGTCAGCAGGTGGCTGCTGATGTGTTGCGCGTGCAGGGTATCGATCGCCTGCGCGGCGCCGGGCTTGAGGCTGTCACCAAAGGCGAACAGGCCCAGCACACGCGGCTGCGCGCCGCGTTCGATAAGCCATGACAGGGTGCGCCCCTCGGCTTCCCAGGCCTGGGCCTTGGCGGCCAGGTCGCCGGGTGGCAGGGCGCTTTCATCGAGCAGGCGGCGGTTGCCCAGGGCCAACTCGCGGCCTTCCACACGCCCGGCAATACCACGCCCGGTCAGCGACTGGCTGTCAGCAACGCCAGGCACGTCCAGGCCCTGTTCGGCACAGGCATCCAGTACCGCCTTGGCCAGCGGGTGTTCGCTGCCGCGCTGCAGGGCACCGGCCAGGCGGTGCAGGTCGGCGCTGCTGCCCACCTGCGCCTGGCTGTGGACAACGCGCGGGCTGCCGGAGGTGAGGGTGCCGGTCTTGTCGAACACCACACGGTTGACCGCATGGGCGCGCTCCAGGGCTTCGGCGTCCTTGATCAGGATGCCATGGCGGGCGGCGACCCCGGTGCCGGCCATGATCGCGGCGGGTGTGGCCAGGCCGAGGGCGCAGGGGCAGGCGATGACCAGTACCGCGACGGCATTGATCAGCGCGGTTTCCAGTGGCGCGCCAGCCAGCCACCAACCGACCAGGGTGATCAGCGCCAGTACCAGCACGGCCGGGACGAATACCTGGCTGACCCGGTCGACCAGCTTCTGGATCGGTGCCTTGGCCGCCTGGGCATCTTCCACCAGGCGGATGATGCGTGCCAGCACGGTTTCGGTACCCAGTGCCTGGGTGCGTACCAGCAGCCGGCCTTCGCCGTTGATGGCGCCACCGGTGACCCTGTCCCCTGGCTGCTTGGGCACCGGCAGGCTCTCGCCGCTGATCAAGGCTTCATCGGCATGGCTGCTGCCGTCTTCCACCACGCCATCGACCGGGAAGCGCTCGCCGGGTTTGACCAGTACCAGGTCGCCGAGGCGCAGTTGTGCAATGGCCACGTCCTCTTCCTGGCCATCGACCAGGCGCACGGCCCGTTCCGGGCGAAGGGCTTCGAGGGCACGGATGGCGCTGGCAGTCTGGCGCTTGGCACGGCTTTCCAGGTACTTGCCCAGCAGCACCAGGGCAATCACCACGGCCGAAGCTTCGAAGTACAGGTGAGGGGCCATGCCGGCGGGGGCTTGCGCCCACTGGTACAGGCTCAGGCCGTAGCCGGCGCTGGTGCCCAGGGCTACCAGCAGGTCCATGTTGCCAGTCCCGGCGCGCACGGCTTTCCAGGCGGCCACGTAGAACCGCGCGCCGAGAATGAACTGCACCGGTGTGGCCAGCAGGAACTGCACCCACGCTGGCAACATCCAGTGCACGCCAAATGGCTGCACCACCATTGGTACCACCAGCGGCAGGGCGAGCAGCAACGCTGCGCCGACCGCCAGGCGTTCGTTACGCAGGCGGTGCTGGGCAGCGTGCTGGTCGTCCTTGGCGGTTTGCGGCAGGCTGGCGCTGTAGCCGGCCTTTTGCACGGCGTCGATCAGCAGGTTGTCGTCGAGGGCCGCGAGCACTTCGAGGTGAGCGCGTTCGCTGGCCAGGTTGACGCTGACCCGTTCAACACCCGGCAGCTTGCCGAGAGCGCGCTCTACGCGGCCGACGCAACTGGCGCAGGTCATGCCGCCAATCTGCAGTTCGACGGTGCGGGTGGGCACGCCATAGCCGGCTTCGCGTATGGCCTCGACCAGCGCGGGCAGACTGTTGACCGGGGCCTGGACCCGGGCCTGTTCGGTGGCGAGGTTGACGCTGACCTGTTCAGTGCCGGTGACCTTGCGCAGGGCGCGTTCGACCCGGCTGGCACAACTGGCGCAGGTCATGCCGGAGATCGGCAGGTCGTATGTGGTGGATGCGGGCATGGCTCTCCTCCTTGGACAGGCCTCCAGCATCAACCTTGCCACGCAGGTAAGGTCAATAGCCCAGGCCGGCTCGCTTCAACTCCAGCCCATATTGCCCCATGGCGATGCGGTATTTGTTGATCTGGCCCGCCTGCAGGTTCAGTCGCGTGCTGCGTTGGTCCTCGACACCCGGGGCGCAGCCGGGCATTTGCCCGGGCAGCAGGCGCAGGCGCACGTCCACCGGGCCGGGCGGCAGGTTGAACGAGGTGGACTGCTCCTGGAACACGCGCCCGGAGAGCTGGTCGTTGAGGTAGATGCCGATTTCGCAACTGGTGGCCACTTCCAGACGCTCCCGGGAAATGATCAGCACGCTGTAGTCCGAGTTGCCCTCGGCGCTGGCCGGTGGCACTGCAGCCAGCGTGCTCAATAGCCCGACGACGCCCAATGCTGCCCTGAACATGAAGAATCTCCTGCTTGCCTGATCATCAAAGGCGCAGCTTGGCCGACGCGCGCGCGGATTTCCACCCCGGCTGGTGTCGGCAAGTCTTGACCTTGCCCCGATGGCAAGCTTGAGACTTGTGGAAAACCCGAAGGAGGTAACCCCCATGCAAGTGTTCAATGTACAAGGCATGACCTGTGGCCATTGCGTGAAAGCCGTGACCCGGGCGGTGCAGGAACAGGATGCCGCGGCCAAGGTGGAGGTCGATCTGGCGGCCAGGCAGGTACGGGTGCAGAGCGAGTTGGCTCAGGAGCGGATCCTCACGGCCATTCGCGATGAAGGTTATCAGGTCGAGGCGGCCTGAATACTGACCTGTGGGAGCGGGCGTGCCCGCGAACACCGGCGTAGCCGGTGCCATCCACCGCGCCGCCTGATTCGCGGGCACGCCCGCTCCCACAGGGGGCGCTCCAGGCTCGGTATTGTTGCAAATGTTTTCATGTCGATAGGGCCCGCAGCAGGTAGAATCGAGCACTTGCTTAGCCTGCTATGGATTCCTGATGAACCTGCGAATGGTGCTCATCCTGGGCGCACTCAGTGCGTTCGGGCCCTTGGCGATCGACTTCTACCTGCCTGCTTTCCCGGCCATGGCGCAGGCGTTCGCCACCGATGAAAAACACGTCCAGGCCACTTTGGCCGCCTACTTCCTTGGCCTGTCCATCGGGCAACTGGCCTACGGGCCGGTGGCTGACCGCTTTGGCCGACGCAAGCCGCTGATGTTCGGGGTGACCCTGTTCACCCTGGCGTCACTGGCCTGTGCCTATGCCCCCAACCTCGATACCCTGGTGCTGGCGCGGTTTGTCCAGGCGTTGGGCGGTTGCGCCGGGATGGTGCTTTCGCGGGCCATCGTCAGTGACAAGTGCGACCCGGTGGCCTCGGCCAAAGTGTTCTCGCAGCTGATGCTAGTCATGGGCCTGGCGCCAATCCTGGCACCGATGCTGGGCGGGGTGCTGGTGAACGTGGCCGGCTGGCAATCGATCTTCCTCGCCCTGAGCCTGTTCAGTGCCGGCTGCCTGCTGGCGGTCAGCCTGGGCCTGCCGGAAAGCCTGCCCGAGCACATACCGCGGCAACCGCTGTCTGGCGCCATGCGCCAATACTTGCGTCTGTTCGCTGACCGGGTGTTCGTCGGCCATGCCCTGACCGGTGGTATCGCCATCGCCGGCATGTTTGCCTACATCGCCGGTTCACCTTTCGTGTTCATCAAGCTCTACGGCGTGCCGGCCGAGCATTACGGCTGGTTGTTCGGCACCAATGCCGCCGGCTTCATCCTGGTGGCGCAGGTGAATGCACGCTTGCTGGCCAAGCGCGGGCCGGCGTTTCTGTTGGCGCGTGCGGTGTGGCTGTACCTGGCTGCGGGCTTGGTGTTGCTGGCCGTGGCGGCAATGCGGCCAACACAGCTGTGGCCACTGCTGGTACCGCTGTTCGTCTGCATCTCCAGCCTTGGCTGCATCATCCCCAACGCCTCTGCCTGTGCCATGAGCGGGCAGGGGGCGCGGGCCGGCAGTGCCTCGGCGCTGATGGGCTGCCTGCAGTTCAGCGTTGCCGCCGGCGCAGCAGCGCTGGTCGGGCTGCTGCATGATGGCAGTGCGGTACCGATGGCGCTGGTGATCAGCCTGTGCGGGGCGCTGGTGGTCAGTGTCGCGCTGCTGACCCGACGCTTGCCGGCCAAGGCTCCCGCATAAGCGGGTGAGGTGCATGCAGGCGGGTTTCCAGCGTGGCGACGAAGGCACGCGCCTCGGCCTCGCTGCGGAAACTGACCACGTGTTGATCGAGCTGGACCTGCCAGGGGCAAGCGGGGTTTCGGCTCGACGCACTGACGACAATTTTCATCGCGGCATACCTCCAAAGGGGGAGAGCGGATGAAGTGTAGCGCTGCACCTTCTGCCCGCCATGACCTGCATCAGTGTCCTGACTGACGGTCGGCAAGAATGTTTTCTACATGTTTTTTCCTGCTTGGGGTGCAATGCCCGCAAGCACGTGGAACCTTCGCTTTGGCTTGCGCTACTTGTGGAAATTGGTTGTCGGCCGCGTCCGAAGTTGCATCCGGTGTTTTTTCCGCCTGTCGTTCCCGGGCTCCTGCCATGTGTGCCGGGCTGCTTGCCCACGCGGTCCGGGCAGCTTTCACGCACTGCTTCACTGCTTGCCATGGGTAGGCATACCCAGTGGTATTTTGCCTGTGGCACCACTGCGCGGCGCTGCCTGAATGGCGTTTTTTGCGGCTTATACTGGCGAACCAGGCCAGTGCCAGCGAGAGGCGCTTCCCTGCCAGGGGTGGCCATCGCATCCACACAGTGAACTTGCAGGGAGTTACAGGGACATGAACGCAGCCAGCAGTATCAGCCAGATTGCCAGCCTGATGGCCGACCCCAAGCGCAGTGCCATGTTGTGGGCATTGATCGATGGCACGCCGCGGCTGGCCAACGAGCTCGCGGTAATGACAGGCCTGACCTCGTCATCGGCCTGCGCTCATCTTTCGTTGTTGTCGTCGGCCGGTTTGCTCCGGCACGAAGCGCGGGGGCGCAAGCGCTACTTCCGGCTGGCCACCCCGCAAGTCGGGGCAGCGGTGGAGGCCCTGGCCAGTGTCCAGTTGGAGAGTGCCAGGGGGGAGCGGGCCAAGGCACCGGTATCACCGCTGCCCATGTCGATACGCAGGGCGCGTCGCTGTGGCGATCACCTGGGCGGGGAACTGGCCGGTGAGCTGTATCACCGTCTGGTGGTGGCCGGCTGGCTGGAGGGTAGTGGTCGGCAGTTGATGGTAAGCGAAGAGGGGCGGACGCAGCTGGCTTTGGTCGGGGTCTACATCGATGCCTTGGCGCCGCACCAGCAACGTGGCTGCGTGATCTGCCGCTGCACCGAGTGGAACGACCATGGGCCGCACCTGGGCGGCGTGCTGGGGCAGGCCTTGTTCCGGCTGTTCCTGCAATCTGGCTGGATGCGCGAGGCCGAGGACTCGCGGGCATTGCATATTTCTGCGTTGGGTATCCAGCAGATCAATCGCATTGCCCGCGTGCCGACGTTGCAGGTAGGTTGACGGCGCCACAGATATGTCGCCGTCAGGTCATTCAGGCCAGCCGGGCATCCAGGCTGTTCTGGGCCAGTCGACGGGCCTGGTCTTCGGTCATGCCCAAATGGGTGTACAGGGCGTGGAAGTTTTCGGTGACATAGCCGCCGAAGTAGGCCGGGTCGTCAGAGTTGACCGTGACCTTCACGCCGCGCTCGAGCATCTCGAGGATGTTGTGTTGGCTCATGTGGTCGAACACGCACAGCTTGGTGTTCGACAGCGGGCACACCGTGAGCGGGATCTGCTCGTCGATGATGCGCTGCATCAGGCGCTCGTCCTCGATGGCGCGCACACCGTGGTCGATACGCTTGACCTTCAGCAGGTCCAGGGCTTCCCAGATGTACTCGGGCGGGCCTTCCTCGCCGGCATGGGCAACGGCGACCAGGCCTTCGCTGCGGGCGCGGTCGAACACTCGCTGGAACTTGCTCGGTGGGTGCCCCATTTCCGAGCTGTCCAGGCCAACGGCGATGAACGCATCGCGGAATGGCAGGGCCTGGTCGAGGGTTTTCTGTGCTTCATCTTCGCTGAGGTGGCGCAGGAAGCTGAGGATCAGGCCACTGCTGATGCCCAGTTGCTCGCGACCGTCCTTCAACGCCTGGTTGATGCCGTTGAGCACCACCTCGAAGGGGATGCCGCGGTCGGTGTGGGTCTGTGGGTCGAAGAACGGTTCGGTGTGGATCACGTTCTGCGCCTTGCAGCGTTGCAGGTAGGCCCAGGTCAGGTCGTAGAAGTCCTGCTCGGTGCGCAGCACGTCGGCGCCCTGGTAATACAGGTCGAGGAACTCCTGCAGGTTGTTGAAGGCATAGGCACCGCGCAAGGTCTCCACATCGGCCCAGGGCAGGGCGATCTTGTTGCGCTCGGCCAGGGCGAACAGCAGCTCGGGCTCCAGCGAGCCTTCCAGGTGCAGGTGCAGTTCGGCCTTGGGCAGGGCGTTCAACCAGTCATACATGGTGGGTCATCTCAATCAGGTACGGTTGCCGCCATTCTACAGAGCCTTGCCGGGCATTGCGCCCGGCCAGGCTGCGACCTGGTGAATCACCAGACCAAGGGTTCGCCCTTGTAGTTGATGAAGCGCAGGCCGCCGTTGCCGCTTTGCGCCTTGATCTGTTCAAGCATGCCGCGGGTGCTGGTCAGCACGTCGATCTCGGCGTTTTCACCGCCCATGTCGGTTTTCACCCAGCCCGGGTGCATGGCCAGCACGCACAGGTCGGGGCGTTGTTGCTCGACGACGAAGCTGTTGATCATCGAGTTCAGGGCCGCCTTGCTGGCCTTGTACAGGCAGATTTCGCCGCCATCGGGGATGGTCACGCTGCCGAGGATCGAGCTCATGAAGGCCAGCACGCCGCTGCTTTCGCGTACCTGACCGACCAGGCGGCGAGCCACGCGGATTGGCGCCACGGCGTTGGTCATGAACAGGTCGCCGATGTCCTTGTTCTGCACCGTCTCCAGGTCTTGCGGCAGAGGCCCCATGACCCCGGCGTTGATGAACACCAGGTCGAAGACTTGGTCTTGCAGGCGTTGCTTGAGGCCATCGAGCTGGGTCGTGTCGTTCATTTCCAGCTGTTCGATGCGCACGCCGGGCACGTCCGCCAGGGCGCCGGGCTGCTGCGGGTTGCGCACGGTGGCGGTGATGTTCCAGCCGTCTTCCTGGAGGCGTTGCACCAGGCCCAGGCCTAGCCCGCGCGAGGCGCCGATGATGAGTGCGGTTTTTGCGTTAGCCATTTGGATGCGCTCCGTGATCGGTTCGAAGAAGGATATTGAGGATAATGCACTGTGGTGCCGAGCGCCTCGTGGTGGGCTGTACGAAAAATCACCAGTTGCGTCAGGCCCTTGTACGGCGTGGCCTTCGGCCTGTTGGCGCACGGGTTATCCACAAGCTGGTCCACAGTTATTGTGTGCAAGCGCAGATTGCTTGCGGGGGGTACGCAGGCTGGGGACCTGGGGATAACCTCAGGAGCATCAACGGTTTGCGGCTGTCATCAAATGGTGATCAAAATATGATCAAGCCTCTGTAGCCCTTGATTAATGCTGCCTGCAAGCGAATGCCCCAAGCTTATCCACAGGCCGGCCCACAGTTGTTGTGGGCAATGTTCAACGTGCTTCGAGCAGAATGCGCCCGCGGCTCAAGTCGGCCAACTGCTGCTGAATTTGCGCCAGATGGGTGTCGCCGAGTGCAATCAGCAGGTCCACGCCATTGGCGGTGAATTGTTCGTCCAGAACCAGGCCGTCAACCTCTGCCAGGCGCAGCTTCACCAGTGCCAGTTCGCTGAAACTGCAACTGCAGGTGAATTCGCTGCGCTGCACCAGAAGCCGCTTGGGTGCCTGTTGCAGGCATTTGTTGGCGCCGCCGCCGTAGGCCCTGGCCAAGCCGCCAGTTCCCAGCTGAATGCCGCCGTACCAGCGGATTACCAGCACCACCACCTGGTCGCAGTCCTGCGCCTCGATGGCCGCGAGGATTGGCCGCCCCGCGGTACCGCCAGGTTCGCCGTCATCGCTGCTGCGGTACTGGGCGCCAAGCTTCCAGGCCCAGCAGTTGTGGGTGGCGGCCAGGTCGCTGTGGCGTTCGATGAAACTCATCGCGTCGGCGGCACTGCTGATCGGCCCGGCCAGGGTGATGAAGCGGCTTTTGCGGATTTCCTCGCGGTACTCGCAGAGGTCGAGCAGGGTAGAAGGCATAAATGACGATCAGGCAGCCGGCTTGATGCCGCAGCCCTTCAAAATGATGTGGATAAGATTGTTGCTCGCGTCTTCCATGTCCTGCTTGGTCAGGCGGCTGCGGCCGGTCACCTGGCAGATCTGGGTGGCGAAGTCGGCGTAGTGCTGGGTGCTGCCCCACAGCAGGAAGATCAGGTGCACCGGGTCGACCGGGTCCATCTTTCCGGCTTCGATCCAGGCCTGGAACACCGCGGCCCGGCCGCGGAACCATTCGCGGTAGTCGGCACTGAAGTATTCGCTCAGGCAGGTGCCGCCGCTGATCACTTCCATGGCGAAAATCCGCGAGGCTTGCGGGTTGCGCCGGGAGAACTCCATCTTGGTGCGGATGTACTGGCTCAGGGCTTCGCCCGGATCGTCGTCGACGCTCAAGGCGTTGAAGGTGCTGTCCCACAACTCGATGATGTTGCTGAGTACGGCAATGTACAGGCCCAGCTTGTTGGTGAAGTAGTAATGCAGATTGGCCTTGGGCAACCCCGCCTTGAGGGCGATGGTGTTCATGCTGGTGCCCTTGAAACCATGGCGGGCAAACTCGTCTTCGGCGGCCTGGATAATGGCCTGTTCGTTCTTCTGGCGGATGCGGCCCGCGGGCTTGCCCGAGGCGGAGAGGCGATGCGCAGGGACTTCTAGGGTCATGGACGATTCCGTACGGGTCAGTGGCTGCGGCTGTCGGACAAGATTACCTGCCTGTGCCGAAGTGACAAGCGTTTGCGGCACAGACTGGCATCAGCGTGTCGCAGCCAGGCTTTCGAGGAAGCTTTCCAGTACCAGGTTCGGCCGCCGGCCCTTGCGCGTTACCCAGCTGAGACTCAGGTCATAGAAGCGTTCCCGGGGCTTGAGGGCACGCAAGCGGCCTTGCTGCACCCAGAACGTGGCGTAGTGGTCTGGCAGGTAGCCGATGTAGCGCCCGGTAAGGATGAGAAACGCCATGCCTTCGCGGTCCGAAGCACTGGCCGTGCAATTCAGTGCCTGGTAATGCGCCTGGATTTCGGCCGGCAGGCGGAAGGTGGGGGTGATGGCTTCCTGGCTGTTGAGGCGGTCGTCGTCGATCTGCTGGTCATCGGCATAGAACAGCGGGTGGCCGACTGCGCAGTACAGCAGTGAGCGCTCACTGTACAGCGGCTGGTACTCGAGGCCCGACAGCGGGCTGGTCTGCGGCACCACGCCGACATGCAGGCTGCCATCGAGCACACCGTGCTCGACCTGGCTGGGTGCGATCATGCGGATCTGGATGCGCACATCGGGGCCGCGGTCCTTGAGCTCGGCCAGGGCATGGGTAATGCGCATGTGCGGCAGCGTCACAAGGTTGTCGGTCAGGCCAATGTTCAGCTCTCCACGCAAATGCTGGTGCAGGCCGTTGACCTCGGTGCGGAAGCTTTCCAGGGCGCTGAGCAGTTGCAGCGCCGAGTGGTAGACCTCGCGGCCTTCCTCGGTCAGTGAGAACCCGGCGCGGCCGCGCTGGCACAGGCGCAGGCCGAGGCGTTGCTCGAGGTCGTTCATCTGCTGGCTGATGGCCGAACGGCCAATGCCCAGCACGTTTTCGGCGGCCGAGAAACCGCCGCACTCTACGACACTGCGGTAGATCTTCAGCAGGCGGATGTCAAAATCGCTGACTTGGGCGAGTGGATCGGGGCGTCGGCTCATTAGTTTAGTCAGGGCCTGTCTGAAGATTAGAAATGTTGGCTTTTCCAGACTTTATCGCCGTGCCAATTTAGCTGCAACAACATCCATCGTTGCCTAATCGTCTTCCGAGGAACCGCCGATGAACATGCCCGAAACCGCCCCCGCCGGTATCGCCAGCCAGCTCAAGCTGGATGCGCACTGGATGCCCTACACCGCCAACCGCAACTTCCAGCGCGACCCACGCCTGATCGTGGCGGCCGAAGGCAGCTACCTGTTCGACGACCAGGGGCGCAAGATCTTCGATGCCCTGTCCGGTTTGTGGACCTGCGGCGCCGGGCACACCCGCAAGGAAATCACCGAAGCGGTGGCTCGCCAGATCGGCACACTGGACTACTCCCCGGCCTTCCAGTTCGGCCACCCGCTGTCGTTCCAGCTGGCCGAGAAGATCACCGAACTTACCCCGGGCGACCTGAACCATGTGTTCTATACCAACTCCGGTTCCGAGTGTGCCGACACCGCGCTGAAGATGGTGCGTGCCTACTGGCGCCTGAAAGGCCAGGCGACCAAGACCAAGATTATCGGCCGTGCTCGCGGCTACCACGGCGTGAACATCGCCGGCACCAGCCTCGGTGGCGTCAACGGTAACCGCAAGCTGTTCGGTCAGCTGCTGGATGTCGACCACCTGCCTCACACCGTGCTGCCGGTCAACGCCTTCTCCAAAGGCATGCCGGAAGAGGGTGGTATCGCCCTCGCTGACGAGATGCTCAAGCTGATCGAGCTGCACGACGCCTCCAACATCGCTGCCGTGATCGTAGAGCCGCTGGCGGGTTCGGCTGGTGTTCTGCCGCCGCCGAAGGGTTACCTGAAGCGCCTGCGTGAAATCTGCACCCAGCACAACATCTTGCTGATCTTCGACGAAGTGATTACCGGCTTCGGTCGCATGGGCGCGATGACTGGCTCCGAAGCCTTCGGCGTGACCCCGGACCTTATGTGCATCGCCAAGCAGGTGACCAACGGCGCTATCCCGATGGGCGCGGTTATCGCCAGCAGCGAGATCTACCAGACCTTCATGAACCAGCCGACCCCGGAGTACGCCGTGGAATTCCCGCACGGCTACACCTACTCGGCCCACCCGGTAGCCTGCGCCGCCGGTATCGCCGCGCTGGACCTGCTGCAGAAGGAAAACCTGGTGCAGGCCGCCGCCGAGCTAGCGCCGCACTTCGAGAAGCTGCTGCATGGCGTGAAGGGCACCAAGAACATCATCGATATCCGCAACTACGGCCTGGCCGGCGCGATCCAGATCGCTGCCCGCGACGGTGATGCCATCGTGCGTCCGTACGAGGCAGCGATGAAACTGTGGAAGGCAGGCTTCTATGTACGCTTCGGTGGCGACACCCTGCAGTTCGGCCCAACCTTCAACACCACGCCGCAGGAACTGGATCGCCTGTTCGACGCAGTAGGCGAAACCCTGAACCTGATCGACTGATCTTTCCGATTCTGATGCCTGGCGCGTGAACGCATCGCGCGCCTGCCTCAACCTTCTTTATCTGGAGTTTTGCATGAGCATTGTTCAGCACCTGATCCATGGCGAACTGGTTACCAAGGGTGAGCGCACCGCCGATGTCTTCAACCCGTCCACCGGCCAGGCCGTGCGCAAAGTCGAGTTGGCCAGCCGCGCGACCGTGCAGGAAGCGATCGACTCGGCCAAGACTGCCTTCCCGGCCTGGCGCAACACCCCACCGGCCAAGCGCGCCCAGGTGATGTTCCGTTTCAAGCAACTGCTGGAGCAGAACGAAGCGCGTATCTCGCAGATGATCAGCGAAGAGCACGGCAAGACCCTGGAAGATGCTGCCGGCGAACTGAAGCGTGGCATCGAGAATGTCGAGTTCGCCTGCGCCGCGCCTGAAGTGCTCAAAGGCGAGTACAGCCGCAACGTCGGCCCGAACATCGATGCCTGGTCCGACTTCCAGCCGCTGGGCGTGGTTGCCGGTATCACCCCGTTCAACTTCCCGGCCATGGTGCCGCTGTGGATGTACCCACTGGCCATCGCCTGCGGCAACGCCTTCATCCTCAAGCCTTCCGAGCGCGACCCGAGCTCGACTCTGTTCATCGCCCAGCTGCTGCTGGAAGCCGGCCTTCCGAAGGGTATCCTCAACGTGGTGCATGGCGACAAGGAAGCGGTGGATGCGCTGATCGAAGCGCCGGAAGTGAAGGCCCTGAGCTTCGTCGGTTCGACTCCGATCGCCGAGTACATTTACGCTGAAGGCACCAAGCGCGGCAAGCGTGTGCAGGCTCTGGGTGGTGCGAAGAACCATGCGGTGCTGATGCCGGATGCCGACCTGGACAATGCCGTGAGCGCACTGATGGGGGCGGCCTACGGTTCGTGCGGCGAGCGTTGCATGGCCATTTCGGTGGCGGTATGCGTGGGTGACCAGGTGGCTGACGCCCTGATTGCCAAGCTGGAACCGCAGATCAAGGCACTGAAGATTGGGGCCGGCACCTCGTGCGGCCTGGACATGGGGCCGCTGGTGACGGCTGCTGCCCGTGACAAGGTAGTGGGCTACATCGATGACGGTGTTGCTGCTGGCGCCAAGCTGGTGGTGGATGGCCGTGGCTTCCGTGTGGCTGGTAATGAGGATGGCTACTTCGTCGGTGGCACCCTGTTCGACAAGGTGACCCCGGAGATGCGTATCTATAAAGAAGAGATCTTCGGCCCGGTGCTGTGCGTAGTGCGTGTGAACAGCCTGGAGCAGGCCATGCAACTGATCAACGATCATGAGTATGGCAACGGCACCTGCATCTTCACCCGTGACGGTGAAGCGGCGCGCCTGTTCTGCGACGAGATCGAAGTGGGCATGGTCGGTGTGAACGTACCGCTGCCGGTGCCGGTGGCCTACCACAGCTTTGGTGGCTGGAAGCGCTCGCTGTTCGGTGACCTGCATGCCTATGGTCCGGACGGTGTGCGCTTCTATACCCGTCGCAAGGCGATTACCCAGCGCTGGCCGCAGCGGGCCAGCCATGAGGCTTCGCAGTTTGCGTTCCCTAGTTTGTAAGGGATGAAGCGGAAGCGGGGAGGCCGACAGGCCTCCCCGCTTTGTTTTTGGGGTTTGGTGTTTTGGCTTTTGGTTGTCGTGTGCGTCAGGGCGGCTATGGGCCTGTCTTGAGATGGCATTGGCTTTGAGAGGTGGCTGTCTTGGGTTTTCTGGCGCCTGTGAGATCGAGCGCCGCCCGCGCGGCGCTTCGCAGCACAAGGCTGCTCCTACCGTTTGTTTCGGGCCAATTATTCCTGTGAGAACGGCACGCGACCGCCTTGGCGTCCACCTCGATGTCGCGTCGGGCAAACAAGGCGGTCGCGTGCGCAGGCACAGGCGTGACTGGCCCGAAACAGATGTAGGAGCAGCCTTGTGCTGCGAAGCGCCGCGCGGGCGGCGCTCGATCTCATAGGTGCAGAAGGTGTTGTGGCGAACATCTGGTGGCCTTTATAAGGTCTTCGCCTGGGATATTTCAAATAAATGAAATTAACCCTTGACCGCCTTCTGAATCCCCTTATAATGCGCCCCACTTCCAGCGACGCCGGAACGACAAACTCCTTGATTTTCAAAGAGTTAGATAGTTGAAGCGAAGTTGAAAGGGCTACGATCAAATGATCGCCAGCGGTTGAGATGATGGTTGACAGCGCTTCTAAACGCTGTATGATTCGCCTCCCGCTACGAGAGATCGCAGCGAGTCAAGTGTTTGAAGCTAAACGAGTTTCTCGCAAAAAACTTCAAAATAAACACTTGACAGCAAATGAGGAAAGCGTAGAATGCGCGCCTCGGTTGAGACGAAACGCTCTTAACCAAACGCTCTTTAACAAATCGAATCAAGCAATTCGTGTGGGTGCTTGTGAGTACGGACTGATAGTCACAAAGATTATCAGCATCACAAGT